>JBGQCL010000711.1:0-4998 GCA_041495365.1 Kofleriaceae bacterium | reverse complement strand
TGCGCGAGCTGCGCGCGCATGTCGTCGAGGTCGCGAAACTCGCGACCATTGAGGAACGAGCGCTCGACTTCCCAGAACGACCGCTCCACCCGTGGTTTGTCGTCGGGGTGACCGCGCCGTGCCAGCGCCGGGGCCGAACCGCCGTTCGGCGGAAATTGGTCCCGATCACGGGGCGCGTCTTGCCAAGGCCCCATCCGAACCCGTACCCTGGAAACGGCTGGAAGCCTGTGCCTTCCGCTTCCTGAGGTCCTGAACGGATGAAGAACGAAAAGACGCCCGTGATGGTCGAGCGCGTCGTTGCCGACATCGACGAGATTGTGCGGCTGGTGCGCTTCCCTGGCTGGCAGACCACGGCGGCCGGCGAGCGCGAGGTGAAGAAGGCCCTGCGCAAAAGCCTGCTCAAGTATCAACTCCATCAGGACGCCGAACTGTTCGAGCGCGCCTACGGCTACATCCGGGGAGACGGCGATCCTCGACGGCTATCGCGTCTTCCGTGCCTTGTGCGCCGGTCCCGGAGGCCGCGTGACTGG
The DNA here is from genome assembly GCA_041495365.1 of Kofleriaceae bacterium. Taxonomy (GTDB): domain Bacteria; phylum Myxococcota_A; class Polyangia; order Haliangiales; family Haliangiaceae; genus JABFXX01. The sequence goes on along the minus strand of JBGQCL010000711.1, from coordinate 4,468 downwards.
GAGATCGGTTCGTCGATCCGGCACACGGAGTACAACCCCCGATCCGGGTTGCTCGGCATCCTGCTGCCGACGTATCCGCGTGCCGACAAATCCAAGTACAACCAGCGGACGATACCGCCTCGGCTCCCACGACAACATCGAGTGCGGGTTCGCGAGCATCCACAACTGGTCGGAGGACGCGGCGACAGTCCAGGGCTGGATTCACCAGGCATACCTGCGCAAGAGCACGAAGCAGCCCGACAACTCTCGAGCGTCATTCGGCAAGAACCGCACGGGGGACGCGTGGACCGACTGAGCATGCGAGCCGCCTACGAGGTCAGGCTTTCAGGTGGGCGCGTGCTCAAGACGACGCCCGTGTTCGATAGCTACTGGCGCTTCGCCTCGGAGCGGCAGGAGATGTTCATGCGCCGCGTGTTGGGCAGCTCGCCGCCATGGACCGAGGACCCGATCCTCAGCGTTCATCGGTTCACGAACACGTACCGCGCTTCGGACCGGGTGAGCCAGTATCTGATTCGCCACGTGATCTACGAGGGCTCGCAGAAGGCCGAGGAGGTTTTCTTCCGCACCATCCTCTTCAAGCTGTTCAACAAGATCGAGACCTGGGAGAACCTGCGTTCGAAGCTCGGTGCGCTGAGCTGGCGGGAGTTCTCGTTCGACGCCTACGCGAAGGTGTTGGACGGGCTCCTCAACGAAGGGGAGCACGTCTACTCGGCCGCGTACATCATGCCGTCGCCGGCGTTCGGGAGCCCGCGCAAGCACCGGAACCACCTCCGGCTCGTCGAGCACATGATGGCCGACGGAGCGCCGAAAAAGCTCGGGAAGGTGGGCTCGCTCCGAGGCGCATTCGAGTTGCTGCGCGGCTATCCGTCGCTCGGCGACTTCCTCGCGTTCCAGTTCGCCATCGATATCAACTACAGCGAGCTCACCGACTTCTCCGAGATGGAGTTCGTCGTCGCCGGACCTGGTGCGCGTGACGGCATCAGCAAGTGCTTCAAGGACACCGCGGGCCTGACGGAGGCCGAGATCATTCAGGTCATGGCCGAGCGAGCGGGCGAGGAGTTCCAGCGACTGGGCATTGAGTTCCAGAGCCTTTGGGGCCGCAGCCTTCAGCTCATCGACTGCCAGAACGTGTTCTGCGAGGTCAGCAAGTACGCGCGCGTCGCGCACCCGGAAGTCGAGGGCGAGTCGGGGCGAACCCGTATCAAGCAGAAGTACACGCCACGCCCGGCGCCCGTGCCGCAGTGGTACCCGCCGAAGTGGTCACTGAAGATCGATGTGCCCGCACATCCGCCGCAGACCCACGCGAGCACGACTCCGCGCCGGAAGAGGGCCCATCCAGACGAAGCCGTGGTGAGGCCGTGAAGCGATGACCGACCTTGTCCGCCGCGAAGCCGAGCTCCTCCTCCAGACCGAGGACGACCGCACGTGCGTCGGGGTCCGCTTCGACGGGGCCGCAGCATGACCCGCAAGAAGAAGCCGACCGCGTCCCTCGCTCGCTCCTCGGCGGCCGAGTACCTGACCTTCGTGGCGGCCAGTGGCACGGGCGGCGTGGAGGCTGTCTACGCCGACGAGAACGTGTGGCTCAGCCAGAAGATGATGGCGCAGCTCTACGACGTCGACGTGCGGACCATCAACTACCACCTGAAGACCATCTTCACGGACAGCGAGCTGGAGGAGGACGCAGTTATCCAAAGTTTTCGGATAACTGCCGCCGACGGCAAGACCTACGACACCAAGCACTACAACCTCTCGGCCATCATCGCCGTCGGGTACAAGGTCAACTCCGAGCGCGCGGTGCAGTTCCGCAAGTGGGCCACGCGCGTCGTCGAGGAGTTCACCATCAAGGGCTTCGCGATGGACGACGAGCGCCTCAAGCGCGGCGGCTCCGTCCTGAGCGATCGCTACTTCGAGGAGCAGCTACAGCGCGTCCGCGAGATCAGGCTGTCGGAGCGCAAGTTCTACCAGAAGATCACCGACATCTACGCGACCTCCGTCGACTACGACGTGACGGCGCAGGCCACCAAGCGCTTCTTCGCGACGGTGCAGAACAAGCTGCACTGGGCCATCCACGGGCAGACCGCAGCCGAGGTCATCGTTGACCGCGCCGATGCCTCCAGGGAGCACATGGGCCTGCACACGTGGACCGACGCGCCCCACGGCAAGATCCAGAAGTTCGACGTGGTCGTGGCCAAGAACTACCTGACCGAGACGGAGCTCGCGCAGCTCTCGCGGCTGGTGAACGCCTACCTCGACGTGGCCGAGGACATGGCGCTGCGCAGGCTCCCCATGACCATGCAGGACTGGGAGACGAGGCTGAACCGCTTCCTCGCTGCAACCGATCGAGAGGTGCTGCAGGACGCCGGCAAGGTGACCGCCGAGATCGCTAAGGCGCACGCCGAGAGCGAGTTCGAGAAGTACCGCATCGTGCAGGACCGGCTGTTCGAGAGCGACTTCGATCGCGTCGTGGCCGAGACCAAGCGCCTTGGTGACGGCGCGGCGAAGAGCACGGCGCGCAAGGGGAAGAAGCCGTGACCCTCGCGCAGGACCAGGTCCCGGCGTTCACCAGTCACGCGCTGGGAGCCCAGAACGCGCCCACGTTCGCGCCGCCGCCCGCGACCACGCCAAGCGCCCATCTTCGGGCTGCGGGGCCTGGTCCATGCAGCCACCACTCAGGCTCGCTTCGCCGCGACAGTCCAGCGGGAGCCGGGACACCTCGCGTTGGCTCAATTTGTCCGAGGGCACCGATCACGAGGCGACGGACTCACGACGGGACAGTGCGAAGCGGCGAATCAGTCCCAGCGCGCTCGCTCCAAGTTCTCAGCTTCGCGCTGCGAGAGCCCGCGTGGGTCAGTACGAACATCAGAAACTGTCCCGCTTCCGTTTACCGAGAGCGTTCGCAAGCGGAGCCGCACCCGGAGCCATTTTCGAGTCGGCGCAACGCAGCCGACCCAACGTTGCCGAGAATGCGTCGCCAGGGGGAATTTGAAATGCTCCCCCCAACAGAACAAATCAGCAATTGCCGTGATGTCCAGATAGGGGCATGTTTGATGCCCCTATCGTGTACCTACGGCAAGTCAAACTTGCCGGCACGATCTGATAGGGGCATAATCAATGCCTCTAGGAACGCATGGCGGCAACGATGAAGCCCACCGACTTCTTTGCCCGGCACTCGGTCTTCCGGTTCGAGGAGTTCCGGGAGGCGTACCTGTCCGCGGGGAAGCGCAGCCCGGAGACCACGGCGTCGGTGCTCAAGCAGCACGTGGCCGCGGGGAACCTCATCAACGTGCGCCGGGGGCTCTACGCGCGTGTCCCAGAAGGCGCCGACGCGGCGACGTTCCGAGTCGATCCGTACCTTTTGGCGAGCCGCCTCACCCAGAAGTCTTAGCCCTCATTTCGTCAAAGTCGGGCTGAAGCATGCAAGATCTTTCGAACCGTGACCCGAGCCTACCTCCAGCGAGCGCGCTGCGCGACCCCGGCGCATCCATCCGAGGCGCTGTCCGATGCCGCGGCTGCGCCCCCGCGGCGCTGGCTGTTCTCCGCGCCGCTCGATCTGGCGGTGTTCGGCGGCACGGCGGCGATCTCGCTCGTGCTCGTGCTCGCCGGACCGTGGCTGGGCGCGGGCGGCGGCGCGGCGCCGGAGTGGACGTGGGTGACCGGCGTGCTGGGGGTCGACGTCGCGCACGTGTGGTCGACCGCGTTCGTGGTCTACCTCGATCCGGCGGAGTGGCGGCGCCGGCCGGCGCTGTATGCGATCGCGCCGCTGGCGGCGTTCGCCATCGGGGTCGCGCTGTACGCGGCGGGCGAGGCGGTGTTCTGGCGCGCGCTGGCCTACCTCGCGGTGTTCCACTTCATCCGCCAGCAGTACGGCTGGGTCATGCTGTACCGCGCGCGCGGCGGCGAGCGCGGCCGGGTCGGGCGCTGGCTCGACGGCGCGACGGTGTACGCCGCGACGCTGTACCCGCTGATCGTGTGGCACACCGAGCTGCCGCGCGCGTTCTGGTGGATGAAGCAGGGCGACTTCGTCGCCGGGTTGCCCGCCGCCGTCGCGACGGTCGCGGGCTGGATCTACGCCGCGCTGCTGGCGAGCTACGCCGCGCGCGCAGCCGCGGCGGCGATCGCCCGCCGGCCGGTCGCGTGGGGCAAGCACGTCGTGGTCGCCGCGACCGCGGCGTGCTGGTACGCCGGCATCGTCGCGACCAACACCGACTACGCGTTCACCGTGACCAACGTGTTCGTCCACGGCGTGCCGTACCTGGTGCTGGTCTACCTCTATGCCCGGGCGGCGTCGCGCGAGCCGGCGTCGAGCGGCGGGGCGACCGCGCGGCTGCTCGGCGAGGGCCGTCGCGGCCGCGGCCGTCTGCGCGGGCTCGCGGTGTTCTGCGCATCGCTGTGGGCGATCGCGTATGTCGAGGAGCTGGTCTGGGATCGCGCGATCTGGCACGACCGCGCGTGGCTGTTCGGGGCCGGC
>JBGQCL010000710.1:0-5016 GCA_041495365.1 Kofleriaceae bacterium | reverse complement strand
GTCTCCTGCACCTTCGCGAGCTTCGCGGCGAGCTCGACCAGATCCTCGCGCCGCAGCGCGCCAGCCAGCGCGCGCTCGGCTCGCCGGCGCGCCACCTGCGACGTCACCGCGCGGGCACGGTCGATGGCTTCGCGCAGCTCCTCGTCGAGCCCCAGCTTGCCGAGCGCCGACGCCGACAGCTTCATCAGCGCGTTCGCGAGCCGCGCCGACCGTTCGCCGGCCGTGCGTTGCTCGCGGCGCGCGATCTGTCGCCGGCTCTCACCGCGGTCGTCGCGATCGCTCATCGCCGTATCCTCGCTTCTTCACCCGGCGACCGCCAGACGAGCCGGCTACGCTCCGGCCCGATGCATGCGAGCTCCGCGTGAGGATACGGGACGGTCTTGGGTCCACGGACAACGTGCGCGATCGCGACAACTTGTGTGCTCGAAGGAGCAGGCCGGCGTGAGTTCGACCGCGATGACAGATCACTCACCTGCTGCGTGATGCTGCGCGTGCTGGTCGGTGGGTTGGGCAGGTTGTGCCTGCTGCATCATCGGGCACTTCCCCTGCTGCATCATCGCGACGTGGGACCGCACATGTTCGCGCAGCGCCGCGAGCTGTGCCGGATCGTTCGGCACGAGCACGAGGCGCGCCCCGCCGGGGATGTCTTCGACCGTCGCACGGGACGGCACCATCGGCCTGCCCATCATCCCGCCGTGCATGCCGCCGCTCCCCACTCTCTCGCCACTCCCCATCGCCGTGCGGCCGTGGTCCATCTCGCCCATCTTCGCGAGCATCTCCGCCATGCGACGGACGTGCGCGCGCAGACCGGCGACGTCGCCGGTGGTCGTGAACGCGATCGCAATGCCATCCGAGGTGTCGGTCGCGACGGTCTGCGTTCCTGCGGGCGGCATCATCGGACACATCTCGCCGCCGGCCGGAGGCTGCGCCGCGGTCGGAGGCGCGGCGCTGGCAGTGGCTGCCGGCGGTGGCTGCTTCGAGCCGCACGCCACGACAACCAGGATCATCATGAACAAAGCACGCATCGGATATCCTCGTGGGTTGGTCCTCTGCAGACCGTTGCACGCGAGGTGCCGTCGCCTCGTCCGCGAGAATCGCGCAGGAAAGTGCGTGGCGGTTCTTCGCACGTGACCGCGAAAGTCACGACGCGATCCGCGCGCTGACCGGGATCGCGCAACGGCGCGCGTTCGGCCTGGTCACGTCCCGCGGGGCTTGAAGTCCTCGGACCGGACGCCGTGCTTCTTCAGGAGCCTGTGCATGCTCTCGCGCTCGATCCCGGCGCGCTCGGCGGCCTGGGTGACATTGCCGCCAACGTCCTTCATGACCGCGACCAGGTAGTCGCGTGTCGCGCGCTCTCGCGCAGCCTCCAGCATGTCGCGGTACGTGAGCGTCTCCGGCCGGATGCCGGCGAAGCCGTGACCGGAGGGAGATCGCAGGTGTTCGAACGCGGCGGCGCCGATCTTCGGTCCGTCGCTGACGGCGAGTGCGCGCTGTACGAGGTTCTCCAGCTCGCGCACGTTGCCCGGCCAGTCGTGGTCCATCAGGACCGCGAGCGCGTCGGGCGTGAAGCCATCGGGCTGCCCGTCCTTGCGGTGGCGCTGCAGGAACAGCGCCGCGAGCAGTGGCACGTCGCTCTTGCGGTCACGGAGCGGCGGCACGTGGATCGGAAACACATTGATCCGGTAGTAGAGGTCCTCGCGGAACCGTCCAGCCGCGATCGCTGCGGGCAGATCGATGTTCGTCGCGGCGATCACGCGCACATCGACCGGGCGTTCGGTGGTGTCGCCGACGCGGCGGATCATGTGCTCCTGGAGCGCCCGGTTGAGCTTGACCTGCATCGTCAGCGGGAGCTCGCCGATCTCATCGAGGAACAGCGTGCCACCGCTGGCCTGCTCGAACAGGCCGCGATGATCCGCGGTACCGCCGGTGAACGCGCCCTTCACGTATCCGAACAACTCGGCCTCGAACAGCTGCTCGGGCATCGCGCCGCAGTTGATCGCGACGAAGCGCTGCTGGGCTCGCGCGCCGGCGCTGTGAATGGCGCGCGCGACGACCTCCTTGCCGACGCCGCTCTCCCCGGTGATCAGCACGGTCGCATCGCTGGTCGCGGCGCGCCTCACCAGCTCGAGCACCTTGTGCATCGGCGGGCTGTCGGCGATCAGGTTCTGGAACCGCTGCGCGCCGGCGAGCGCGGCTTCGAGCTCGCGGGCCTGCGTGCGGAGGTGCTTGCGCTCGGCCGCGCGACGCACGACCAGCAGCGCTTCGTCGGGCTCGAACGGCTTCTGCAGGTAGTCGTAGGCGCCCTGCTTCATCGCCTCGACCGCGGCCTGTACCGTGCCGAACGCCGTCATCAGGATCACCTCGGTATCCGGCTGGATGCGGCGGGTCTCGCGCAGCACCGCCATGCCATCGGCGCCCGGCATGCGGATGTCGCTGACCACGACATCGAAGGGCTGGGACGCGATCAGGCCGAGAGCGCGCGTGCCGTCGGCGGCGGTGGTGACGTCGAACTCGGGCGACAGGATGCGCGACAGCAGCATCACCATCGTGTCCTTGTCGTCGACCACGAGGACGCGAGGCCGGGTCATGGTGCTGGGGCCTCCGCCGGCGGCGGGACCGGCAGCCGAAGCGACACGCAGGTCCCGGCCTCCGCGGACGAGGTGATCGAGATCCGTCCGCCGTGCGCGTCGACGATCGCGTGCGCGATCGCGAGCCCGAGGCCGGTGCCGTGAGGCTTGGTGGTGAGGAAGGGGTCGAACACCTGCGCGAGCAGGTCGGATGGAATCCCGGGGCCGTCATCGGCGACGGTCAGGATCGCGGCGTCGGCCTCGCTGCGTGCATCGATGGTGATCTTGCCGGTCGGCGCGGTGGCCTCGGCCGCGTTGACGACGATGTTGGCGATCACCTGACGGATCCGTCCGGCGTCCGCCGGAACCACGACCGGAGCATGTGCAACGACCTCGACCTTGCGGTCGTGCAGCGCACCGGCGTCCTCCAGTCGATCCACGGCCTCACGGGCGAGCGTCGCCAGGTCGACCGGCTGAACATCGAGCCGGTGCGGACGCGCGAGATCGAGGAGCTCGGCGACGATCCGCTGACATTGCCGGGCCTCGCTCTCGATGATCGCGAGGTCGTCCGCGTGCGGCCCCGGGTTCGCGCGCAGCAGCTTCGTGTAACCCAGGATCACCGACAGCGGGTTGTTGAGCTCGTGGGCGACCCCGGCGGCAACCTGCCCGATCGACGCGAGCTTCTGTGAGCGCACCAGCGCCGCCTGCTCATGCGCGAGGCTCGCGGCCATCTGATTGAACGACGCCGCGAGCTCCGCGAACTCATCGTTGCCGGTGAGCTCGATGCGCGCGCCGAGATCGCCCGAGCCGACCCGACGCGCGCCCTGGCGCAGGCTGTCCACGCGACGGACGATGGTCCGGGTCAGCCATAGGCCGAGGCTCGCGGCGAGCACGATCGCGAGCGCGAAGCACGCCACGGCGGCCATCTGTGCCTGCCGGCGCAGGTCCTGGGCACGCGACCGCGCGGCGTTGCTCCGGCGCTCCAGCTCCTCGTTGAGCCGCGCGTTGAGCTCGACGACGCGATCGACGACCGCCTCGAGCTGATCGCCGAGCTCGGCGACGTGGCTGCGGTCGCCAGCCCGGACCACTGGGACGACCCGCTCGCGGAAGTCGCGGTCGTTCTGCTCGGCCAGCTCGCCGATCTGCCTGGCGAGCGCCTTATCGCCAGGGGCCTCGGCGACCGACTCCAGGTGCGCGATCGTCTGACGCGTGGCCTCCACCGCCTTGTCGTAGTGGCCGAGGTGGCCTTCGCCGAATTCGATCAGAGTATGTGCCTGGTGGATGTACTGTTCGCGCACCTGCGCGGCGGCCATGTGGCCGGCGTGCTTGGCGTGGTCGAGCCGAGCAACCTCGGCCTCGGCCTCGGCCGTACGCCGCAGCGTGAACAGCTCGACCGCGAGCGCGGCAGCGAACAGGAGCAACACGGCTGCGAAGGCACCGAGCAGGCGGCGCCCCGTGATGCTGCGCAGGCGATGCGACGGGCCGGACATGCTGGCCTCGATCACCCGCACCGCGGGCAGCCGGACCGCTTGCGCCGCGCGAGCAGCACCACGACCATGAGCACGAGTGCGCTACCGACGACCGCGAGCTCACTCACTGGATGGACCTCCCGCGCCGGACCGGCCGGCAGCTGTCGAGATCGTAGACCCGGATACAGAGAGCACTCACCTCCCACACGGAAAGCACGCCGCGCGCCAGCTTCATCGGCCAGTAACTCCGGGCAGATAGGATGCTCGACACCTGCATGGTGTGACCCGCTCGGTTACAGGGTCACCCGCTCCGTCACGACGAGCGCGCGGCGGGCTCACATCCACTGGATGCTTACGCTGGCCTGCGGTTCCGTCGCTTGTGAGCAGCGCTCTCGCCAGGGCGATGATCGGGGCGCATGCCGGCGAGCGTGACCTGCACGAGCCGCAAGACCGCTGCCTTCGACGGCAAGCTCGCAGCGGCCGTGATAGCGTGAAGACAGTAGACGGCGAGCTCGGACGGCGTGACATCCTCGCGAACCCGACCTGTCGCAGCGGCCTCGGTCAGCAGTCCGGCGATCAGGTCGGTCAGGTGACGGTGCGCGTGCCCGATCTGCTCGCCGCGGTGCACGAGCGCCGCGAGATCAGGATCATGGTGTTCGTGGCGCATGAGGGCGAACGTTTCGAGGACCGCCCGCAAGCGCGACCATGCGTCGCCTGGCTGGTGGCAGAGCTCGGCGAGCTGCTTCAGGTGGTGCGAGACTTGGCGATCGTGCCACGCCACCAGGATCGCCTCGACGTCGGTGAAGTACTTGTACAGGGTCGCGCGACCGATGCCGGTCTTCTCGGCGATCTGCGACATCGTCACCGACAGCGGCCCGTGCTCGGCGACCAGCGCCATCGTGGCGTCGACGATCGCTTCGCGCACGTCGTGACGGTGCGTCTCGATCGTCTCGTTCCACAGCTTCGGCATCGCTCCAAGT
>JBGQCL010000709.1:0-5063 GCA_041495365.1 Kofleriaceae bacterium | reverse complement strand
GTCCGGCCCCGGCGTCCTGGCCGAGACTCATGTTCCGCGCTCCATGGTGTCTGGACTTGCTCCGCCGCCACCGTCCGCTCCGGCGCTTGGGCCGGCGTCGTGCCGAACGCAACGGAATCGGGAGAGGTGGAAGACCGGCCGAGCGGCGCGGGACGGCGTCCATCGGGCGCTCGGCGAAGGCGGCGACCGCAGAGGCCACGCGATCCGAGGCCGTCGGCCCGGGCGGAGCCACTCGCCAGCGACGCGCCGGAAGACGCCTCCGTGCCGCGCCTGGACGTCGATGTCACGGACGCGGCGAGGCGCATCGCCGTGTGTCGATTGGCGATCTGCATCCACGGACGATCCATCTCATGATGGGCCACACGCGCGCTATGGACATGCTCGGCTGCGGCGTGTCCTATCCCTGCCGCTTCGTGCGTTTCCTCGACGAAGACCTGCGCTCGCTCGACAAGCGAGCGATGGTCTCTTGCGTTGCAGTGCGCCAGCGAAGGGCGTGATCTGGCGATGGCGCGAGTCCCGCTTTCATGGCCGTAATCTCGAGCAGCATCGAGACCGTGTGCGGGGCAGACAGCTGGTGCTCGAGTTGCTCACGTCGGGCTCGTTTTCTTCGATCGGCGCTTTTTCGAGCCGCAGAATCGCTCGCGAACGCGGAGTCCGCGCCCCCTGCGCGCACGATCTGATACGACGACGCGCCGAGTTCGAGAAGCAACCGCTCCGTCGCCTTCTCGACCGTCTCGCCGTCGAGAGCACACTCGCGCCATTCCTCGCGCCCGCGCAATCGGTCGTCGTATCGCGCAAGCTCGACGTTTACTTCCTGGAGCTGGTCGATCAGCTCGCGAGCCCGACGCGAGTGGCCGGAATCGAGTGGCTGGTGGTTAGCGTCGAAATTCACGGCGCCATAGACACCAAGAAGCGCCTGCAGGTGTTCCAGGATCGCGTCGAGAAGTCGCTTCCAGGCGTCTCGCTTGTCGCGGTTCGCGATGATTCCTGCCGCGTGTTGCGCGGCGGCAGCGCGCGTTTCAGCTGAGATCGGTGCGGCCACGGGCATTCTCGATCACCCCGGCAAGAATGGCCCCGCGTCCGAGGAAATCGCGTTCGCCGGGTGCCTCCAGCGCTAGCCACCGCACAATTTAGCAGAGCTGCCCGCCACCTACACTCGGCGCACACATGCCCCCACATCACACGCAGGCTCGCATCAGCCAGACCCTTTGGACCGTCATCGGTGCTTGTCTTTGCCCCCTGTCACGCCCCATGTCATGATGCTTCGGGTGGCAGCCAATGAGGCCGGACATCGAAGAATCTCGCGAGGATAAGAAGTCGAAAAGTGCGTCGCCAGGCTCCGCGCTGCTGACACGGGCCGACGCGGCAGCGCTGCTACACTGCTCGGTCTCGAGCGTGCGGCGACTCGAGGGTGACGTGTTGCACCCGATCGTCGGTCCCGACGGCGTGCACCGCTTTGATCCCGCCGAACTCGCGCGCGTAGCCCGCGATCGTTCGGCGAGCCCGGTGGACGGCTCGCGGGAAGGTGAGCGCGACGCGCGAGTCTTCGAAGCGCTCGACGAGGGCAAGGGATTGCGCGAGATCGTGACGACGCTGCGCTTGCCCGTCGATCTTGTGACCAAGCTCCACGCCGCGTGGGTGAAGATGGGCAGCAACCACGACATGATCTTGTCGAGCGAGCGGCTCGCCAAGCTCGCCTCGCTGCTCGGCGGAAGCATCAAGCACCCCGCCGACCTCGTCGACCGCGTACAATTTCTCAAAGAGGAGTGCGATGGGACCCAGGCCGAGCGCGACAAGCTTGATGAGCAGCTCAGCGATCTCGTGATCGCCATTGGCAAGACGGCCGCGCACGATCCCGATGTCGCCAACGTGCTCTCCAGGCTGAGCAACGCTTTCTCCCCCGATTTGGCCGACCGGTTGGACGCCGCACTGAAGTACTTCACCACTGAGCGCATAGGCTTGCCGAACGACCCGCCAAGCGCGGCGCGCGAGAATACGCGACCTGAGGCGAGTGCGCGTAGTCCGACCTCAGGCGATGCGTCGTCGAGCGGCGACGTACCTGACGCATCGCGCGAGGCGGGGCCGCGGTCGGCGTGACACCGGCGAACGACGTATCTACGGGGTTGTTCCCGAACTTCGCGGCCACCATGCTCTTGGTTTCAGGTGATACGGCAAGAACTTTCAGATGTCACCTGCCGCCCCTTTCGAGTTGGGCCGCTCGGCCACTGCGCCGCTCGTTGGCGACCTTGGTTCCGGAACGCGCTCGCCGGGCCTTGAGATCGCAGCCGTCGCCGTGGACGCGGTCCGGACCCGACGCGAACTGGTGCTTGAGAACGCCGTGCTTCGCCACCAAGGTCAGGCGATCGCGCTGCTGTTCGATCGGGCCCTGGCCAGCGCTGGCCGTCGTCGCGCCGACCTCGGGCAGAGTTCCGGGTCGCGCTGACGGGCACGCCGCTCGAGAACCACCTCGGCGAGCTGCGGAGCCTGTTCGCGGTGGTGTTCCCAGGACTACTTGGCAGCTGGGACCAGTTTCACGACAGGTTCGCCTCGCCGATCGAGCGCAGCCGGGATCCCGACGCGCAGGCCGCGCTCGCGCGCGTGATCCGGCCGTTCCTGCTCCGGCGGACCAAGCCGGAAGCCGCGCGTGAGCTGCCGGCGCGCTGCGAGGTCGTGGTCCGATGGTGCGCCTGTCTGAGCAGAGCGCGCGCCGTACGAGAACGCCCCCGACCGCGATGTTCGCTGGGCTGGGCTGCAGTCGCGGTGGTGACCGCGCTGGGCTGCGGCTGATTGCCAGCACGCGGTAGGTTCGTAGCGGGGGCAGGATTTGCCAGTATATCTACGCGATTTTACGCAATTATTATGCCGCCGCGCCTCCAATGAATTCGATTCGAATGGCTCGCCGCGTCGAGTGCCCTGGCCGCGACCTTCCGGCGATCTACGCGCGGCCCCGGCGCCGCTCCGCCGCCCGCGGCGAGGCCAGTTCGGCCCCGGCGGTCACGACCTCCGAGGTAGCCAGCTCGGCCGGGAGCCGCTCCGCCGGCTGGCCGGGCGCCAGCTCCGCCAGCCGCGGCGGCCAGCTCGGCCCGACCGATCACGACCTCCGAGGTGGCTCGGCCGGCGACCGCGCGGCCACCGCGAGTTCCAGCCCTTAATGTGCTCGCAGCGGCGGCACCCAGCCCGGCCCCTGGCGCAGCCAGCCGGCCCGGCGTAATCGCGGCGATGGCGGCGTCCAGCTGCTCGGCACGGATGCTCGCGAGGACTGCGGCGTCCAACTCGGCCCCAGCGTCGCTCGCGACGTCCGCTGCATCCCGCTCGGCCGGTGCCGGTCGACCCAGCGTCCAGGTCGGCCCCGGCGCGCTCGGGATCTCCGGTTCGGCCCAGCTGCGCGCGGTCCCCCGACGTCCAACTCCACCCGGGGCGGTTCTCGCGGCGCCCCCTCTTCAGCGTCCAACTCTCGCGTGAGCCCGCAATCTCCAGCGGGTGTGAGGTCGCTGTTTGACACCGCCCTCCAAGGGTCTCATCGTGGCCGGTGATGGATCCAACCGACGAGCTCATGGAGAGCATGAAGCAGGCAGGCGAAGATGCTCGCACGCAACGGGCAGCTGACCTAGCCCTTAAAGAAGCGCTACCCGGGCCTGACACCCGGCAGAGGGGCGCCGAGGGCGGGTTCGCGAGGAGGGACGGCAGCGGCCGGAGGGTGGCTGCCGCCGCTTGAGCACAAATCGTCGTCGGAGATCGCGTCAACGCGACGGCGCGTACGCTCTCGGGATCAAACCGTGGGCCTCGGCGGTTGGGAGGTTGCGATCGCGCAATCACCGAGCATGCGGAGGTTTCAGGTGAAACAAGAGCTACGACGACGACTTGCGGCAGCAGCGCGCGAGATCACTCAGCGACTGGCCGCGGCAGAGGGCGGACAAGAGCCACGTACGGACGGCCCCGAGTTCGCCGCCAGCACGATCCACTATGAGCTCTCGGAGCGCAGTCATGCGATTTCATGTGGTGGTATCGGCGCGGTGCACCTACTCGCATCGAAGGTGGGGCTGATTAAGGCGCTCGACACGCGACTGCCGATCTTGCAGCGGCGACGGCCGTATAGTGAAGCCGACCACATCCTCAACATCGTATACAACACGATGTGCGGCGGACTCGTGCTGGATGATCTCGAGATCCGCCGCAACGACGTGGCGTACCTCGATGCGCTGGGTGCGCGTACGATCCCTGACCCGACGACCGAGGGCGACTTCTGCCGGCGATTCGGACCCCCAGACATCGATCTGCTGATGACCATCGTCAATGACGTGCGCGTCGGGATCTGGCGGCAGCAACCCCCTGCGTTCTTCGAGCAGCCGGCGCGGATCGACGCCGATGGCTCGATCGTCGAGACCAACGGCGAATGCAAGCAGGGCATGGACCTGTCGTACGCCGGGCAGTGGGGCTATCACCCCCTGGTGGTCTCGTTGGCGAACACGGGGGAGCCGCTGTTCATCGTCAACCGGTCGGGCAACCGTCCCTCTCACGAGGGCGCCGCCGCGTACTTCACGCGCGCGATCGCGCTGTGTCGCCGTGCCGGCTGGAAGAACGTGCTGCTTCGCGGCGACACGGATTTCTCGCAGACCGCGCACCTCGACCCGTGGGACGACGATGGCGTGAGGTTCGTCTTCGGCTACGACGCTTCCCCACCGATGATTGGGCGTGCGGAGGCTGTCGACGAGAGCGACTACCGCGAGCTGGTACGTCACGCAGACCAAGCGTTCGCGCTGCGCAAGGAGCGGGCCAAGCAGCCCTGGGTCAAAGAGCAGATCGTCCGCGAGCGCGGGTACCTCAACCAGTGTTTGGCACGCGAGGACCTCGCCGAGTTCGAGTATCAACCCCGGAAGGCGAACCGGCCCTATCGCCTCGTCGCGCTGCGCAAGACCATCGTCGAGGAGCGCGGCCAGCTCTGCCTCGGGCAGAACTACCGCTACTTCTTCTACATCACCAACGACCGCGCGTTGACCTGCGAGCAGGTCGTCGCCGAAGCCAACGGGCGTTGCAACCAAGAGAACCTGCTCGCACAGCTCAAG
>JBGQCL010000708.1:0-5073 GCA_041495365.1 Kofleriaceae bacterium | reverse complement strand
GGGATCAGATCCCTCGCACGCACGCTCCATCCGGGGGCTCCGCCCCCGGATCCCCCCGGGATTCCTCTCCTTCCGGGGGCTCTGCCCCCGGATCCACCCGGGATTCCTCTCCTTCCGGGGGCTCCGCCCCCGGATCCCCCCGGGAATCCGGATCCCCTCACAAGCCTCCCTCGGGGAGCGGGGCCTGATGCTCGACCGCATGCAGCTCGGCGACGTCCCGCGCAAGCACCACATCCAGCTGCGCGGCCCCGAGGGCGAGCTCCGCCACGAGGAGTGCTTCACCCGGGACGGCTTCGACGGTCCGTACACCATCCTCTACCACCAGCGCCGGCCGCACACCCACCGGATCGCCGCGCCCGCGCACGGCTGGCCCGCCCCGGCCGCCGCCGCCGATCGCCCGCTCGCCAAGCGCCACTACCGCACCGGCGAGCTCGCCCGCACCGGCGAGCTCGCCCGCGCCGCCGGCGCCGGCCCGCAGATCGACGCCCGCGTCCCGCTGCTGTTCAACGACGACCTGATCGCCGGCGTCGCGTTCCCGACGGCCGACGACCCGGTCTACATCGCCGACGGCGACGCCGATCAGCTGATCTACGTCCACCAGGGCGGCGGCGTGCTGCGCAGCCTGCTCGGCGACGTCCGGTTCGCCCAGGGCGACTACGTGTTCGTGCCGCGCGGCCTGCTCCATCGCTTCCTGCCCGCCGGGCCGCAGCACTGGTTCTGGTTCTCGCTCGCCGGCGGCCTCCACATCCCCCACCAGTGGCGCAACCCGGTCGGCCAGCTCCGCATGGACGCCCCGTACTCCCACCGTGACTTCAAGCGGCCGCAGCTGCAGGCGCCCGTCGACGAAGCCATCCGCGATCTGGTCGTCCGCCGCGGCGGCGCCTGGCACGGCTTCACGCTCGACCACCCGCCGCTCGACGTCATCGGCTGGGACGGCACGGTCTACCCGTGGGCGTTCCCGATCCTCGCATTCCAGCCCCGGGTCAGCTCGGTCCACCTGCCGCCGACCTGGCACGGCACGTTCGCCGCCCGCGGCGCCCTGATCTGCAGCTTCGTCCCCCGCCCGGTCGACTTCCACCCCGAAGCGATCCCCTGCCCGTATCCCCACAGCTCGACCCACTGCGACGAGATCATCTTCTACTGCGACGGCAACTTCACCTCGCGCCGCGGCGTCGGCCCCGGCAGCATCTCGCACCACCCGATGGGCGTGCCACACGGCCCGCACCCCGGCAGCTACGAGAAGTCGATCGGCGCGACCGCCACCTCCGAGCTCGCCGTCATGGCCGACGCGTTCGCCCCGCTGCGCGCGACCTCCGCCGCGCTCACCGTAGAAGACGCCGGCTACCAGGACTCGTTCGTGTAGCCCGGCGCGCCGCCGTCACTCCGACAGACACTGGCGCGGCACGCCCGGCACGCCGCAGCCGCGATTGCAGACCACGCCCGCGTGATAGGTGCGAAACGGGCGGGCAAGCCCGAGTGTGCGGAGCACGCTGCGCGCGACGGTGGCATCGCTCACCAAGGCCACGACGCTGCGGCGGCCGCCGCGCGGGCAGCACAGAACGTCCTCGGCGAACATCCGGCGCAACAGCTCGGCCCACGGGACCCGGCCCGCACGCGTCGAGCCGCTCGGCATCGCCGCGGCGCGTGGTGGCTCGCCGCGGCGCGCGGGTACCAGCGCGCGGAGTTTCGCGCGCGCCTTGCTGGCGGGGCCGAATCTGCCGTCGCCCACGTACGCCATGTCGTGTCCGACTACCGGACGATGGCCACGGCCGGAGCCACCCTGCCGGGTCGGCATCGCAGACTTTCCATGTATGGATGATCGTCCCAGCGTTCCGGCTCTTGCTTCGGTGCACATTTGTGCATACAGTAGCGAGGTGGCCTTCCAGTGGGACCCGAAGAAAGCGCTGTCCAACGCCAAGAAGCACGGGGTCGCCTTTTCAGATGCGGTCGGCGTCTTCGAGGACCCACGTGCTGTCACCATTGATGATCCACACCCGAACGAGCAGAGATTCGCGACCATGGGGGTCGATTTTCTCGGGCGTGTGCTGGTCGTCTGCTGGACCCCGCGAGCCCCGCGAGGGGACGACGTTCGTGTCTTTTCAGCACGTCGGACGACATCCAGTGAGCGGGCCAACTACGACCACGGAGAATGACGATGCGCAAAGAATACGACTTCAGAACTGGGCGCCGAGGTGCAGTTACACCCTCTTCTCATGGGAAGACGCGCATCACCATTCGTCTGGACGATGACCTGCTGGATTGGTTCAGAAAGCAGGTTGATGATGTCGGTGGAGGAAACTACCAGACCCTCATCAACGAAGCGCTCCGGACGTTCATCGCGACCCAGGACAAGCCGCTCGAACAGATCCTCCGGAAGGTCCTCCGGGAGGAGCTTCGCCGGGCAGGTTCAGGCCAGAAGTCAAAGTCACGACGGGCGGCGTGACCGACCCGAACATCGTGGCCGAACTCGTGGATTCAGTGGATCGAAACGGGCGGCTCGGCGGCAGGCCGCCGCGCCCGAGGGCCGGCCGGCTTCGCCGGGTGTCGATCAACCGTACTGCGTCACTCGTCGCTGTCCTCGTCCTCGGCTTCGAGCGGAGCCTGTACGACCTCGCGCCAGGCCGCGACGGCTGCGATGTCCGCCCCGAGCGCCGCGAGCCGCGCAGGAACCGGGCCATCCTCGGCACGCAGCTCGGGAAACGCGCGCAGCAGTCGATGTAGGTCCAGGCGGTCGGAGAGCCCCTTCTCTTGTCCCTTGCGGGCTGCCGTGGCGATCGCCTTCATGGCGGCGAGCTCGACCGGCTCCACCACCCGAACGCGTCCGATCGCTCGGAACGGCGGCAGCTGGGCAACCTGACGTACGTCCACGAGGTGTCGGTTCTTCGGCTTGCGAAGCTGATAGACGCGGAATCCTCCAGGGACGACCTCTCGAACTCGCACGGCGATCCGGAATCGCTCTGAAATGAGAGCGCGGACGTCCTCCGCGAGCCGGGCAGCGTCGGTGGACAGCACGTCGATATCCGCCGTCATCCGCTCGGGTTCACAGTACGCGTTGACCGCATGGGCTCCGAACACAACCGCATCCTCGCGCGTCGCCAGGAGCGACAGGATCTCTCGGAAGATCGTTGCAAGCGGTACCGGCTCGTCCGTCATGAACTCTCGAAGCGTGAGTGGAGCATCTTCGAGCAACACGGCGATAGGCTAGCATGCTCGAGCCGGTCCAGCCTGACCGCGGATAGCGCTGTGATACGGTGCCGGCCGATCCATGCGGACGACCCGGCTGATCCAGATCGTGTCGTGCCACGCCGAGGGCGAGGTCGGCGACGTGATCGTCGGCGGGGTGCCGCCACCGCCCGGCGACACGCTGTGGGAGCAGTCGCGGTTCATCGCGCGCGACGGGACGCTGCGCAACTTCGTGCTCAACGAGCCGCGCGGCGGCGTGTTCCGCCACGTCAACCTGCTGGTGCCGCCCAGAGATCCGCGGGCCCAGATGGGCTTCATCATCATGGAGCCCGAGGACACGCCGCCGATGTCCGGATCGAACTCGATCTGCGTGGCGACCGTGCTGCTCGACTGCGGGATCCTGGCGATGACCGAGCCCGAGACCCGCCTGGTGCTCGAGGCGCCCGGCGGCCTGGTCGAGGTCGTCGCGCACTGCCGGGCCGGCAAGGCCGAGCGGATCACGGTGCGCAACGTGGCGTCGTTCGCCGACCGGCTCGGCGCGGCGATCGAGGTCGCCGGGCTGGGCACGCTGAGCGCCGACACCGCGTACGGCGGCGATAGCTTCGTGATCGTCGATGCGCACCGGCTCGGCTTCCGGCTCGCGCCCGACGAGGCGCGCGATCTCGCCGAGGCCGGCGTGCGGATCACGCGCGCCGCCAACGAGCAGCTCGGGTTCGTCCACCCGACCAACCCGGGCTGGAACCACATCTCGTTCTGCCAGCTCGCCGCGCCGGTCGTGGTCGAGGCCGGCGTGCGGACCGCGGCCAACGCGGTGGTGGTGCAGCCCGGCAAGATCGATCGCTCGCCGACCGGGACCGGCGCCTCGGCGCGGATGGCGGTGATGCGGGCGCGCGGCGAGATGGAGGTCGGCGACCGCTACCTGGCGCGCTCGATCATCGGCTCGGAGTTCCTCGGCAAGATCGAGGCCGACGCGGAGGTCGGCGGCCGGCCGGCGATCATCCCGTCGATCTCCGGGCGCGCGTGGATCACCGGCACGCGGCAGGACATGCTCGACCCCGACGATCCGTGGCCGGTGGGCTACCGGCTGTCGGACACCTGGCCGCGCCTCGCGCGCTGACGGCAGCGCCCCTCGCGTCGCGGGGCCGCCCGGAGTACCGTCCGGCCATGGCGCGCAAGAATCATCGCTTCACCCTCGCGGCACGGCCCAGCGGCCTCCCGAAGCCAACCGACTTCGCATTCGACGAGGAGACCGTGCGCGACCTCGGCGACGGCGAGCTGCTGGTCCAGGTCCAGTACATCTCGCTCGACCCCGCGATGCGCGGCTGGATGAACGAGGGCAAGTCGTACATCCGGCCGGTCGCGATCGGCGAGGTCATGCGCGCCGGCGCGATCGGCCGCGTGATCGAGTCGAAGAACCCCCGGTTCTCCGCCGGCACACACGTGATCGGCACGTTCGGCCTGCAGGAGTACGCGATCTCGAACGGCGAGGGCGTCATGCCGATCGATGCCCGGCTGTCGCCCGGGCTGGTCGCGCTGCCGGTGATGCTCAGCACGCTCGGCATGCCGGGCCTGACGGCGTACTTCGGCCTGCTCGACATCGGCAAGCCGGTCGCCGGCAACACGGTCGTGGTGTCGGGCGCGGCCGGCGCGGTGGGCAGCGTGGTCGGCCAGATCGCGAAGATCCACGGCTGCCGCACGGTCGGCATCGCCGGCGGGGCCGACAAGTGCCGCTACCTGACCGAGCTCGGCTTCGACGCCGCGATCGACTACAAGGCGGGCGACGTCCGGGACGCGCTGCGCGAGCACTGCCCGCAGGGCATCGACGTGTTCTTCGACAACGTCGGCGGCGATATCCTCGACGCGGCGCTCGCCCGGCTCGCGATGCGCGCC
>JBGQCL010000707.1:0-5075 GCA_041495365.1 Kofleriaceae bacterium | reverse complement strand
GGTCCGGTAGAACAGCCGCGCCTCGGTGGGGATGTTGCACAGGCCGTCGGTGCTTGCCGTGCCCGACAGGCCGCTCGGCTTCGCCGGCAGGCCGTCGGCGCCGGGCGCACCGCTCGGCGTCGCGCACACGAACGGCGTGACGTGCGGGCCCGAGAAGATCGGGCCGCCGATGTTGTGGTTGGTGATCTTCAGGAACACGCCATGGCCGGTCCCGAGGTCGGCCGACAGCACGTTGGGGCCCTCCGCGAGCCCGGTGATCAAACCGATGAGGCGACCGGCGCGCGCCGTGAACCGGTCGCTCACGTCCTTGGCCATGTCGGGCTTGCCCGGCGGGCCCACCGTGACGTGGAGCGTCCCGGCCGTCGCGCCGGGCGGGAGCACGATCTCGACCAGCGCGTCCCCGCCGCTGATCATGTCAGCGCGGTTCGACAGCGTCTTGATCTGCGGCACCGGCTGCGACGGCGGCACCGGCTCGGACGAGGACGAGGTGCTGTCGCAACCGGCAGCGGCGAGCGCGGCGATGGCGGCGAGCCACGGCCAGCGCAGAGACGGGACCCGTATCTCCATCGCGGTTCTCCTTTGTGTCAGTCCGGGGCATACACCCCGGGCAAAGCATTGCTCCTGGATTCGGGCCGAGTCTCTGCCGGCGGCGCGACAGGGGTCAAGCATTCGCGGCGTCGGAGCCGTCGCGATTCTGTCTCTGCCGCGCGCCGTGACCGATCGCGCTGACCGCGGTGCGTCATTTCGGCGGCATCCAGGACACCCGCGGTGCGCAGGTGGGGCGCGCTGCCCCCGCGCAACACCTAACCCCGACGCAGCCGGACGTCGAGCGGGACGTCGTGATCGGCGCGCGGGAACGTCACGCTGCGGAACACCTTCTTGATGCACGTACCGAGCAGCGTGGTGTCGAAGTCCGCCGGCGCGAGCGTGACGCTCCGGGGGTGGCCGTCCGGACCGATCACGATCTTCATCGAGATGCCCGGCGGCAGGTCGCCGTGCGTGGTGCAGCGATCGACCTCGGCCTTCCTGGCCTTGACCAGGTCCTGGTACGGATCGCCGGCCGGGCGACGCCGGTCGGCCGTCGGCTTGGCGGGTGCGTCGCGGCGCGCCTCGACCGGCAGCTCCGCCGTCGCGCCGCCGTGGTCTCCCGGCGCGCCGACCGACAGTTCGGCCGACGAGTCGCCCGGCGGCGGCGGTCGCGCGCCCGGCACGGTCGCCGGCTCGCGGGGCCCGACCTCGACGACGTCCGACCCGGACTGCTCGACCCGGGTGCTGGGGCCATGGTCGATCACGAGCGTGGTCGACGGAGCCTGCATCTGACGCCACACCAGGAACAGCGCACCGCCGGCGACCGCGACCATCGCGAACGCGATCAGCTGCCACACCACGCTGCGCCGGTTGACCACCACGATCGGCGGTTGCGGCGCGTGGACCGGCGCCGGCACCGCGCGCAGCGCGCCGAGATTGGGCGGCGGCTCGCGGGGCGCGTCGACGACGACCTGCTCGGCGCTCGGCCGGCGCAGGTGGCGGACGTCGACCGGGGTCTCCGAGATCTCGGAGCTCGCCCCGCCGAACTCCTCGGTGTTGTCGTCGACCTCGGTGGTCTCCTCGTCGGGCCGCGCGATCAGCGGCATCGCGGTGCGATCGACGCCCGAGCGCACCGCGCTCGCGATCTGCGCGCTGCGCTGGGCGATCTCGGCGGCGAAGTTGGCGCGCACGAAGTCGCCGATCTCGCCCTGGGTCCACGGCCGCCGCACCGACGACACCGCGTCGACGATGGCGGTGCCGAACTGGCGCGCGGTCTCGAACCGCGACGCCGGATCGCGGTCGAGCGCGCGGGTCAGCGCGGCGGCCAGCGCGTCGGGGGCGTCCGGCCGGTAGCGCCGGATGTCCATGATCGGCTGCTCGAGGACCGCGCGGAACGTGAGGTAGTCGGTCTTGCGCTGGAACAGCCGGCGCAGCGCCAGCATCTCGTAGACCACGACGCCGAGCGCGAACACGTCGGCGCGGCGGTCGACGGGCGCCCCGCGCAGCTGCTCGGGCGACATGTAGGCGTACTTGCCCTTCACCGTGCCGGCCTGGGTGTTGGCCGAGATGTCCTTGACCTTGGCGATCCCGAAATCGAGGAGCTTGACCACGCCGGTGTCGGTGAGGAACACGTTGGTCGGCGTGACGTCGCGGTGGACGATGCCGAGCGTGCCGCCGCCGCGCTCGCGCAGCTCGTGCGCATAGTGCAGCGCGTCGGTCGCCTGCTGGATCACGCCGGCCACGTACCCGAAGTCGAGCGCGCCGCTCTCCTTCGACAGCTTGCGGAGCAGCGGGAGCAGCGTGACCCCCTCCAGGTACTCCATCGCGATGTAGAGCTGGCCGTCGGTCTCGCCGAGCTCGTAGACCTGACAGATGTTGGCGTGCGCCATCATCGAGGCGACCCGGGCCTCGGCGATCAGCATCGCGCGGAACCGCTCGTCGTCCGCCAGGTGCGGCAAGATCCGTTTGATCACAAACAGCTTTTCGAACCCGGCGGCACCCTCCAGACGCGCCAGGAAGATCTCGCCCATCCCTCCCGCGGCCAGACGCGCGAGCAGCTCGTAGCGACCGAGGCGAGCCGGCGCAGCGCCCGGAGTTGCCATTGCGTCAGAGCTTAGCAGAGTTGTGCAGCGATCCCGCAGTCCAACCCCCCAGGATCGCACGATTGCGTCCCCGGACCAAGGGGCTGCCGGGTGCCAGGTCCAGCCGAGGCCGAACCGAGAGCCGCGCCGAGGCCGAGCCGAGGCGAGGCGAAGATCACCGCTGCGACGCGGTGACGATCGGCGTCACGAGCCGCTGCCCGGCGGGAGCTCCCCGCGCGCGGATCGGCGGAGCTCCTTGCGCTCGCGCCGCTCGAGCCGGTCCGCGTCGCGCTCCGACCGCCGCAGATCCTTGTGCGCCCGGCGCTCTCGCCGGTACGCGTCGCGTGCGGACTCGCCCGGCAAGCGCGTCGTGATCTCGAGGTTTCCGAACCGGACGGTGCCCACGATCCGGAGCTGCGGCCGCCCCGGATCGGCGTCCGGCGGCACGCGATGGCGCTCGGTCACCGCGCCGGCGAACGACGAGACGTCGACCTCGATCGCGAGGCCGGGCGGCAGCACCACCTCGAGATTGCCCATGAATACCCGGACATGGATCGTCGTGATCCCGGGGCCGAGCGACGCCTCGCGGAAGTCGAGCTCGGCGTTGCCCCACAGCACGCGCAGGTCGAGCGAGCGCGGCGCCGTCCACCGGCCGCGGCGCTCGATCGAGCTCATGATCACGCGCAGCCGCCTGGCGTCGGCGCGACTGGGGTCGTCGATCGCGGTCGGACCGGCGAGCACCAGCGCGGTCGACGCCGCGGGCGCCGGGTCGCCGAGGTCGGCGACCAGCTGATCGAGCTCGGCCAGGCTGTGCGCGCCGTGCGCGAGGTCGAGCCGGCGCTCCAGCTCGTCGACATCGATCAGATCGCGCGCGTAGCCGTCCGACAGTCGGGAGATCACCTGCTCCCTGCGATCGCGCAGCGCCACGAGGCTCTCGGCCATGACCCGAGGTATACACCGCCGGTGCGCTTAGAGCTGCACTGTCACTCCACTTGCTCCGACGGCACCGAGCCCCCGGAGCAGGTCGCCGCGCGCGCCGCCGAGCGCCGGGTCGCCGTGTTCGCGCTGACCGATCACGACACCTGCGCCGGCTCGGGAGTCGCCGTCCCGGACGCCCGGGCGATCCGCGCGGTCGAGCTGTCGTGCGACGACGGCGGCCGCACCGTCCACGTCCTGGCGTTCGACCGCGGCGGCGCGTGGTCGGTGCTCGAGGACCGGCTCGCGGCGGTGCGCGAGGCCCGCCGCAACCGGCTGCGCGTGATGGCGGCGCGGCTCGCCCGGCGCGGCATCGCGATCGACATCGAGCCGCTGCTCGCCGGCGCCGAGCGGCGCTCGATCGGCCGCCCCGACCTCGCGCGCGCGATGGTCGCGGCCGGTCGGGCGACGTCGGTCGCCGACGCGTTCGCCCGCCACCTCTACGATGGCGGGCCGGTCGACGTCCCGCACCGCGCGCTCGCGCTGAGCGAGGCGCTGGAGATCGGCCGGACCGCCGGAGCCGCGATGGCGCTCGCCCACCCGCACCTCTACGACCAGCGCAGCGCGC
The DNA here is from genome assembly GCA_041495365.1 of Kofleriaceae bacterium. GTDB lineage: Bacteria > Myxococcota_A > Polyangia > Haliangiales > Haliangiaceae > JABFXX01. The sequence goes on along the minus strand of JBGQCL010000707.1, from coordinate 923 downwards.
ACTACCTCCGGCGCCACCGGGCCGACGGCCTGACCGGGATCGAGGCGTTCTACGGCGCCTACGATCCGCGCGCGCGCGCGCGCTGGATCGCCCTGGCCGACGAGCTCGGCGCGACCTGCACCGGCGGCTCGGACTGGCACGGCCCGGAGGCATCCGGCCCGCTGCCCGGAGTCGACCTGCCCGACGATCGCAGCGCCGCCCTGCTCGACTGGCTCGGCTGACACCGCCGGCCCCCGCCGAGCTGCGATCGACCGATCCACCCATCGCCGCGATCGCGCCGACCCCCCGCTTCAGTGCATCGCGATCACGACGGCGGCAAGCACCGCGATGATCACCGCGGCCCAGATGATGCGGCGCACCAGCTTGTTGTAGCTCGCGGCCGCGGCCATGTCGTAGCCGCTCGCCGCGGTGAACGTCGCCGAGTAGCGCGGCGCGCCGACGGTGGGCTCGATCGGGAAGAACGGCCGCGGCGACTGCATCGCCGCGGGCGGCGGGACCACCGCCGGAAACATCGCCGAGCCGGGCAGGACGCGCACCACCGCCTGCGCCGCGGGCGGCAGCGCCGGGCGGGGCGGCATCGCCGGAGCGGGCGGCATCGCCGGAGCGGGCGGCATCGCCGGAGCGAACGCCATCCCCGGCGGCACCGAACCGCCTGCCGCCGGCGACGGCATCGGCCCGCCGTACAGCGGCGTTGCGATCGGCCCCGCCGCCTGCGGCGGCCACTGGGGCAGCTCGCCGCCCGGCTGCGCGCCGCGCCACGGCACACCGCCTGCGTCGATCGCGTGCTGCGACGCGTGCGACAGCGGCGTGCCGCGCACGTCCATCGCGTGCTGCGAGCCGTGCGACGGCGGCACACCGCGTGCGTCGATCCCGTGCTGCGCGCCGTGCGACGGCGGCGTGCCGCGCACGTCGATCGCGTGATG
>JBGQCL010000706.1:0-5091 GCA_041495365.1 Kofleriaceae bacterium | reverse complement strand
TTCGCGCGCTCCGCAAGAGCAAGATCGGGAACCGCGTCGTGGTCCTGCGCGACGGCGCCGAGGCGCTCGACTACTTCTTCTGCCGCGGCGCCCACGCCGGCCGCCCGGCGAGCGAGGTCTTCCAGGTCGTGCTGCTCGACCTCAAGCTGCCCAAGGTCGACGGGCTCGACGTGCTGTGCGCGCTGCGCGCCGACCCGCGGACCCGGCTGATCCCGATCGTCATCCTGACCTCGTCGGGCGAGGATCAGGACGTCGTCCGGGGCTACGGCCTGGGCGCCAACAGCTACGTTCGCAAGCCGGTCGACTTCACCCAGTTCGTCGAGGCGGTCCGCCAGCTCGGGCTGTACTGGCTGGTGATCAACCTGGCTGCCCCGGCGTGACCGAGGGCTAAGGATCGAGCGCGGGGAAGGGGCCCCGCGCCACCTTGGCCCGAGGGAATCCCCGCGGGGTGACCGGGGCGGGGTCGCCCGCGCTCCGCATCGCGCCGGCGCCGCTCGGATCGGTCCTCGGCTTCTCGGGCTTGTCGCGCTTGTCGGACCCGTCCTTGCGGATCAGCCGGATGTTCGGCGCGACCACGCCCGGCCGGCCGCAGCGCGTCGGATCCCAGCGCTCGGAGACGACGGTCCAGCCCGCGGGCGGGGCCGCGTAGGCGCAGATCTCGAGGCTCGGGTGCGGGTCCGCCTGCGTCCGCTGCGGGAGCTCGGCCAGCACCCAGACGTTGGCCTCGACCGCCGCCGGCGAACCGCAGCGGGTGGGATCCCAGTAGTCGTCGATCGGCACGCAGTCGGGTCCGAGGTTCGCGCCGGCGCACGCGGTGTGGGTCGTCAAGGTCGGCGTCGACGCCTGGGTCACCTGGTGCTTCTGCTTCGCGATCTCCTTCTTGATGTCGTCGTCGGACGCGCCGCCGCTGGCCCGCAGCGAGACCTGGGCCCCGACGCTGACCACCACGCCGCCGAAGAACAGCGAGCCGGGCAGGGTATCGGGCGCGCCCATCCCGTAGCTCACGTTGCCCAGGAACCGCGCGTGGTAGGCGAGCTCGACGAACAGGTTCGCCCGCGAGTACCGGGTCGCGACCTTGTCGCCGAGGTCCTTCGACACCCCGATCTTCCCGGCGAGGTCGAAGGTGTCGCCGCCGACCGTGAACGCGCGATGCCCGTCGAGGAACGCCGACACGTTGCTGAGCGACACCAGCCCGGTGCCGAACCCGGCATACAGGCCGTTGGAGCTGCTGGCGTAGATCGTGATCGCCGGCAGGTTGCGGATCGTCCCGCGCAGCCCGTACTTGTTGACGAACTTCGAGCGCAGGAACATCTGGTCGTAGCCGACCGCCAGCTCGATGTCCCAGTCCGGGTTGGTCAGCATGTCGAACGAGGTCTCGAACCCCCAGCCGAGCTCGCCGAACGTCTTCTCGTTCGAGCTCGGATCATCGACCAGGTCATGGCTGCCGATCAGCGAGCCGGCCTGGAAGAAGAAGTTCACGTTGTCGACCCTGGGCAGCGGCAGGCTCTGCGCGCGGGCCGCGCCCCCGCTCGCGATCAGCACAGCGGCGACGACCGCCAGCACGCGCGCCCGGCGCGCCCGGCGGCCCGGCCGTTTGCCCTCGTGATGCGTCATGTCCACTCCTCGGGATTCGCGCGCTGCGCGCATGTCACCATGATGAGGTATTCGACAACCTCCATCATGACGCGCCAGACGGCAGAATTCATCCACCGGCGGCGGGCGCCGGCGCGCTGTGATCCGCACGCCTACCGGAACCGCGTCCGCTAGTCGATCGCGGCGATCGCCTCGACCTCGATCAGCAGGTCGGGGTGGACCAGCCCGGTCACGCCGACCATGGTCGACGCGGGGTAGGGGCCATCGCCGAGGAACCGGCCGCGCGCCGCGCGGATCGTCGCGACCTTGTCGGGGGTGATGCCGACGACGTACGTGACGACCTTGAACACGTCGGCCAGGCTCGCCCCGGCGGCGGCGAGCGCGTGGCCGAGGTTGGTGTAGACCTGCTCGGTCTGGGCGGCGAGGTCGCCCTTGCCGACCAGCTCGCCGGCGGCGTTGAACGCGACCTGGCCCGAGATGTGGACCTGGCGGGCGCTGGTGACGATCGTGATGTGGGAGTAGGTCCCCGGCCTGGACAGCGTGGCGGGGTTGAGGGTCTCGCGCTTCATGGCTGCGCGGTGGTAACCGAACCCGACCGCGAACGCAAAAGCCTGCCCGATGCGCCAGGTGGGTCGACGAGCCGGATCGGTGGCCGGTGCAGCGGCGAGGGCGATGTCGGGGCGCCATGGTAGACGTGCGAGGTGGCTGCGTCGCTGCTGCCCCGGATCGTCCTGGCGTTCGACCGCGCGACACAGTCGCGGGGCGCGTCGTACGCGCGCGCTGGCCACGTGGTGGAGCTCGCGGTGCACGGTCGCACCGCGGAGGCGCACGTGCGCGGAACGCGGTCGGCGCCGTACCTCGTCACGGTCGCGTCTCCGGTATCGGCGCCGGACCGGCTGCGTACCTCGTGCTCGTGCCCGATGGGTGCCGATCGCATCCCGTGCAAGCACGTCTATGCGGTGATCGCGCGGCTCGACGTTCAGCGCGTCGATCTGGGCGCCGAGGGCGGGGTGCTGCGTATCGAGGCCCAGGATCCGCGCGAGGCGCAGCGATCGCTGGGGCTGCGCGATCCGGCGAGCGGCCCCGGATCCCGGGGCGATGGTTTCGAGGAGGACGCCGTGTACGACGTCGATGACGAGGTCGACGGCGGGGTCGAGGTCGACGGCGAGGTCGACGGCGAGGTCGACGGCGAGGTCGACGGCGAGGTCGATCGGGACGGCGACCCACGGGGCCGCCGTCCCGGACTCACCCGGTCACTGGCGATGCGGCCCACCCCGCCCACGGTCGCGGCGCGGCGCGCGCTCGCGTCCCCTCGTCGGGGCGGCGCGGACCTCGACTGGCGCCGCCGGCTGGACTGGCTGCCGCACGCACCGACCGCGCCGGTGGTGCCCCTCGCGGCGTCCGAGCTCGAGATCCTCGTCGCCCCGGCGGCATGGATCGACGAGCGAGGCGAGCCGTGCCTGCTCGCCACCGAGCTGACGGTCTCCGTCCACCGCCGGCCGCGCCGGCGAGACGGGACGCTCGGGCCGCGGGCGATGCTGGAGCTCGGCGATGACCGCCCCGGCCAGGTCAGCGCCGAGGATCGCCGCCTGGTCGATCTCCTCCTGGGGTGCACGCCGGCCTTCTATCAACCGAGGCGCCCGTACTCGTTCCACGCATGGCCCAGGCCCGACGAGAACGATCGCCGCCGGTACCTCACAGGCGCGACGATTCACTCGACCGCCGTGGCGCGCGTGGTTCCGGCGCTGTGCGCGAGCGGGCGGCTGGGCTGGCTCGGCCCACCGTCCGGCGGTGAGTCGCCGGCTCGCGAGGCGCTGGAGCTCCGGCCGCTGCGCTGGGACGGTGATGCGCCGTTCGTCGCGCAGCTCCGCGCCGAGCCCGCCGGACGCGGGATCGCGCTGCGCCTGGAGCTCGAGCGCGACGGTGAGATCGTGCCGGCGGACCGGCTCGCGGCGTTCGCGAGCGCCGGCTGGTTGATCGTCGACGACCGCCTGGTCCGCGTCGAGGGTTGCGACGACCTCGGCCGCTGGATGGCCGCGGCTGGACGCTCGGCGCTCCGGCTACCGGCGCGCGAGCTCGGGGTGGTGATCGAGAAGATCGGCAATGCGCCGCGCGCGCCGCGGCTGGTGCTCGACGCGCTGGGCTGGATCGTGACGCCCGGGACGCCGGTTCCCCGGCTCTACGTCGAGCCGATCCCGAAGACCACGCGGCTGGGTGCGCGCGTCGCGTTTCGCTATGACCAGGCCGAGGCCGTGGGGGCCGGCGGGGCGCTGGTGATCGACGCCAGGGCGCGCCGGGTGCTCGTTCGCGAGCTCGCCGCGGAGGCCGCAGTGCGCGCGCAGCTCGTCACCGCGGACCTCGGGTGGAGCGCGCTGCCTCCCGGCGCCGACCACGAGCTCACGATCGAGATCGCTCGCTTCCTTGAGCAGGTCAGCGCGATGCAGGACCTGGGCTGGGAGCTGTGGGTCCGCGGCCGCCGGCTCCGGCGCGGCGGCCGGCTCAAGGTCGATGTCGAGACCGGCATCGACTGGTTCGACGTGTCGGTGGCGGTCGACGTCGACGGCGTCGGCGCGGACCTCCCCGAGCTGCTGCAGGCGCTGCGCGACGGTCAGCCGTTCGTGCCGCTCACCGACGGGACCATGGGGATCGTGCTCCCCGAGTGGCTCGCCGAGCATGCCCGGCTCGCGGCGCTCGGCACGCTGAGCCACGGCGCCGTCCGGGTCCCGCGCGCCGCGGCGCCGCTGCTCGACGCGATGCTCGCGACGCTGCCCGACGTCGAGATCGACGCGGCGTTTCGCCGGCTGCGCGCCCGGCTCGCGGCGGCGACCGCGATCCGGCCCTGCCGCGAGCCGCGCAGCTTCCGCGGCGAGCTGCGGCCGTACCAGCGCGAGGCGCTGGGCTGGTTCCGGTTCCTCGACGATGTCGGCCTGGGCGGCTGCCTCGCCGACGACATGGGGCTCGGCAAGACGGTGCAGGTGCTCGCCGCGTTCGCCGCCACCGGGCGGTCCGGACGGCCGTCGCTGGTGGTCGCGCCCAAGACCGTCGTGTTCAACTGGCTCGACGAGGCCCGCCGGTTCGCGCCCCGGCTGCGCGTCGTGGATTACACCGGCCCCGATCGGGCGGGGCGGCGCGCGGCCGCCGCCGGCGCCGACCTGGTGGTGACCTCGTATCCGATCCTGCGGCTCGACGCCGACGAGCTGGCGACCTGGGACCTCGAGTGGGTCGTGCTCGACGAGGCCCAGGCGATCAAGAACCCCGAGACGCGCACCACCCTGGCGGCGCGCGGGCTGCGCGCGCGGCGGCGGCTGGCGCTCACCGGCACGCCGGTCGAGAACCACCTGGGCGATCTGGCCTCGATCCTGGAGTTCCTCAACCCCGGGCTGACCGACGCCAGCGACGCGCTCCGCGCGCTGCTCGCGACCCGCCCGGGCGACGCCGCCGACCTGTCACCGCTGGCGCGGGCGCTCCGGCCGTTCTTGCTGCGGCGCACCAAGGAAC
>JBGQCL010000705.1:0-5130 GCA_041495365.1 Kofleriaceae bacterium | reverse complement strand
CCGGCTGGCGCCGCGAGCGGATGCCCAAGCTGCCGGTCGACGAGCCGATCCGGGTCGTGCCCGACTGGGTCTGCGAGGTCTTGTCGCCGAGCACGCGGAAACACGACCAAGACGTGAAGGTGCCTTACTTCGCCAAGGTCGGCGTGCCGTTCCTATGGCTGGTCGACATCGAGGCGCGCGCGCTCACCGCGCACCAGCTGGACGCGGGCGAATGGCGCGTGCTCGAGACCTACAGCAAGGAGATCGACGCGCGGATCGCGCCGTTCGACGCGGTTCCGCTGCATGTGGCGAGCTGGTGGCCGCCGACGGGGTGAGCTCGCCAGCTCGCAACCCGGTGCGCCACAGCGGCGAGGTCAGCCGCTCAACGAACCGACCGACACAACGACCGAGGCCCCGGACCGCCGATAGCCGCCACCCGCGGCACAGAGCGGGGCCAACACGACGACTGTCCGGCGACCACCGACCACCGACCATCGATCACTGAGATCACCGAGGGACCATGACGGAGCCGTTTGAGCGAGAGGTGAGGCGCGCGATCGAGCACTTTATCGCCGAGATCTTGGCGATGGCCCAGCGTGCCGCGATCGAAGTGATCCGGTCCGCCTTTGCCGCGAGGGCGAATCCGACCGAGGCATCAATCAGCGGCGATCGGCGACCTTCGGGCCAATCGGCGCGTCGCCGCACCGCGCCTCTGCTCGATTCGCCCGCGGTGTCGGCGCGCATGGTCGCGCTCGTCCGTGACCACCCCGGATGGAGCACGGCGCAGATCAGCCAGTCCCTGGGCCTTCACACCGGCGTCGTCCGGCGGCACCTCCGCCAGCTCGCCGACCAAGACGTGATCCGGATCGAGGAGGCTTCGCTCGGTGGACTGATCCGCCGAACCTACTTTTGGGTGAGCCATGTCGGCGAGCCGACCGAACAAACGGCGGCCACAGAGGCAGTGACCTGAAGGATCAGGCCGCAATTCGCGAGACCTGTGAATGCCAAATAGAGAATCCCATAGGAAATTCGGAGAATAGTCAGGAGCGCGCTTGCGCGATTGACACACAATATGATCTGTTGTACGATGTATAGTATGAGTCAGAACCCACTGTCGAAGTTTGCGACAGCCGTGAGTGATGCCATCGCGACGGTACCAGGGAGTGGTAGGTTTGGCAGTCGCAAGGTGTTTGTCTCGGCCATCTGGGATGCGTTGTCCTCGTCAAACCGCGCGGGACTCACCTACGCGGAGTTCAAGGCACAGTTGTTTGCCGCGCATCGCGCAGAGCTACTCTCGCTCGCTCGCGCAGATCTGGTCGCTGCGATGCCCACCGATGTGGTGGCAGCGAGCGTGATCGAGATTCTCGGGGCTTCCTTTCATTTCGTCATCGATGCACAGGCTCGCGATGCATGGGCCTGACAGCTGCGCGCCGGGCCGGCGCCTCGTGCGAATCGCCAAGCCCCGGACTGGCGGGATGGACAGCTCTTGTACGGAGGGTGATGGTGTGGGCCTGATGCGAGCATCACCGACTTGGTGCGTGCTGAAGCTGGGAATGAATCACGCCGACTACATAAAGAACATGGACCGCATGACGGGCGAGCGCGAATTCGAGCAAGGCCCGTCAATTCGTATGTGACGCGCGGTCTTCGCGCTCCGGGTGCCGTAGATGGGGGATCGATGATGTGGAACGAAGTTGAGTGCGTAGCTCCTCGCAACGAGGAGATCGATCACTGCCTGGGCGATGTTCGCACCGCGCTCGACGCGCTGTTGCGGGACGCCGAGGCCATGGCCACCTTGCACCGCACGGCGGAGCGCTATGCGCGCGTACGTCGCGGTTCATGGGAGGCAGGCGATCTCGTCTGGGATGCCATCGGAGACCTGTTGCTCGGAGGCCTTCCCTGTGACCTGGCTCGGCCGCTCGGCCCCCAGCTCGAGCACGAAGTGCGACGCCGGGCCAATCGTTGGCACCGCGGGAAACGCCCGCGGCGCGAGTTGCGGCAACCCGTGTTCGTCGGTCTGGAGAAGGCGCCGACCAGCGCCCTCGTGCTCGACGCGCCGCAAGAGACCGATGACATCGGCCAGGGACCCGATCCCGAGGAGCTGGTGTCTCGGATTCGTGAGCAAGCCCGACATGATGAGCCCGCGCTGCAACTCCTCGCGCTGTACAGCCGCGGCATCGTCTCGCGGCGCGACGTGCTGAACAGCGGGATGACGGCGTGGGCGTATCGAGCGGCAAAGGAACGGCTCGTCGCGTACGCCACCACGGCCGCAGCGGCGGCATGGGCCGCGACACCTGCGACAGCGATCTCCGATACGCTCACGCTCTCGATCATGCGTGTGATCGGCCTCGGCAGTCGAACCGCGCACGTTCGGCGCGCCGTGTCGCGCGTGCTGCATCGAACCGGGAACCCGGGAGCTATGCAGCGCCAGGTGCACAGCATCCCACGACACCAGTAACCTGCCGGGCGCGAGCTGGGCCCGGACAGGGCGACACGGGCGCATGTGCGGCTGTGGTGTGCATCGGCAAGGGTGCTCGCCGCGATGCACATGCGCTCTCCGGATCGCTGCTGCACATGCGCTCTCCGGATCGCTGCGGTAGCCGCCGATCCTTCGGCGCTGCGATCGGCGTGGGCCGCTCCGGAGTGCATCGGCCTCGCGGCCGGACAGCTTGGAGAGATCCGGACCACGGGAGCTCGCCCGAAGGAATTCGCCAGGGTCGATGCACACGGGTAGTTGGGTTCGGTTTCTCGTCGAGGATCGAGACGAGCTCCAAATTCGCGCCGTAATTCGCGCCGTAATTCGCGCGCCACTCACGGGGTAAAAAGACACCGAGTCTCTCGTCGGGTGATCCGGGTGACGCAATCTGCATCAAGATCCGAAAAGAAATCGCGATCGAAAAAAAGATCGAGAAAAGTGCCTCCAGAATCGGCTTCACGCCCGATCTATATAGAGGGGCAAAAATTTCGATGATGACCTGCGAGCTAGCGATCAACGAGGATGGAGATCCGTTCTCCGTACCTCCCCAAATCAAGGGCTGGAAGGTGCGCCGTGCCTCGGAGCGCCGGGGACGGCCGGCGCTGATCCACGAGGGGGGTAAACCGTTGATCCTCCGAGCTGATGCGACGCACACAGATCTGCTCGCCGCGGCGGGCCCCGGTCGGTATCGGCTCGAAGCGGTCGACGAGAATCGGCGCAAAATCGAAGGAGTCCCACAGGCTTGGACCGGGCCATTGACTGATGACGAGGACGACGACACCCCCGGCGACGACGACCGCGAGGACATGATGGCCGGCTCGGCGGTTCGACGACCTCGGATGGAAGACGTGCTGTGCCAGATGCTGGCCAACCAGACCCGCATGGTGGAGGCCACGCTCGGGCAGATGGGCACCGTCATGGCGGGCGTGGCAGGGCTGCTCCACACGGTGCATCAGACCGGCGTGGTCCACCAGGTGCCGCCACAGGTCGCGGTGTCACCTGCCCCGCCGCCGGTGCCGCCGCCCGCCGAGCCCGAGCCCGAGCCCGACGAAGCGGAGGAGGAAGCCCCGGTCGAGGAAGCGGTTCCCCCATCGATGCTCCCGGAGACATTGCGGCTGATCATCGAGAAAACGATCGACAAGCTCGTGCCGCTGATCTTCGAGAAGGTCACGAGCGGCGGAGGGCTGGGCGGGTTGCCGCTCGCCGCGATCTTCGACTGGCGTAAGGCAATGCCCGGCGCCCAGACGACCGCCGCGAGCACGCCGGCCGCGGCGGGCGCCTCCGCTGCGCCCGCCGCGCCGTATGCCGCGCCCGCCGGCCCCGCTGCGCCTGCCGCCGCGACCGCGCCGCATGCCCCGCACGCCGCGCCCGCCGGCCCCGCTACGCCCGCCGCCGCGACGGTTCCGCCTGCCGTGCCTGCCGCGCCCGCATCGGCCGGTGCCGCTCCGAGCGCCACATCCCCGCTCGGAGCGGCGCCGGCCCAGGTGGCGCCGACCGGAGAGCTGCCCCCGCAGGAGCTGACGGAGGAGGAGGCCGCGGCCATGCTCAACGCCCATATCCTGCAGATCTGGCAGGGGCTGACTCCGCCGGAGCGCAGCCGCGCGAGCGAGCTGATCTCCGGCCTCACCGACACGCAGCGTAGTGCGTGGTTCGCCGAGCTGGCGCGCCTGACCGTCCCCGAAGCCATCGCACGCGCCCGCGGCGTGCTGCGCGCGCAGCCGCCATCGGCCCCACCCACCCACTCGCTCCAGACCGCCACGCCCAAAGGAGACCCGTCGTCATGATTGGACTGCCATTCAACGATCACCAGTGCCTCGGGGCCATCACGCAGATCCTCGCGGCCATGGTCGAGGAGCACGATCCCGTGCTGCTCGAGCTCGCGGCGAAGCACCCCACGACCTCCGCGCTGATCGACTACATCCGGTCGCTGCCGCAGCGCGATGACCTCGGCGATCCGGCCGACGGACCGCGGGTGCACGCGTGCACGCCACCGCAGCGCGTACGACTCGGTGCGCTCGATCCAAATTGCGTCGAGCGCGCGGCGCTGCTGGTAGCCGTCGAGGAGATCAACCATCCCCACCATACGCGCCAGCTCGCCACCGTCGACACGCCGATCGGCATGCACACGTTCCCGCTCGTCGACGGCCGCCCCATCGTGCTGGACCCGCGGGTCACGGGTGAGTGCCTCGAGTGTGGGCTGGCGATCAACACGCCCGGCCCGGTCGCCGTCGAGCCGCGCAACGCGGTGGCGTGGACGATCGACATGGCGAGCCAAGGCGCACCGCAGCTGCGCAACGGCCCCTCCGCGCTCTACCGCGGCAAGAACGCGATCCGCCGCTTGCTCGACGAGGGGGCTGTGCCCGCGCTCCGCGAGATCGACGCAATGGGCCTTTTGTTCGCGCTCGCCGAGCGCGCGGCGCAGCGCTACGGGACGCGCGCGGTCGGCATCGTGCGCACCGCCGCGCGCGCCCTGGCCGACATCCTCGACGCGGTGCTCGCGCATCGCAACGCGCACATCAACATCAACGGGCTCAAGTTCGACACGCCGCAATGGCTCGACGACACCGCCAGCGCGATCGGCAATGTCGGTGTCGGCATCGGCTCGGCCTACCTGCGCAGCAAGCTCGACGCGATCGATCTGGCGGGCCTGATCGGCCTGCCCGGCGGCACGGGGG
>JBGQCL010000704.1:0-5137 GCA_041495365.1 Kofleriaceae bacterium | reverse complement strand
GCGAGCACCGTCTTGATGAGCCCGGCGATCCCGGCGCCGGCTTCCAGGTGGCCGATGTTGGTCTTCACCGACGCCAGCGCGCATGGCCGGTCGTTCGGGCGCTCGGGCATCAGCACGGCGCCGAGCGCCCCGACCTCGATCGGATCGCCGAGCGGCGTCCCGGTGCCGTGCGCTTCGACGTAGCTGATGTCATGCGGCGAGACGCCGGCGCGCGCGAGCGCGGCCCGGATCACTGCCTCCTGGGCGAGCCCGTTGGGCGCCGTGAGCCCGTTGCTCAGTCCATCCTGGTTCACCGCCGAGCCGCGCACGATCGCGAGCACCTGATTACCGTCGGCGAGCGCGTCCGCGAGCCGCTTGAGGACCACCGCGCCGCAGCCCTCACCTCGCACGTAGCCATCGGCCGCGGCATCGAACGTCTTGCACCGCCCGTCGGCGGCCATCATGCCGGCCTTGGAGAACACGATGGTGAGCTGCGGCGTCAGCACCACGTTGACGCCCGCCGCCAGTGCGACGCGGCACTCGCCGGTGCGCAGGCTCTGACACGCCAGGTGCACCGCCACGAGCGAGGACGAGCACGCCGTATCCACCGCCATGCTGGGCCCGCGCAGATCGAGCAGGTAGGACAGCCGGTTCGCGGCGATGCTGTGCGCGCTACCAGTCCCGTCGTGGGGTCCCACGCGTACCGGATCTGAGAGTTGCAATCCAGCGTAGTCATTGGTGCTGATGCCAACGAACACGCCGGTGTCCGAGCCATATAATGATGGCGGGGCGATGCCTGCGTTCTCCAGCGCCTCCCAGACGACCTCCAGCAGGAGCCGCTGCTGCGGATCCATGTGGCTGGCCTCTCTGGGCGAGATGCAGAAGAAGCTCGGGTCGAACTCGTCGACCCGCGGCAGGAATCCGCCGAACCGCGTCACGGTCCTCCCCGGGACTGTGGGATCCGGATCGTAGAACGCGCCGACGTCCCAGCGATCGGCCGGCACCTCGCCGATCGCATCGCCGCCCGAGCGGAGCAGGTTCCAGAACGCATCGGGCTCCGGGGCTCCGGGAAACCGACAGCCGAGACCCACGATCGCGATGGGCTCCGCTGCATTGCGGCCCGCAGCACCGCCGCGCGGGGCAGGCTGGCTCGGGGCGGTGTCCCCGGCGAGGAACCGGGCGAGCTCTCGGATCGTCGGATGGTCCCAGACCAGCGTCGGCGACAGCGTTCGCTCCAGCCACTCCTCCAGCTCGCCTGACAGCACGACCGCCTCGCGAGATGTCAGCCCGTAGCTCGCGAACGGCTCGCACGGATCGATCGACTCGCTCGATGTATCGAGCCGCTCCGCGAGGCGCCGAACCAGCCAGGCTTCGATATCGTCGGCCCGGGCGATCACGCAGGAATCTCCGGGTCTGTGCAACCGCGCGCAGAGTATTCGCGCACGCTGCTCTGCAAGTCCGTGAGCATGGCACTCAATTGCGCGCAGATGTGCTGTATGCGCGCATGATGAATACGGTCATGCAGCCGAGTCGACATTATCATCATTCCCCACCTCATGATGCTCAACCTCCGATGCAGTCGCGATGCGTTCTGTAGCAGCCATTCGCAGCAGGATCCATGCGATGTCGCGGAGATGTCGCGGATGATTTCGCTGCAGGCCGCTTCACCCATCTGCGGTACCGCTGCTTTCCTGGCGCTTTCTGCTGCGTGACCTCGCCGGAGATCGCAGCGCGCTCTGGAAGCAATCAGTTACCGAGCAATCCGTTCTTGAGACCCTCGTCTGCGGGATCGGGCCCGAGCCAGATCGAGAACAGCGCGCTGGCGAAATCGGCTCCCGCGATCGTCCCCTTGCGCTGTCCCTTCACGAACATCGCGACTCCACTTCCAGGGACATAGAGGAAGCTCAGCGTGTCGTGCTCCGACAGATTGGAGATCCAGCCGGCGAGCTGATCGAACCGGGTCTTCAGCTTCGCCATGTCGGCGCCGTTCTTCTTCAAGCCTTCGCGCCACGCATCCACGGCGTCGTCGCGATCGACATCGCGCAGCAGGACCACGTCGAGACGCTTCGTCTGTTCGGAGCGAATGATGTCCGCCGCGCTGCGCGATCTGCGCTCCAGGTAAAGACCCGCAACGTACACTTTGACACGAAAGATCGTCGCCTTGCGAACGCCCATGCCGTTCAACGCGAGAGGTCTATCCTCGACCGTGATGGCATCCGCCATCGTCACGCCGGCTCGCTCGCCCGCCACCGCCGTGCGAGCGAAGAGCACGCTGAAGATCAAGATGCTGACGCACCGCATGGCCACCTCCGTGCACCGTTCGATGCACGACGGCTAGCCAAGCACGAGACATGCCGGGCGCTCCGTCCTGGATCTGCGCAGCGATTGCGCCTCCCCCCGGCGGATGCGCTGCGAACCAGCACGATTGCGCGTGGCCCGCAGCACAAGCAACGCTTGCCGGCTTCTCAGGAGCGGACGAACCTCGACGACGCCAGACGATCCGGCCACGACACCAGAACGCCGATCCATATCGCCGCCGAATGCGTCACCCTCGGGAGCGCCGCGGCCGCTGACGTGGCAGATCTGTCAGCCGTGAAATTGGCGATGCTGGCTCGAGTACTGCCCCGCATCGCGGCGCTGCTGTTGTCGTGGAAGTGATGGCCGACTGGCGCAGAAATGCGACGGCGTCGGCGATCGCATGCAGGGCTTGCGCAAAATCGCGGGCGGGACGGCACGGTCGCAGGCACGGAAAGCTCGTCCCTCATGGCCGCCGCGGCCTACTGCGCCGTTCGCTGGCCTGCCGGTGCATGCTGGGCAAGCTGATGATCAAGCCACAGCTTGATCGCGAGCTCCGCGCCCGTGGCCTTGCGCAGCAGATAGTACGCCAGCAGATCCTGCGGCTGCGTCGGCTCGACGGTGGCCCGTGACCCATCCCCCGAGAGCGTGTAGAGCATGCTCCACTGCCGCGAGAACGCGCGCAGGTAAAAGTAGCTCTTCTCCCGCGCCGCCCATGCGGTGAGCGCGGACGCCACGATGCGGTGGCCGGCATCGGCCGGGGCGCTGCGGCCCTCGGTTCGCGCGATCCCGGGGGCATCCGCGGACAGCGTCAGGTGGACCCAGTGCTCCGCGCCGTCGTTGAACACGACGCCGACGGCGTACGTCGCGCGCAGCTTCCGGTACTCATCGACCACGGGATCGCCCGACGCGTACGCTGCGTGGACGAACGCGAGGTGATGGCGACCGCGCGCGACGATCGCGGCCGCGACGAGCTCGTGCGTCGTGCGGCGCTGGTGATCGAGCGCGCGCGCAAGACCAGCGCGGCGCGCTGATTGGCATGCCAGCTGCGTTTGCGCGGAGCATGCGCCGAGACATGATGGTACCGTGCTGCGGCCCATCGAGGACACTCCCGACGGCGCGCTTCGTTCGGCCTGCAGATGAACCAGAGATGACGCCTGCTGACCCCAGCATCCTGACGATCAACGGCGGCTCGTCGAGCATCAAGTTCGCGCTGTTCGAGGCAGGCGACTCGCTGCGACGGAGCCTGCAAGGCGAGATCACGCGGATCGGCCTGCCGGGTGCCCGGTTCCAGGTGGACGGATCGAACGAGTTGGATAGCTTTTCGCAGCCGGTGACGGCTACCGATCACGAGGTGGCGGTCAACACGCTGATGGATTGGATCGAAGAGCGCACCTGGCGTGGCGCGTTGACCGCGGTGGGGCATCGCGTGGTGCATGGCGGTCCGAAGTACAGCGAGCCCGAGCGGATCACGGCGGACGTGGTCGCGGAGCTGCGGCGGCTCGGACCATTCGATCCCGAGCACCTGCCGGGCGAGATCCTGCTGATCGAGGCATGTCATCGACGATTTCCTGACGTGCCCCAGGTCGCCTGCTTCGATACGGCGTTTCACCACGACCTGCCCCGTGTCGCCCGGCTGCTGCCGATCCCGCGTCGCTACGAAGCGCAGGGCGTGCGGCGGTACGGGTTCCACGGATTGTCGTACGCGTATCTGATGGGAGAGCTGGCCCGCCTCGCCGGACCGGACGTGGCACGAGGTCGGGTGATTCTCGCCCACCTCGGCAACGGTGCGAGTCTGGCGGCGGTCCGCGACGGCCACTCGGTGGATACGAGCATGAGCTTCACCCCGACCGCGGGGGTGCCGATGAGCACTCGCTCGGGGGATCTCGATCCCGGACTGCTGTGGTATCTGGCGCGCACCGACGGCCTCGATGCGAGACGACTCAACGACCTGGTCAATTCGCAGTCGGGGTTGCTCGGTGTCTCGGAGACCAGCTCCGACATGCGTGACTTGCTCGACCGCGAGACGCACGACGTCCGGGCGGCTGAAGCGGTCGCGCTGTTCTGCTACCAGCTCAAGAAATGGATCGGAGCGTTCGCCGCGGCGCTGGGCGGATTGGATGCGCTGGTGTTCGCGGGAGGCATCGGCGAGCACGCGCCGGCGGTCCGCTCCCGAACGTGCTCGGGGCTGGAATTTCTCGGAGTCGAGCTCGACGAGACGCGAAACTCGGCAAATGAAGGCGTGATCTCCGCGGCGGCCAGCCGAGTCGCGGTCCGGGTCATTCGCACGGACGAAGCACTGATGATCGCGCGCTCGGTGTGCCGCGCGCTCGGACTTGGCGCGAATGGTCGAAAGGAGTCGGCGCGATGAAGCAACACGAGCTACTGCAACGGATGGACGCGTACTGGCGCGCCGCCAACTATCTCTCGGTGGGCCAGATCTTCCTGTACGCCAATCCGCTGCTCAAGAGGCCGCTGGCGCTCGCGGATGTGAAGCAGATGCTGCTCGGACACTGGGGTACGACTCCCGGACAGAACTTCATCTACGTTCACCTGAACCGGGTCATCAAGAAATACGACCTCGACATGATCTACGTCTCGGGCCCCGGCCACGGGGGCCCGGCCGTCGTCGCCAATACGTATCTGGAAGGCACGTACAGCGAGATCTATCCCGACATCAGCCAGGATGAGGCCGGGCTGCAGAAGCTGTTTCTTCAGTTTTCGTTTCCCGGCGGGATTCCCAGCCACGCTTCGCCGGAGTGCCCGGGCTCGATCCACGAGGGAGGTGAGCTGGGCTATTCGCTCAGCCATTCGTTCGGGGCGGTGTTCGACAATCCCGATCTCGTCGTCGCATGCGTCATCG
>JBGQCL010000703.1:0-5144 GCA_041495365.1 Kofleriaceae bacterium | reverse complement strand
TTCTACACCCTCGTCGTGGCTCGCGATGCCGCCGCGCAGTCGGCCCTCGCCGAGATGTTCCCCGACAGCGACCCGTACCTCCAGCTCGGCGGCAACGAGACCGTCGGTCATGGCTGGGTCGCGGCGGCGGCGTCTACGAACCTCGCCCCGGCGAGCCGCCCGACCTGCTCACCGCGCTCGTCGCCGGGAGCGAGGCGCTCTACGTCCGGGCCCAGGCCGAGGCCCTCGCGTGGCTGGTCTGGCACAAGAAGTTCTGCCGCGCTCACCTGCCGGCCCCCCAGAGCCGCGATGGGGAGGACTGACGTGCTCCCGCTCTACGCCAGCGCAGCGAGCCGCCCGGTGTTCACGGGCACCGGCAACGCCGGCCTGTGGTACGATAAGTTCTGCGATCGGTGGCGCGCGGACTGGACGCTGGCGAGCAGCGATCGTGAGTCCCCGAAGCTGTCGTGGATCGCGCTCCTGCTTGCCTTACACCTCACACCACCCTGGTCGTCCGCCATTCCGGACTGGTAGGTGATTGACAACCGCAGTACGGCTGCGCGGTGCAGCCCACGCCGGAGCCGGGTCGAATTGACGGGTCTGCTCAAATTCGCAAGAACCGTTACCGGGCGATCGCCGGCTGCTCGACACCGACGATCGCCGCGCCCGAGCTGCGGTCGGAACGAACCCCTGCGGTCCCGGACGCAGCGCCGTGGCATGCCCCCAGCTCGGCAACCGCGGCGACGTCGCCAGCGTCATGCGCGATCGTCGCCACGCCGAGCACGCTCGCCGAACCGCCCGGAATGAGCTTCGGAGACAGGGTTTCCGACGCCGTGGAGCGGAGGGTTGCAGCGCGCGCGGCTTCGATGATGATCGCGCACGATGCGTCCCCCAAGGCGTTCAGATTCCGGTGCCCCGCCAGCGTCTTCTCTGGAGGCGGATCTTCGGCGGCTGGCGTTGACGATCTTCAGAGCGGAGCTCGATCGCCTGCGGGCCACGCCGCTACGTTCGGCGACCGACGCAGCGAGATCGAGCGTCAGGTCGACACTGTCGCGGCCGGATGCGGCGATCGCGAAAACAACGGCGACGAGATCAGCCGCGGCGACGCGACGGCGTGCGGCGACGGGCCGGGTCGGGGCGCGGACGCAACCCAGGGCAGCGACCGCGACGGCCATGGCGAAGATCCCGATCGTCGCGAACTCGGCCGCGGCGGCGGACATGTCCGCGATCGTCGGCCCGCCGAATATGGCAGCCGAATCGCTCGCAGCCAGATCACTGGTGAGAACGGTCGCGGATGAGGACGCGGCGCCGACTGCGGCCGTGGCCAACGGGGTCGCACCGTCGACGCCGACCGTGAGCACGGCAACCCTGCAAGTGACGCCGACGACGGTGATGCAGCCGCCCGCGACGCGCGCAGCGGAATCCTCGCGGCGGGTGGACCCGCAGCGCTCCTCAGTGCCCGAACAGCATCGCGAGCGCATGCAACAGCGCAGGGAGGAGCGCAACGAACAGCGGCGCCAGCGACTGGACCGCGCGCGGCAGCGACGGGCAGCAGCAACTGCGGGTCGGCGCGGTTCCGCGCCCTGATACTCGAGCTGTGCCTACGTCGACTCGACCCGCCGACGGCGCACAGCTGTCGACCGTGGGGAGCGCGAACGTCGGTCTTGGCCGGCGAGGTCAACGCCTGCCTCGCCGGACCCGGGATCTGCTCGACCCCGTCCTGTGCCAAGACACGATCAGGCGAAACCGTCTGGAAAGACCAGGCCTTGCGGCTCGGCACTCCGGCATGAAATCGGCCGAACCCGGGGCCTCCGCACGATAGAATCACCCAGCATGTCGGTCGCGCCTCTCCAGTTTCTGCTGCTCGTGTTCGCGGGCTGGGTGAATCGGCGCCAGGTCGACATCCTCGCGTACCTCCAGGAGGAGAACCGCGTGCTGCGCGAGCAGCTCGGCGACCGACACCTGCGCTTCAACGACGCCCAGCGTCGCCGGCTCGCTGCGAAGGGCACAGCCATGGGCCGACGCGCCCTGGAACAGCTCGCCGGACTGGTCACGCCCGACACGATCCTGCGCTGGTATCGCGAGGTCATCGCGAAGAAGTACGACGGCACTGCCCAGCGTGAGGCTGCCGACCCGGCACAGCCGCTCCATTGCAGCGCCTGGTCGTCCGATTCGCCGCCGAGAATCCGAGTTGGGGGTACACCCGGATCCGCGGTGCACTCCACAACCTCGGTTACGAGTTCGGACGAAATAGATCAAGCGCATCCTCGCCGAGCACGGCCTGGAACCCGCACCCAAGCGCGGCCAGGCGATGCCGTGGAAGACGTTCCCGTTGAACACGACTTCTGCATAACAACAGCAGTGATCAACTCAACAACTGCGAATTCGTTCGTAGTGGTCGTCACAGGTGAATGTCCTGCGTCTCTGCAGCAAGAAGTTGCAGTTCAGGCTCGCATGGTACTGCTCCACGTCGACAGCGACGCGCGTTTTGGCGGTGTGGCGCTGCCGCACACCCTCGGTGGCGAGTTGCCCCGGGATTGCGCATTCTGGATCTCACAGGACATGAGCAGGGGATCGCCCGGGCATCGTCAAAAGTTCACTGCGACGCGCGAGCAGGCGCTCCCCCGTCCCCCGCGCTACCGTCGTCGCCCAGGCAGGCGGGTCCGAGGTCTGGACAATGTGCTGAAAGCCGCAACATGGCGGTTGCGCGCCGGTCGCCAGGCGCGTATCACCGGCCGATGCTGCGCGCCGTCCTGCCGCTGCTCGCCGTCAGCGCCTGCGCCACCACGTCGGGCCGGGTCCAGACCGCCGTCGTGTTCACCCCGTCGTGTGCCAGATGTCGATCGTAGCGGAAACGCGGTGAGACCGGACGCCCCAGGACCCCAGGACCGATCGCGGCCTGGCGGGTTCGATCGGAATCCGTGGCTCCGGTCGCTCGGATCCTGCCCAGGGCAGTGCCTCGCGGATCGTCGGCGAGGCAGCACTACGATGGCGGTGCGTGTCGCTGGTGCCGCCGATCGTTGGCGACGTTCGCAAACACGGCGTTCCGGCGAGTCACGCCGCGGCGCGGTAGTAGTAGCTCAAGAGGCCACCGAGGCGTTCGCGACGGGCGATCGGCGCAGCCGGATCGGCGTTGTCGTTGACCGGCGCGGCGATCGCGGTGATCAACCGGTGGTCGAGGCCTTGGTGGTTGCGCTCGAGATGGTAGTGCTCGACGAACTCCGCGATCGCGAACCGGAGGTGGCGCTCACCGAGCGGAACAAGCTTGCTCAGACATTCGGACCTGAGCGAGAGCACAAACTTCTCGGCGACCGCGTTCAGGTTGGAGCTCCAGGGCGGGAGCTTGAGGCACGTGACACCTGCGGCGCGGAGGGTCGCACGGAACGCCGCGGTGAACAGCGGGTCGCGGTCGTGGATCAGGGTGCGCTTGCCTCGCAGAAACCCGTCGACCGATCGGTCAGGTTGCGCGCGATCTGCTGGACCCATGCGTCATTCGGATGGCGGGCCAAACCAGCGATGTGCACGCGCCGGGACTCGAGGTCGATGACGAACCAGACGGCGTAGCGGACGAGACCGCAGAGCGTGAGGACCTCGACGGTGACGAAGTCAGTCGCGGCGATCGCGCCGAAGTGCGCCCGGAGAAAGGTCTTCCACGGCATCGCCTTGCCGCGCTTGGGCGCGGGTTCCAGGCCATGCTCGGCGAGGATGCGCTTGATCGTGTTGCGGCGCGAATCGCGAGCTCGGCCCGCATCGCGATCCGGGGATCAGAATCGGCCGACGAGGTCGAGGCCGAACCCGGATCGACCGGCGCGCACGACCGGCGAGACGTCGACGCCGTGGCTGCGCTGCGCCGCGGGGGCCGCGGTCGGGGTGGGCACGCGGTCGCGTGCGAGCACCGCGACGTCGATCAGCTCGGCGGACGCCATACCGATCAGCCCACCGACGACCACCTCGCCGAGGCCGCACCAGTCTCCCGTGCAGCCGCTGGCGCTGGCGGCGCCAAGGTAGCCGCCGACGAGCGGCAAGCCGATGCGGAGCACGGCGCTCGCGACGCCCCGGCCGACGTTGCCGTGGCCCAGGTGCACGATCGCGCCGCCGCCGACCCAGCCGTAGGCGACGCTGGGGTTCCGGGTAAGGCCCGCGAAGCTGAACACCGCCGCGTCGCTGATCAGGATCTGCCAGCCGTACCACTCCGAGCTGGCGGCGGGCGGGGAGGTCGCCGGATCGCGCGGCGCTGCCATCGACGGCGGCGCCAGCGGGATCGCCGCGGCGGGCGGCGGCTCGACCTGCTCGACCTGCGGGGCGGGCGCGGGTTGCGCGCTGACCGTGGGACTCGCGCCGGCGTTCGCCAGCGCGGGCGCCAGGACAACCAAAGCAAGGACGACTCGTTCCACCATTCCTCAGCGAGGACGCAATGGTCGGACCATCTGCAACTCGCTGAAATGAAATATCCAAGGTGGTAGCAGCCGTCAGGATCTCGTCACCCGCGTGCACGCGATCTCCCAGGCGCTCTGCCCTGCAGACTGCTCAGTGCGCGGGCGGCGCGGCGGCCGCCTTGTCGCGATAGCTGGGGTCGATGTAGCGGGCCGGATCGTCGAGCGGCTTGCTCGGCGTGCCGAACTTGCTGCGCAGCCCGAGCACGGTCTTGATCCGCGCCGGGTCGAGCGCGCCGTCGCGCAGAAGGCCGCTGTGCGGCGCGAGCAGCACGTCGTAGGCGCGGCGGGCCAGCGCCGGGGTCATGTCGCGCGCGTTGGCGACCAGGATCGCCTCGGCGATCTCGCGGTTCTTCGGATCGGACGCCCAGGCCAGCCCGGCGCGATAGCCGCGGATGAAGCCGATGCGCCTGGTCGACACGCGGACGCTCGGCGAGAGCCTCGTCTTCAACACCTACCAACCAATCCGCTAGAACCGTGCGCGCCACGCCGCGATGCGCGGGTCGTTCGCGACCGCGTCGTGGTGACGCACGAGCTTCGGGAATGCGTCGAACACGCTGCCCGGGATGTGGTCGACGACGCCGCTGCGGAACCAGCGCACGCCCATGTACAACTTGATGTCGGCGACGTTCAGCGTCGCGCCGGACAGGAACGGCCCCTCGCCGATCTGCTTCTCCGCATACGCGGCCCACTTCGGCAGGTAGTCGTTGGCGATCGCCTCGCGCGCGGCCT
>JBGQCL010000702.1:0-5149 GCA_041495365.1 Kofleriaceae bacterium | reverse complement strand
GCGCCGGGCGCGGCCCCTCGCTCGCAGCGACCTCACGGCTTCGCGCCGCAGCGAGTTCTTGGCCTCGCTTCCAACGTCGCACCGCTGCAGCCTGATCACGCTCCATCGTCAACTGGCTGCCTCCGGGTCGATCGTCGCTGCGCTGTAGACCTCGCCGTCCTCGGTTCCCCAGACAAGTGACTGGCCGAACCGCCCGAACGACATCGCCGTCACTGCGGCGGTGCTCTTGACAACCTGTGGATCTTCCGAGCTCGCCTTCACGAACGAGCGGAAGATCTGGATCTCGTCGCCCTTCGCGACCGCGAAGCGAGTGCTCGCGAAGTCAAACACACATCCTCGACAGTCCTCGATCGCAACGTTCGATCCCAAGGAAGCCTCGCTGCCCTCGTCCCATTGGTAGACGCTGATACCGCGCTCGCTCGGAACGGCGATCAAACTACTCGAAGTGCCTCGGGGCAGCGTCGCAACGCGACGATATTGCATCTTGTCCTTGTCCGGATACGGCAGCCTTCCGATCTCGAGCAGCGAGGGAACCGCGCGATCGACGCGGATGATCGGGAACACCGGTTCCTCGCAACCGATGACTACGTAGTCCACGTTATTCCGGCTCCCGATCGTTCGAACGTTCCGGCACGTCTTGGCTTTTGTGACGGACACATCGCCGACGATCTCTTTCCCGTCATAGCGGCACAAAGCGATCGTGCCGTCGGCGAATGCCGCGATGATCACGTTCTCGCTGAGCCACCTCGCATCCCACACGTCGCCGTGGGTCGTCCGTATGCTGACGACGTCACCAACCCGACCACCAACGTCCTTCTTGGATCGAGGGTTCTTGATGACGCAGAGTTCCTTGTCGGTCCCGAGCAGCTCGAACTCCGCCGTTTTGAACTTCAACGTCGTGGCGTTCTCTTTCACGACGCGAACAAACTTCGCATCGAATCCGTCGGAATTCTTCGCTTCGATGTCGATGGAGAGGTCTCAACGTCGATGACACGCACGGCCCCGGTCGGCTCGATGCCGAGGACGTGCGTCTTGCTCTCGATGTTTTCGAGCTTGAGCATGATTCAACTCCACCAGAACCGGCTCGCAGCCTGCGGAGACCAAAGCTACCGGACGGACTCCAGGCAGCGTCGAACAGGGTACCGAAAGGGTCTGACCTGGGCGAGGCTGGCGACGAGCTTCCGTCGAGAAGCACATCTTCACAGTCCGGATCGGAATTCGATCTTGACGTCATCTTTGAACTCGCGCGCGCCGGTTTGACGCGTTGCGTCGTCACATCTTGTCTGCCTCGCGCAAGGCGGCAAGGCTCCCGCAACGCTCGATGATCGCTGACCACGGGCGCAGATCGTCGTGCAAGATGGCTCGCTTGTCCAGCGCTTCCCCGCGCAGGCGCCGGCCGTTCAGCTCCGTCCGAATCTGTGCTCGCCCCAAGGGATCTCGTCCGCCTCCTCGCCCAGCCCCGCCACACGCACGGCAGAGCGCCGGACCAGCATGTCCGAATCCCGGACGAGGTGTGGCCACGGTAGGCCATCGACCTCAGCGCAAAATTAACCCCGGTCCGGTGTCGACCCGCACGACCGGCTGGCCTGGACCGCGGATGGCCAGATCGCGTACCGGCTCAAGCGGCCGTGGCCCGACGGCCGCACCGAGTTGGTGCTACCGCCGGTGGCGTTTCCCTAGCGTGCCACAAGCCTTTCCGGCCGCGCACCTAACCGGTGAACCACCTTGCCGCACAAGAAAAACTGCAGCATCGGCGGCCGGGCCGCATCTCGGGATCGAAATGCCTGATACATCTCGATTCCAGGTCTGGACAAGAACCCGAACCCTGGCCGTGTTGCTCGGCGTGGCGAGCAGTTGTTCGCGACCCGGCTCGCCCACCACCTCCGTGGCCCAGGCCGCGACCAGCCAGGGGACCTATGTCGACGTCCTCACCGGAGGTGGCAGCACCAACGGCGGCGGGAGCGGCAAGGTCTACGCGGTCGAGGTCGACGGCCAGACGGTGGCCGTCAAGGTGCCGTTCGACACCAGCGAGGCGGGCTTGCAGGCCGCGCAGAACAGCATCGTCGCGCCGGAGTATCTGGGGCCGCCTCCGACGTCGGTGTCGGGCTACGTGAGCTTCACGCTGCCGACCGGCGAGCAGGTGACCGGCGTCCCGATGTCGTTGGTCGAAGGGGTGACCCTCAACAGCGCCGAGGCGCAGTTCGAGTTCTGCCAGGCGTTTCGGGTCTCGATGGGTACGCCGCTGTCCGCCGAGGCGGTCGCCGACTTTCAGGCCACCTATCAGCAGATGCTCGCGAACGGCTTGATCATGGGCGACCTGAACGGCGGGAACGTGATGGTGAACGCCGCCGGAAAGGTCGTCATCATCGACAACCCGCTCACCACCGTCGCCGAGATCACCGCCCAGCATGGCGCGGAGTACGCGCAGTCGGCGGTCGAAATGTTCTCGGGCCAGATCGCCTTGACCGTGCAGCGGCTGACCGCGATCGCCGACTTCCAGGCGTCGCTGGCGGGACCACCCGGCTCGACGATGACCGCGGGCGATGTCACCGCCGGCGGCGACATCGTCTCGCCGCTGACGATGTCGCTGTCGGCCGACGGGATCACCGTCGGGGTCACCACCAGCGTGGACGGCACGACCGTCGTCACCGGAACGAATGCGCTGGCGCTCGAAGCGCGCACCATCACCGTCACCGCCAGCGCCAGCGACCTCGCGAGCGGCGTGTTCGACCTGGTGGGCACGGTGCTCGACGTCACGGCGACCACGCTCGAGAGCGCCATCGCGGCCGGCGCGCCGATCGTGACGGAGGTCCAGGCCTGGCTCGCGGTCCTCGATGTCACGTTCGGGCTGCCGCTCCAGGCGCCGACCACCGTTCCGCTCGGCAACGGCAACGTCACGTCTCCACCCCAGGCACCCTCGGCGGGCGGACACGGCCACTACTACGTCGAGCGCTTGAACGACGGCGGGTTCGTGATCACCGACGAGCAGAGCGGCAACGCGATGGGCTATCTCGGGTGAGCGATGGCTCGTACACCGCCTTCAAGGCCGATCTCGACGTCGGTTCCGGCAACTACACGTTTCGATGCTCGGACGGCTATGTCGCCACCACCGACCACCGGGGAAACGTCCTCGCGACGTACGCCAATCCGAACAACGACCACTTCACCGGACTCTCGATCAATGGCTCGCGTGCGGGCGGCGGCAGCGGCGGCGGCCCACCGCCCGGGGGCACGTGCAACCGGCCCGCGGGCGCGACGTGTGAGGACTGCGCCGGTCCGCCCCAGACCCAGGACCCGGCATGCAATCCGAACCAGGAGCTCCGGCTGGGCGACCTGAGCGCGCTCCAGGCGGAGAACTGCCGTCTAATTCCGAGCGTGACGACGGTGGCGAACGCGGCGAACACGCAGCTGATCCCGACGACGATCACGTTCGTGCGAGCCGGGATCGCGGCGGGCACGTTCTCGTGGGGTTCGAACGGACGGATCCCGTTTCACCAGAGCGAACTCGACGCGACGCCGCCGGTGACGGACCGCTCGTTCGACGCCAACTACCTGGGTGTCCCTGCCGGCTCGTACGACGTCCACACCCTGCTGACGCTGGCGAACGGCCGGATGATCCCGTGTGGCGATTCGACGATCACCGTGGTCGCTCCAAACGGCGGCGGTGGCGGCGCGGCGTGCTCGATCGGCAACCGCGTGGCCGCTGGAAACGGCAACGCGCTGAACGCCGCGCTCGACGACTACTACTGCGCGGTCAGCGGTGGCTCGTACTGCACGCTCGCGACGCAGTACGCGTCGGCGGCGGGGATCTCGACGGTGGCGACCGGCACCTGCGCGAACGGCAACACCTACAAGGCGTCGGCGGCGCTCGACGAGTACTACTGTCGATACTACGAGTACGCGGGGCTCGATTCCGCGTCGGCACCGGACTACGGCGGCTACTGCGCGGCTGCGAACACCCAGGCGAGCCTCGGTGCCTGTACCGGGTGCGGCGGCGCCGCCGGTGGCGGCTGTGTTCCGACGACCTGCGCGGCGCACGGTCAGACCTGCGGGACGCTCGACAACGGCTGCGGCGGGACGCTGACGTGCGGTGGCCCGTGCGCCCCGTCGCTGGCGATCACCAGCGCGTCCAACGTGTCGTCGGATGCCACGACCGTGACCGCGCAGCTGGTCGGGACGTTCGCCGCGTCGGGAAACACGGTGAACCTGAACTGCAGCGCCGGCGGCTATCCGTCGGTGTTCAACGTCTCGGTCACCTACAACAGCGCGACGCTGATCGACATCGTCTACCCCCGGGTCTACGGACCCGGCTCGGCCTATGTCTGTCAGGTACGGGTGAACGTGGGTACGTCGAGCAGCGCGTATGTCACGTTGAACGGGTTCTCGGACCTCGCGGATTCGGATCCGACCGCGGCGTTCGCCTACGAGGTGTTCGACCTCGGCATCATGCCGGCGTGCGTGGTGACGCCGGTCAGCTTCTGCCCGGGCTCGGGCGTGACGCGCTCGGATGCGGCGACGTACATCATCCGCTCGGCGTTCGGTGACAGCTTCGCGTACACCGCGACGCCGTACTTCACCGACGTGCCGCCGTGGGATCCCGACTTCAAGTACGTCCAGAAGCTGCGAGACCTCGGCATCACCTCGGGGTGCGGCCCGACGACCTACTGCGGGACCACGCTCGCGACGCGCGGCGACATCGCGGTGTTCGTCATCCGTGCGATCCAGGCGAAGAACGGTCGAGCGGTCGACGCGTTCGGTTACCGGGCGACGCCGTACTTCGCCGACGTCCCGGCAAGCGACGGTCGGTTCAAGTTCGTGCAGGCGATGCGTGCCGCCGGCATCACGTCGGGGTGCTCGTCGACGACGTTCTGCGTCGGTGACAGCATCACCCGGTCGCAGCTCGCGACGTTCGTGGTCCGAGGGCTGGTCAACTCGGTCACGCTGCCCATCCGTAGCGATCGAGATCGGGTCAGCCCAGGCGGATCACCAGGATCTGCGGGAAGCCGCCGGGCTGCCGGACGAGCCGGGCGACCCCGTCCTGTGCCGGTACGAACGTAGTGTTGACGGCCGACAAGGCGATCACCGACAGCTCGCCATCTTGGTAGTTCGATTCGGGGTACTGGTCCCGTAGCTTCTCGAACAACAGGGT
>JBGQCL010000701.1:0-5173 GCA_041495365.1 Kofleriaceae bacterium | reverse complement strand
GCGGGCATGGTGGTCGAGCTCGACGAGGTGCTCACTAAGATTAGAGGGACAGAGGGCGGCGGCTGAACGCGCGGCGGGCGGACGACGCGACGTCCGGGCGACCTCGGACGTCGGCCCGTGGACTTCGCCAGCGAGGAAAGGTACGACGGTCGCACGTTGCTCGACGGCTTGCGGGCATGTGCAGGCATCCATTGCCCACGTTCGTCGGTTCGGGATGTTCACGTTCACGCGACTGCCCCGTCGTGAATGGAGATCGGGATCTCGGCAGGATCGCTGGTTTGGACCATTGCCACCTCGAGCATCTGCATGTCACTTCCCTTTCGCATCTATGCAGTACGTTTGACAAGCATTGCTTGTCGGTTCTGCGCGCCTTCACCTGCTCGCTCTCTGTGCGAACGCATACGGTTCGGTGGACTCCTGCGGCTCGTCGGGCACGGAGTCCCCCATAATGTGGTTCTACTTATCCTTTGCGCTTCCCTGCGATCGAGGTCGTGCTCGCATGCTTTCATCGCCGTGTCGGACCTCGCCGCGCGTCCCGCGTCAGCCAAGACTCGATCGCAGTCGCATTGTCGCCGCCAGCCCCGAACAACCGGTGTGCTCCTGGTCGAGTTCGACCTTGCCGCCGCCGGCCAGGACCTCGAGTTCGCCGCGCACCGCCCTGCTGTCGCCGCCGCCGAGCTCGCCGATCGCCGCTCTGCTGTCGCTGCTACGCCGCCGCCGATGGCGCCGGCGCTGCAATCGCCCTCGAGACCTGGCTGCGATGGGTCGCTTATCGATGAAACGACGAGCCCCGGGATCCGATACACCAGAGATGAAGCGCTGCCACGGCGGTCATAACGAATGCGCCTTCAGGGTCATGGAGTAGCAGAAAGGCAACCGCCACAGCCAACGAGAACGTAAGCGCGCCCTTCTGCGACAGGACCCAGTCCATGGGCGATGAGCTTCGCACGTGAAAATCGAAGTCTACCACAAGCGACACGCCAACCAAGACACGGCGAACGGCCACTTCACGGCCGCTCTCGACGTCATCAGTTGCCTGTTACCCAGTTGGCAACTCGAGGCCCCCGCCGCTTACCATCCCGATCGCCGCCGCGGCTCCGGGGCTTGGCCCTCGAGGCGCGTACTTCGTCGATGTGGTCCCGCCTTCCGAACCATCGCGACAATGAGACCGGGGCCATTCCCAAGCGCGAGGCTGCACTTGATAGGTTCCCGCCAGCGCGAAGCGCGATCAGGCGACGGGTGCCCTTCTCGATTTCGGCGAGCGTTGAGGCCGAGTGCGATCGAACCCAATCGAAATCCTCCTCTGGAAAGCTCGTGTGAGTGGTACCGAGCTCCTTGAGTGCCTCGGTCGCATATTCAGAGATGATCCGATCCAGCTCATTCGCCCGCTCGGTGAGCGAAGGCATCACAATGGGATCGGCCGGCAAGGTTCGCCAGGCGTCGGCCGCGGTTCGCTCGCCCGCAGCCGTGCATATGATGAGCTGGACGCGTGGCCTCGGACGTGAGAATTCGTCGACTATCGGCAAGGTATCCTCAGGCATGCGACGCCGCAGCAAGCAGAGCGATCCGCCGATGGCTGCACGGAGAGCCTGAGACGGATCGGATATGTTCGCTACCGACCGCACGTCCGCCTCTGCTCGCCTGCGGCGCCGGTCACAGAGGATGAAGGGCTTGTCACGCCCGATCGCATGGCCATGCAGCGACGACGCGAACGAGACGATCTCGCCTTGTCCAGAGAGCACCAGCGGGACTAGACGAGTCGCCGCCGCGCGCACCGAGCGCAAAGCCCGGTCAATGTACTCTCGACGAGCATCGCTCCAGCCAAGCAGACGAGCAAGGTAACACCGCAACGCGGTCAGCTCAGGGCTTTCAGCGACGAGCACGACTCCTCCAAGCCCGAGCTCGGTGCCAGGCGTGAGCGCGCCCTCTGCTTGCTGAGCACCGTCGAGACGGATGCCATTCTTGCTCTCGAGGTCAAAGACCATCCAACCTCTCTTGGTCCGCACCAGCCGCGCGTGAACTCGAGACACCTGCTTATCGTCGAGCTTGATCGCGCACGCAGGCGACGTCCCCAAGACGGGCTCATCGTCCCCAACTTCCGCCAGCGGAAAGACGACGTTGGTGCCCCATATGCGGAGCTGAGTCACGCGATCATGGATGCTCCAGTTCTGTGCAGCAGGATCAGTGTCGGTGTTTCCCATAGCCGCTCCTTGGTCGTTCGTGATACTCAAGCATCCGGCTGCCCAGCTTCCAGAGCGTCGCGCCACTTAGGGCGCGCGAGTGGGTAAGTCACCCCCTCAACGCGTCTCCGCGGGCACATCCTCGACGGTGAGCCCCGCCAGGACCGCCGAACTCGATCGAGTTATCCATTCGGGAGCCCTTACCAGGTCGGCGCCGGCGACCCAGCCCATGCCGGCGATCGCCGCCGGGGCCGAGCTCGCCCCGCGCCCGAGAGGCCCGGGGACTCCTCGGGAACGGCGGACCGCTTCGCGGCTTGTCGGGAACCCCCGCATCACGTCTCCAGCTTCCGGCGCTGCGCCCACGCGCGCAGCGAGCTATGATCAATCCCTAGTCGCGCCGCGCCCATTCGCAGCCCCCACGTGCGCAGCATGATCAGCCTCAGCGCTGTGTCCTCCACCTCCGCGAGGCTACGAAACGGCAGCGCGGCGAGCTGCTCCAGATCCTGCATGGTGAACCCTGGCCCTGGGAGTCGCTGTTCCCGCGCGATCTCCCGCGCGTATTCCTGCACGATGTCCTCCAGCTCGCTGGCGCGTGAGGCCAGCGGCGGCACATGAATCACCGCCGGTCTCTCAAGGCTCCCTTTGATCGTGGCCGCGCTGGCTAGGTCCGCGGTGCACAGCACGAGCTGCGGTCTCCCCATGTACTCGATCCCGCGAACGCGTTCGACTACCGCCACGGCATCCGCGTGGCGCCGCATTTCGATGCACAGCGTCCCTGTCGCGGCCGTCTTCACGGCCGCAGCGGCATCAGTCGCACCTTCGGCCGGCTCGTACCAGGTGAACGACACGTCCGCCCCGATGACGAGGTTGTGCAGGCGACGCACCACCGGCCGCAGATCACCATCGCCAACGATGACCAGCTCGGCGCGCTGCGCCGCCCAGTCACGGAGGCTCTGCAGCGCCTGATCGATGTGCTCTTGTCGATCGGCCGCCCAACCCAGGCACCGCCGCACGAATGACAGAAGGCCGATCACCTCCATGCTCTCCGCGATGAGGCGCAACGAGCCGAGGCGCACCTCGAGTCCCGGCCGCAAGGCGAAGGCCCACAGAGGTTCGCCGTCGCAATATAGGCCGTTCTTCGACCGCAGGTCGTGGACCTTCCAGAGGCGCTCGCCATCGACCTCGACCGGCACGAGCTCGGCATGCTCGCGCGAGACCGTCCCGCTCGGGTCGTGTAGCTGCAACTCCAGATCGCTTGCCGTTCCCATCCGGCACGCGACCGGTGGCACGGGCAGACCGTACACGCGGTCCGTGCTGTGCTCGCGAAGCCGGATGACGGCATCCCGGATGCGCCAGCTACGCCGAGGAACGGTCATCGTTGAGACGTCAGGCATCACCGGCCCTCCAGCCATCTCCTCTTTCGCATCCCCTGCCGCACGTTGGCAAGCTTGCCTGTGAGCTCTGCGCTACCTCACTGACTCGGCGTCTGTGCGAACGCCAACGGTTCGGTGGACTCCCGCGACTCGTCGAGCGCGCAGTCCACCGCAACGTGGTGCTGCTTATCCCTCGCGTCCCCGATCGAGCTCAAGCACGCCGACTTGTGCGAACGCCAACGGTTCGGTGGACTCCCGCGGCTCGTCGAGCGCGCAGTCCACCGCAACGTGGTGCTGCTTATCCTCGCGTCCCTGCGCGAACGCTGACTATGCCTTGGTGTCGGCGTTGCCTGCGTTGGCCTGGACGACACACGTCTTGGCGACGTCGACGCTGTCCATCAGCTGAGCATCCGGGCCACCAGCGGCGACACGCACGAGGTCCAGTTCTGCGAGCACCCTGATCGTTTCGCGACGGATCCCGAGCTTGAGCGTTGCTTTCTTCATCGTCGTATGATAACGCGCGTTGGCTCCCCGAGCCATTCTTCCGTTTCGGTGCCGGCGCACGAGTTGGAGCGGCACGCCTCGATGACGTCCTCCGCCGACGGCAGCACCCAACGTGCGATATCTCCTCCGAACCCCCGCGTGACGAGGTCGTCGCCCTCGTAGTGCACGCCGATGACGTAGGACGCATGCGCTCGCAGCATCCAGAGCAACCGCCCGCTCGCCCTGCTCCAGACCCGCAGAACGCCATCGCTGCCGCCAGCCACGATCAGCGATCCGTCCGGAGACAACGCCGCATCCGCTAGAAAATGAGAGTCGCCGCGGAAGGTCTTACGTGGTCGTCCTGTGGCTGCATCCCAGGTGCGCACTGTTCCATCGGATCCCGCGGTGAGGATCTCGGCTCCATCATCGACGGCGACAAACCGCGCCGTGAACACTCGTCCTACTTGACCCTCAAGCGGCGCGACGGGTCGATACCGATCAAGATCCCACAGCACTGGCGGAACCTGCTCGGCCGCAGTCGAGGTCGTGACCAACCGCCCACCATCGGGCGACGGGCGCAGCAATCTGATGCGGAATGGTGCCGCAAGATCCATCAGCAGCGTTTTTCGGTCCGCACCGATGACTCGCAGCCGCTTGCTAGCATCCGCAACAATCACCCGACCGTCGGCGAGAACGGCGACGGCGTCGATCGCTCCGGGCGACCTCGGTAGCGTAACCGGCTCACTTTCATCGCGCGTTACCAGCAGCGAACCATCGACGGCACCGCTGACCAGCTCGTGGCCCTCCGTTGCGAACGCTACCGCACTGACGGCCGCCGCATGGGAAACGGTGCGGAGAAGATACCCGCTCGGGATCGCGTAGACCTCCACCGTGTTGCCACGCGGGATCGCTGCTCGATCGCCCGTGGCTGTCACAGCCGGGAAGGACGAGGAATATTCCCCCTCGATGCTGGTCACGCTCGGCAGCTTCGCAAGCACTTCGCCACGCGCTGTATCCCACACATGGGTTCCATGGTCCCTGCAGCTGAGTGCAACGAACCGCGCATCAGGAACAAGGCTCTCCACACTGTCGCATTCTGGCCCGATCTCCGGTGTGCTCCATCTCCGATAGGGAGAG
>JBGQCL010000700.1:0-5179 GCA_041495365.1 Kofleriaceae bacterium | reverse complement strand
TTCCGATTCCGTCGATCGCGACGCTGGCCGCGTTGCTCGGCGGCGTCGAGGTGCTCGGCCTCCAGGGGCTCCTGGTCGGGCCCGTGCTGATGGCGCTCGCGATCGCCGTGCTGCAGCTCTACGCCGCCGAGACTCGCGCGCGACGCCACCTCGCTGCCTCACCGGCAGTGCGCTGGAGTCCGCGCAACCGCGGCGGAAGGCGACAGCGCCGCGGCGGCGAGGCACAGCCGAGGCGAGCTCGGGACCCGGAGCGCGAGACCCGTTACTGTAGGCATCCATGCACACGGTCCTGCCAAAGCGCGTGCTCACCGGTGATCGTCGCGACCGGCCGACGATTCGCGTGTCGCCGATCTTGCTCGAGACTGCAGCGCTCGATCCGGCCGCCGTGTTCGCGCGGCTGTCGACCGGTCCCGAGGGCCTGACCTCGGACCAGGCGGCGGCGCGACTCGCCGAGCACGGCCCGAACGTGCTGCCTCGCGACGAGCGTCCGAGCCTTGCGAGGCTGCTGTGGCGCTCGGTGATCAATCCGCTCGTGCTCCTGCTGGCGGTCCTCGCGACGGTCTCGATCGCGACCGGCGACCCACGCGCCGCGACGATGATGGTGCTGATGATCGTGCTCAGCGTGGGGTTGAAGCTCTTTCAGGAGGCCAAGGCCGGAACCACGGCTGCGAAGCTCAAGGCGATGATCTCGGTCCACGCGACCGTGCTTCGCGATGGCCATCCGCGCGACATCCCGCTCTCGCAGCTCGTTCCCGGCGATGTCGTCCAGCTCGCCGCCGGCGACATGATCCCGGGCGACGTCCGCATCGTGCAGGCCAAGGACCTGTTCGTGATCCAGGGATCGCTGACCGGCGAGAGCTTCCCGATCGAGAAGCACGCGACGGAGGTCGCCGCCGCGGCCGCGACACCGCTGGAGCGGTCGACGATCGCGTTTCTCGGCACGAGCGTCGAGGCCGGGTCCGCGTCGGCGGTCGTCGTCGCGACCGGGCACGACACCTACCTCGGCGGCATGGCCGTATCGCTGTCACAGCAGCCGACCCAGACCGCCTTCGATCGCGACATCTCGCGCTTCACGTGGCTGTTGCTCCGCTTCATGTTCGTGATGGTGCCGCTGGTGTTCGTCATCAACGGACTCACCAAGGGCACCTGGGGACAGGCGTTCTTCTTCGCCCTGGCCGTCGCGGTGGGCCTGACGCCCGAGATGTTGCCGATGATCGTGACGGTCTGTCTCTCCAAGGGCGCCGTCGCGATGAGCAAGAAGAAGGTGATCGTCAAGCGGCTCAACGCGATCCAGAACCTCGGCGCGATGGACGTGCTGTGCACCGACAAGACCGGGACGTTGACGCTGGACCGGGTGGTCCTCGAGAAGCACTGCGACGTGGCGTTGCACGACAGCGACGCGGTGCTCGCACTCGCCTACACGAACAGCCACTTCCAGACCGGCCTCAAGAACGTGCTCGACCGCGCCGTGCTGGCGCACGAGGACACGCACGCGCACGCGCGGATCCCAGAGCTCGCGAAGGTCGACGAGATCCCGTTCGACTTCGAGCGCCGCATCATGTCGGTCGTGGTTCGCACGCCCCAGGGCAAGGACCTGATCATCTCGAAGGGCGCACCCGAGGCGATCTTCTCGCGGTGCGGGAGCTTCGAGCTCGACGGCAAGCGGCTGGCGATGGATCACCCGCATGTCATCGAGCTGACGCGCGAGCACGAGCGGCTCAGCGCCGACGGGTTTCGCGTGCTCGCGATCGCGACCAGGGAGACCGCGCCGCGCGCGGCCTCGGCGGGCACGACGCCCTACGGCAAGGCTGACGAGTCCGAGCTGGTCCTTCAAGGCTATGTCGCGTTCCTCGATCTACCGAAGGAGACCTGCGCGGCGGCGATCGGCGAGCTCCATGGCCATGGCGTCACGGTCAAGGTGATCACCGGAGACAACGAGCTCGTCGCTCGCAAGGTGTGCAAGGACGTCGGGCTCCTGATCGACAGTGTCGTGCTCGGCACCGACATCGAGACCATGACCGACGAGCAGCTCGCCGCTGCCGCCGAGGTCACGACGCTGTTCGCGCGGGTGTCGCCAGCGCACAAGCAACGGATCATCAAGGCGCTGCAGTCGCACAAGCACACCGTCGGCTTCATGGGCGACGGCATCAACGACGCGCCCGCGCTGCATGCCGCCGATGTCGGCATCACCGTCGACACCGCGGTCGACATCGCCAAGGCGTCGGCCGACATGATCCTGCTCGAGCAGTCGCTGCGGGTCATCGACGAGGGCGTGCTCGAGGGCCGCAAGGTGTTCGCGAACATCAGCAAGTACGTGCGCATGGGCGCGTCGAGCAACTTCGGCAACATGTTCAGCGTGCTCGGCGCGAGCATCTTCGTGCCGTTCCTGCCGATGTTGCCGATCCAGATCCTGAGCAACAACCTGCTCTATGACCTCGGCCAGACCACGATCCCCACCGACGACGTCGACGCCGAGCAGATCCAGAAGCCGCGACCGTGGGACATCAAGGCGCTCACCCGCTTCATCGTGTTCATCGGGCCGTGCTCGTCGATCTTCGACTACACGACGTACTTCGTCATGCTCTACGGGTTTGGCTGCTGGGATGTCTCGACCGCGTCGGCGGCCGCACACAGCGCGAGCCTGTTCCAGACCGGCTGGTTCGTCGAGAGCCTGATCACGCAAGCGCTCGTGATCCACGTCATCCGCACCAACAAGCTCCCGTTCGTGCAGAGCCGGGCGTCGCGATCCGTGATCGCCGCGGGTCTATTGATCATCACCGTGGGCATCGCCCTGCCGTTCACGTTCGCCGGCCGGTACCTCGGCTTCACCAGGCTGCCGTCGTTGTACTGGCCGATCCTGGCCGTGACGCTCGCGTGTTACCTGCTGCTCACCCAGGGCGTGAAGAGCTGGCTCCTGAGGCGGAGATGGATTTGATGACGGTGACCGATGGCGAGCCGGGCGACGCGCGCGGCACGAAGCGCCGGCCGTGGCTGTTCTGGCTGCTCGGCCTCGGCGGCGCCATCGCGGTCGGCGGCGGGGCCCTCAAGTATTCGGATGCTGTGGCGTTCGCTCCCGATGTAGCCGGTATCGCCCGAGTGCTCGGCGGCGCTGGCGTCGATCTTGACGAACAGATACATGATGTCGTTCACCAGCGACTTGCTCTGCTGTTCCAGCTTGGTGTCCTTCTTCAGCTTGAACTTCTCGACCATGCTGCCGTCGAAGACCTTGGTGTCATCGGCGGCGGTGATCAGCGACCCGCGCGCGTGACCGGCGTCCCACAACTTGGCCGGGGCCATGAAGTTCTGGCTGGGCACCGCCTCCGAGACCTTGGCCACGTCGACCTTGGACAGCTTGCCGGCGGCGTCGGTCTTGGCCCCCCACGACACCGAGCCGTAGTACGTGCCTTCTGCGCGCCGTCGATCGCAAGCACCGCGGTCTCGAACAGCATGCAGAACGTCCCACCACGACCCGACGACGATGCGATCCGCCAGCGGAAGCGCTCACACTGCCAGCGGCCCCCGTGCGGTTTCCGTCGCCAGTGCTCCCCGAGGGTGGATCGACCGCTGCACTCGAAGCGGTTGCCGGATCCGACGGTGCTCCCGTCACAGCGCAAACGGCGATGCAGGCGGCAGCACCAGGGGCGACACCGGCCGACGTCGCGTCGCGCAAGTGATCGCGGCACGGCGGCACGGGCAGCCATGCTATCCTCACGTCGTGGCTGCTGCCGACATGCTCTCCGAAGCGCTCCGTCTCCCGGTCGAGGAACGCGCCAAGCTGGCCCTGGAGCTGTTGCGCAGCCTGGACGATGAGCCCGAGCCGGGCGCCGCCGAGGCGTGGGACGCGGAGATCGAGCGCCGCGGCGCAGAGGTCGATGCCGACACCGCGGACACGCTCTCGCTGGAGGAGTATCAGGCGCACATCCGTGAGCGGCGAGCCGCGCGCGCGCGACGATGAACCTGCGGCTTCACCGGCTCGCAGTCGCGGAGATCGATCACGAGGTCGACTACTACGAATCGCGGGTGACTGGCCTCGGGACCGAGCTCGAGGACGAGATCGGAGCCGTGTTCGCGCGGATCCTGCGGTTTCCCAGGTAGCACCACAGTGGAAGCATCGATCCGACCGCCGGGTGGCCGTGCTCGATCGCTTCCCGTTCACACTCCCGTACCAGATCACGGATGGCAGCATCGTGATCCTGGCACTCGCCCATACCAGCCGGCGCCCAGACTACTGGGCCCGGCGACGCGCTCCCTGAAGCGGTGATCCGCCCCGCGCCGCCGTCGCCGTGGCGCGGACCGCCCCGGACCGGCCGCCGCCGGCGCGGCGGTAGCGCGGCCCGAGCGTGGTCGCGAGATGGACGGCGTCGTACCCGAACTTCTCGCGCACGCGATCGACCGCGACGCCGCGCCGCTCGCCGTCGTCGAACAGCGCGAGCTGCGCGGTGCCGCGGCGGAGCTTGGCCAGCGCGACGCCGAGCAGCCGGATCGGCAGAGGCCGGGCCCGCGCCTCGCGATACAGCTCGAGCACGACGCGATGAAGCTCGAAGTCGGCGCTGGTCGGCGCGATCGTCCGCCCGCGGGTGAGCGTGTCGAAGTCGGTGTACCGCAGCTTGAGCGTGACCTGGCCCGCGACGACGCCGCGCCGCCGCGCCCGGGCGGCCACGCGCTCGCACAGCCCCGACAGCACCTCGCGCGCGGTGTCGGCGCCGATCTCGACGAACGTGCGCTCGTTGGAGATCGACCCGACGGCTGCGCCGTGCGGATCGTGCTCGCGAAACGCGGGCCGCTCGCGGCCGAGGTCGTCCCCGCCCTCGCCGCGCGCGGCGCACCGGAGCCCCGCGGTGTAGGCCCCGAAGATCGGGCGCAGCAACGCCTCGGGCGCATCGACGAGCTGGGCGAGCGTCTCGATCCCGAGCGCGCGCAGCCGCGCCTCCGACACCGGGCCGATCCCGGGGAGCTTGCGCACCGGCAGCGGCGCCAGCGTGGCGGCTTCCCGGCCCGCCGCCACCAGCAGCACGCCCTCGGGTTTGGATCGAGGCAGATCCGCAGCGCGATCACGGTGCCATGGTATGGCTGAACATCCGTTCCGATTCCGTCGATCGCGACGCTGGCCGCGTTGCTCGGCGGCGTCGAGGTGCTCGGCCTCCAGGGGCTCCTGGTCGGGCCCGTGCTGATGGCGCTC
>JBGQCL010000699.1:0-5180 GCA_041495365.1 Kofleriaceae bacterium | reverse complement strand
GCCGCGGCGGATCGCCGGCACCGTTGATCGCGGCGAGCCACAGGTACGGAAGCGGCGACAGCGGCTCGTCATCGTCGGCGATCCAGGAGTAGCCAAGCGACGGCGGCAGCACGACGAGTCCGCCATCGCCGCGCACGTCGATACCCGGACGATCGCCGAGTAGCTTCGCGAGCTGTCTCTTCGGACCGGCCGAACGAACGCGGATCCCGTTTCCCGGATGCGCGCAGTAGATGTGCAGCCCGCCGGATCGCGTGCGCACCACCTTCGTGCGCGGCAGCCGACCGAGCGCACCCTCGAGCTCTACGAGCAGCGACTCGCCGTCGTGCTTCGCGTCGACATCGATCACGACGGTGCCGCTGACCGCACCGGTTGGCGTACCGATCGCGCCGAGTAGCCCGCAGCGATGCCAGTCAACGATCGTCCACAGATCGATCGTCGCGCCGACGGCGTGATCGGTGCCTGTCTTGATCGCCGGTCGCTTGTTGCCGGGGATAAGCGGGATGATCGGCCAGGCGCCGCACCGATCGACGTAGCCGTAGGCGGCACGGAGCATCGCGACACGCATCACCGGGCACCTCCGGCCCGGCGCAGCGGCCGGTTGCTTCGTCACCGGATGCACCGGGAAGATCGGCCACTGCGGCGACTGCTCGGTGTAGCTCAGCGCCGCATCGAGGAGCGTTCTACACAGCTCGCGGACAGCACCACCACGCGCGGTCATGGCGCGCCCGGATTGCTGCCTAC
This sequence comes from Kofleriaceae bacterium, assembly GCA_041495365.1. Classification (GTDB taxonomy): domain Bacteria; phylum Myxococcota_A; class Polyangia; order Haliangiales; family Haliangiaceae; genus JABFXX01. The sequence continues at coordinate 4,439 of JBGQCL010000699.1, read as the reverse complement.
GTTAGGCAAGCGTGTTAGGGTATGCATCGTCTGGTCCTCGTAGCGGTGGGCCGGTCATCACAGCGGCGTCCGAGTAGACGACTCGGGCGCCGTTCGTCTCCTTGGCTGCTGGTCACGGTGTGTCGCCCGGGGGGCCCGCTGCGTCGTCCTTGGCAGCGACCCGGAGGCACTGCATCCGCGCCTTGATCCAGGCCTCGACATCCGCAAGCCTGTAGGCCACGCGGTGCGGGCCGAGCTTTGCCCAGGGCGGGCCGCCACCCTTGCGACGCATCGTCTGCAGGGTGGTCCGCGACAGCGTAGTGCGACGCGCGAGTTCCTTCTCGTCGATCAGGTCAGGGACGATCTGGGGATGGGTGTGGTCCATGCCCTCGATGAGACATCGCCGTTGGCCGGCGGGGCGAATTGCAAGGTGCTCGCTCCTGTCGCGTCGCGGCTCGCCGTGGTTCTCCGTCGACAATGCGCGCGCATCGGCCCTCGATGCGAGTGGTGGCGCTTCCGCGTCCGGGGCCGCCGGTTCGGAGCCAAGCAAGCCATGGGCGAGCGGCAGGTCAGCAGAAGTCTTCATGCGGTTAGTAGCTCACCGATGGGCCGATCGGTCGAATCGCCCCCCGCCACGCGTTGTGCCTGCTCGTTATCGGCCGTCGTTCCCGTCGGCAACTCGCGATTCGTGCGCGCGCGGCCGAAGGTCGCCGCCGCGCGGCTGGTCCGCTGGTCGCACGCCACCGCAAGTCGGTCTATTTGCCCCGGTGCTCGCCATGCTTGCTCGGCATTCGTCGCGTCACCCTCGACAACACTCGTGCTCGTCCGTCGGAACGGATGCCGGCGCCGCTGACCCGCGGTGCTCGTCGTGCTTACTGGGCATGCGTCGCGTCTCGCCGTCGACGACACGCGTAACCGCCCCTCATCGCACCTGTCCCTCACGCGGATTGCTCTGAGGCGGGTTCCGTCCGCTACAGTGGATGCCAGCTCGATCCGCCGGCACCGCCAACCGCCCCGCTGCCGCGCCTCGCCAAGCTCGAGGTGATCGCCATTGCCGCGCCATCGCCAAGCCGCAGCAGGTGAGGCTTGTACCCGCCGCGGTCACTGCAGCCAGCTGCGGGCTTCCTGATGCGCCTCGCGGTCGAGCGCGCCTGCCACCGGCCGGTGTCCGGGCCACCGCCCCCATCGCCGCCGCCCCCGCAGCCAGGACCGCGAGCATGGGGCGCAGCGAGCCCCACGGCCGCGCCAGCGCCGCCGAGCTGGTCGAGGGTTGCCGCTCCACCGCCGGGCCGGGTCGAGGTCGCCGGCGAGCTCCAGCTCGCGCCCACCGCGAGCAGGCCGAGCCGCATGGCTCTCCTGGAGCTGCGCAAGGTCTACGCCGCGCCCCGCGAGCTCCACGGCCGCGCCAGCGCCGGCGAGACGGCGGCGAGGTGCGTTGGCAACGGCGAACACTGGGCGCGACCGCGCGACATGCGGCACGGCGCCCGCGCTCTCGTCGCCGACAACCTACCGCCGCGATCGCCGTCGAGCGGATGACCGGCGCGTTCGAGGTCGCTGCTCGCCGCCGCAAGCAGCGCGGTCGGCGAACAGCTCGGCTCTTGGTAGGCGAGCCGGCGCGGTTACGGCCGCCAGCGTCAGCTCATGGCCACCAGCGTCTCGCCCGCGCCATCGTCGAGTTCGAGCTTGAGCCGGCCGTCAGCCTTGGCGCGCTCGATCTCGCCCATCACGACATCCATCGCGGCGCGGCCCGCGTCGGTGAGGATCGCGAGGATCGCGTCGATCTGCAACACGAGCTCCGGCTCGGCGCCGTGCGTGACCTCGACTTTGTCCGGTGCGTAGGCCCCGTTGAGCCGGCCGATCTCGCGGCTCGCGGCGATCACCGTCCTGTGGGATGCGCTGGCGGCGATGAACTCGCCCTGCCTGCGAGCCTTCCTCGCCATCGCCTCGGCGGACTCCGCGATGCGCAGTAGCCGCACGGTCTCCATGGCCCGGATCTGCGGGCGCTCCTTGTCGGCCTCGGCGGCGATCAGCTTGCGGGCGTCGGAGATGACACGCCACGCCTCCCGCTCGGAGATCTCGAACTTCCCGGCGATCTGCTTCATCGCCTTCGTGCTCGACATCCTCCGGAGCAATCCCGTGGCCTCAGCGACGCGCGCAGGGTTGCGCGTACTGAGACCTAATGAGGGGTCGCGAGGGGGCTTTGGCATTGCTACTCCGGTCCAGGATCACCGCGGGACTTCACCGGGAAGGCTTCTCGATCCACTCCGGCCCGGCAACCAGATTTCACTCCAGCGCCGCGCCGAGCTGCCGCTCCCGGCCAGGGCCTCGGGCCGGCCGGTGACGCTGTAGCCGCTGCGAGCGCAGCACTGCGCTCCTCGGCCGCGCTCACCCGGCGCCACCGCGATCGCCGCCGCCGCGATCGGCGACCAACCGCGAGCCCCTGGGCGACGTCCAGCACGAGCGCCGCGGTTGTGCGCCTGCGGCCACAGCCTGGCCGGGCCGGGGCGGATCGCGGCGAGGCCCAGCTCGCGCCCACCGCGACCAGCACGCGCTCCTCGTGGCCGACAGCCGGCCGCCGCCGCCTCCGGGCCGGGCCGGTGACGCCAGCGCCGCCGCCGCGCTCGGCGAGCAGCCCGCCGCCCCGGGCGAGGTCGCCGCGCTCGGCGAGCAGCGTCTGGGCGATGTCGTCCAGCACGAGCTCCGCGGTCAAGCGCCACCACCGCCGGGGTCTTGAGCTCAGGGCCGGCCGGTGAGGTCAGCGCAGCGAATCGAGCGGTTCGAGCCCGGCGCGCCAGGATACCATCGCGATAACGCTATGACCGAGGCGCCGAGAGAACTTCAGCTCAATTGGCATGGCCCCTCCCGTTGGCCGGGTCTTGCCCACCAGGGTTGCTACGAGGACCTCGAAGGAGCTGGTATTGCGTCAGACTGCGGCGTGTACCTGTGGACCGTGGAGCACGAGGGCGGGTTCCTGATCTACACAGCAGGCATCACGAGACGTCCTTTCCGAGAGAGATTTCGGGAGCATACCCGCGAGTACCAATCCGGTGTGTACACCATCTTTGATGTACCCTCCTTGATGCGGGGCGAACGTAAGAAGATCTGGCCGGGCTTTTGGTATCGGAAAAGACCGCCCGCGCTGGAGCAGGAGTACGAGCGGCGCAAGCCTGAGCTCATCGTTGCTCTCGATGCGCTTCTCTCAGCTTACCGTGTATTCGTGGCGCCCTTACCTCCGGTTCCGAGGGTGCTCAAGCGAGTTGAGGCGGGGATCATGAACGCACTCTATGCGGCAGGTGGCGCCGCATCTGCCGTCCCGGATCGCGGGATGGCTCTGTCACCGCGTTGGGACAGCGAAAGCCCTTTGCTGGTACGGAACACAGTCGGCGTGGTGCTGCATGGAATGCCACTCGAACTTGAAGTGTGAAGCCAGCGTCACCGCGACTGGTACCCACCACTACTTCTTCGATGAAGGCGATTTCGGCCATTGATTGTAGCCCACATCCGGATCGTTTGATTTGAGCTCTCGAATGAACTCAACTTCTCTTTGGCTGACCTCTGAGTCCGTGGCCGTTTCCGATTCCCACAGAATCTGCTTACGGATCGTGAAGTCTCGTCGCTGCTCCCTTGTGAAATCCTTAGCGATCAATGCGCTTGAAGCACTGCCGAAATAGTTAATGCTGTCCGTTAGATCTTTCCCTACGTAGATCTTCCCATTCGGATAAGTAATCTTGTAAATTACTTTCATCGGCTTAACTACCTCTCAGCACTGCGCGGTCGAGTAGTTCGTTCCAAGCCATCACCCATGGATGCGGCGAACTACCGCCCGCCGCGCTTTGCGGGCGCGCTCGGTCCCTCGATCTGGTCGAGCGCCCGGGTGAGCAGCGAGCGCACCGCATCGGCACGGCTGAAATCGAGCCCGGGGTGCTCCTTCGTCATCCGCTCGACGTGCCGATCGAGCCTGGCGATCAAGCTGTCGGGCAAGCGGAATGCGACCTGCGTGGTGGGTTCCTTGGCCATCTCCGATCCTTCCTCGAGAGCCTCAAGCGTTTCGATCCAGGCGTTCACGTTGTCCGGACCGCTCGGGCCGACGAGCTCCGGGTACTTCGCAATGGTCGCGTCGAGGCGCCGCAACGCCGCCGCAGCGGCGACCTCGTCGATCGGCCCTTCGTCGTCGTCATCATCATCGGCGCGCGTCATCCGCCGACCATACGCAAGATCTGCACCGGCGCGAAGGGGCGGCCGTTGCGCGCGCGCAGGCCCTTGCGGTCGAGCGCCTCGGCGATCTTGCGCAGCGACATCCCGGTGGCGCGCAGCGCGCGCGCATCGGCGATCACGGCTTGCTCGCTCTCGACCTCGACGAGCGTCACGCCATCGGCGGCGAGCGCGTAGCCGTACGGCGCCGCCCCGCCGGTGTACTCGCCCTGCGATGCCTTGTGCTGCATCGCCGCCGAGGTCCGCTC
>JBGQCL010000698.1:0-5182 GCA_041495365.1 Kofleriaceae bacterium | reverse complement strand
GCCCTCGTTGTAGATCGACTGGGCGAGCACGGTGGCCGTGGTGGTGCCGTCGCCGGCGACGTCGGAGGTCTTCGACGCGACCTCCTTCACCATCTGCGCGCCCATGTTCTGGAACTTGTTCTCGAGCTCGATCTCCTTGGCGACGGTGACGCCGTCCTTGGTCACCGTGGGCGCGCCCCACGACTTCTCGATCACGACGTTGCGGCCGCGGGGTCCGAGCGTGATCCTCACGGCATTGGCGAGCTGGTTCAGGCCCTTGGCGATCTCACCACGGGCGCCGGACGAAAAAATCAGTTCTTTGGCAGCCATTGTCCTGTCCTTCTGGATCTATGTGCGCGGGTGGAGGGGGATTCAGTCGAGCACCGCGAGGAGGTCGTCCTCGCGCATGATCAGGTGCTCCTCGCCGTCGATCTTGACCTCGGTCCCGCCGTATTTGCTGAACAGCACGCGGTCGCCGGCCTTGACCTCGAGTGCGATGATCTTGCCGTCCTTGTCGCGCTTGCCCGCGCCGACGGCGATCACCTTGGCCTGGATCGGCTTCTCCTTCGCGGAGTCGGGGATGAACAGGCCACCGGAGGTCTTGGTCTCCTCTTCGAGACGCTTGACCAGGATTCGATCATGTAGCGGACGGATCTTCATTGCTCTCGCTCCCAGTTGGTGCTTCGCCGGTACCCTATAGACATCGCCCGCGCGCTTGGCAACCCCTGGCGCCAAGTGCTAACAGAATTCGGATAATCTATGTAATTATAATTACTTGTAATGTCGACGAAAGGCCGGGAGTCGACCCGCCGGTTAGCAGTCAGACGCCTCGACTGCCAGGAGTGCGGGGGGGCCGCCCGTCCGACCCGGGGCGCGGGGACCCCGCGCGTCCGTGCTACGACGTCCGCGTGGCGCTCACCGACTACGAGAAGTACATCCGCACCGAGGAGCTCCTCGCGCTGCAGAAGGCGCCCGACGCGCTGACCTGCTACGACGAGCTGCAGTTCCAGGTCGTGCACCAGGCCCACGAGCTGTACATGAAGCTGATCGAGCACGAGCTGCGGTTCGTGTGCAGCCTGCTCGCGGCGGGCGAGGTGCCGCGCGCGGTGACCGCGCTGGGCCGGGTGTCGCGGGTCCAGCGGGTGCTGCTCCAGTCGATCGATCTGCTCGACACGATGGCGCCCACCGATTACATGACGATCCGCACCGGGCTCGGCCGCGGGTCGGGCCAGGAGTCGCCGGGGTTCCGCACGATGCTGCGGCTGCCCGGGGAGCTGGTGTGGCCGTCGGTCGCCAGCTTCCTCGACCGGGAGGGCGTCACGCTGCGCCAGATCTACGAGGCGCCGCACGATCGCCACGTGCTGTTCCAGCTGTGCGAGGGCCTGGTCGACTACGATCAGCTGCTCCAGACCTGGCGCTACCGACACCTCATCCTGGTCTACCGCATCATCGGCACCGGCACGCCGTCGCTCAAGGGCAAGCACAGCGACCTCTTGCAGCACGGCATGAAGCAGCGGTTCTTCCCCAAGCTGTGGGACATTCGCGACGAGGTGTTCGGCGAATGGACCGCAGCCCAGGAGGCCAAGGGCCACGACCCCGGGTACCACGGATGAGCCGGCCGATGCATCGGCCGACCGCCGCCGCCGCGCTGCTCGCGATCACCCTGGCCGCGGGCCTGCCGTCGGCGGGGTGCGAGTCCGCCGTCAAGCACCCGGCGATCACGGCGGGGATCGTCGGCGCCACCCTGGGGTTCACGACCTGCAAGCTGGGCAGCGACAACCTCGGCGCGTGCCTGGCGGTCGGCGGCGGCGCCGCGGCGTTCCTCGGGCTGGTCGCGGCCGCCGCGCTGTGGCTGGGCGGCGACGGCAACTCCTCGGGGATCGAGGAGGAGCAGGTGCAGCCGCTGCCCGCGGACGACCCACCGCGGCGCAGGCGGCGCCACCCGGCTGCCGAGCCCGCCCCCGCGAGCCCGGCGGCCGCGAGCCCGGCGCCCGCGGTCCCGGCGCCGACGGTCCCGGCGCCCGCGTCCGTGATCCCGCCGCCGCCAACGCCCGCGTCGCCGCCAACGCCCGCGCCGCCGACAGCGGCCCCCGCAGAACCGACGCCCGCGTCGCCGACACCGGCACCCGCAGCACCGACGCCCGCGCCTGTGATCTCGCCGCCGCCAACGCCCGCGCCGTCGACAGCGGCCCCCGTAACACCGGCACCCGCAACGCCGGCACCCGCAACGCCCGCGTCGCCGACACCGGCACCCGCAGCACCGACGCCTGCAGCGCCAGCGCGATCAGCGCCGTCGCCCGCCGTCGCCCCTGCACCGCCGCGCTGAGCGAGGGACCGTCGCCCGCGTCTCGTCGCGGTGATCGCCGCCGTCGCGGGTCGCGGCGCTTACGTGGTAATTCATGCCCATGGCCGATCCCGTCGCCGACAGCCTGCTGGAGTACCGCGCTGCGTTTCCGGCGCTCGAGGAATGCGTCCACTTCATCTCCCACTCGCTGGGCTGCGTCCCGGCGAAGGCCAAGGACGACCTCGCGGAGTTCTTCGAGCTGTGGCGGACCAAGTCGATCACCGCGTGGAGCGACTGGCTCCCCGAGGTCGATGCCGCCGCGGCGCGGATCGCCAAGATCATCTCGGCGCCGCCCGGCACGACGATCATGAACCAGAACGTGTCGACGATCACGGCGGTCCTGGCGTCGTGCTTCGACTTCCCGCCCGGGCCCACCGCCCGCAACAAGATCGTCTACGAGGGTCTGCAGTTCCCGACCGTGTCGTACGTCTGGCAGGCCGAGCAGCGCCGCGGCGCGCGCTGCGTGCTGGTGCCGTCGGCGGACGGCATGACGGTCGACGCCGACGCGATGTGCGCGGCGATCGACGAGCACACCCTGCTCGTGCCGATGTCGCACGTCGTGTTCTCGTCGGGATTCATCCAGGACGCGAAGAAGATCTGCGACCGGGCGCGCCAGGTCGGCGCCCACGTGATCCTCGACTGCTACCAGTCGATCGGCGCGGTGCCGATCGACGTCGTCGATCTCGGCGTGTCGTTCGCGTGCGGCGGCTCGGTCAAGTACCTGTGCGGCGGCCCGGGCGCCGCGTGGCTGTACGTCCGCAAGGATCTGATCGAGCAGTTCGCGCCGCGGGCCACCGGCTGGTTCGGCAACGAGTCGCCGTTCGCGTTCACCATGCCGGGGCAGAGCTACGCGGACAGCATCTGGCGGTTCATGGGCGGCACGCCGGCGGTCGCGTCGCTGTACCAGGCGCGCGCCGGCCACACGCTGATCGCCGAGATCGGCGTGCGGCGGATCCGCGACAAGAGCCTGGTGATGACCCAGAAGTGCATCGACTGGGTCGACGAGCTGGGCTTCCAGCTCAACACGCCGCGGGCCCCGGGCGTGCGCGGCGGCTCGATCGTGTTCGACTTCCCGAGCGCGGCCGACGTCTGCCGCGAGCTCAACCGCCGCAAGTTCTTCTGCGACCACCGGCCCGGCGTCGGGATCCGGATCGCGCCGCACTTCTACACCAAGGCCGAGGAGATCGACCTGTTCTTCGCCGAGCTCAAGAAGATCCGCGGCGGCACCGGCCGGTAGCGGCAAATCTTCACCGCGCCTCCGGCTGCGACCCGCACGGCGCGGGCGGGCAGGCCGGACAGCAGGCGCGATGAAGCGCGGAGCCGAGTAAAGTTTGCCAGGCCCAGCGGATCTGGCCAACCGGCATCAGTTTTGCGGCGCAGGCCGGGGTGAAGCGGCTGCTCACCTCGTACATACTTTCGATCTGCGATGGCGCCGAGAGCTCACCGTGGGTTGGTTTCGTTCGGCTTCCTGCTGGCAGCGTCGAGCCTGGGGTGCTCCCGACCCGCCGCGGAACCGAATCCGCCCGCTGCTCCGGCGGCCGGCCAGACCGCAGCAGCGGAGGGAGAACCGTGTTTCACCTCACTCGTGCGTAAGGCCGACGGCAGCGGCCCGGCGATCACGCGCGCGTGTGCGCCTGGACTGATCTGCGACTACCAGGACGCGCGGCCGGACGGCCCCGGGCGCTGCAAGAAAGCGCCGTGATGCGCAGGGAATCGAAGGAGGCGTGATGCGTAGCTTCCGAGGAACAGGGGATCATCCGGCAAGCCAGCTCGACGGCGTGAGCATGCAGGCGGTCGGCAAGCGCACGTTGACCGAGGCCATCGGCGACGCGGGAGCGGTCGCGCCGCGCGCTGCCGCCACAGTGACCAGCGCGGCCGCAGCAGCGCCGACCGAAGGCCGAGAGCTGCCTCATGCGCACCGGCCGACCCTGGAGAACCTGTTCGCCCCATGGTGCTTCTACGGTCGGCATCGCACGTTCTCCGGGTTGTCGGTCGGGCAGGTGACGTTCCATGGCTACCTGCTGCGGCGGCCTGAAGCGGCGCTGCTGCCGAACGGGCCCGTCGACCCAGGTGCGTTGCTGGCGGAGGCCGAACCGCTGGTCACGACCATCGTGGACCTGGAGAAGCGATGACAGGCGAGGCGCATCGGCGCTCGCGGTGCGCTGGTGCGTTCTGCTGCGGAGCAGGCCGACATTGCAGCGCTGGTAGCAGGAGGGGCTGGGAGCTGGTCGGGCTGTGAGCCTGTCCGACCGGGGCTCGGGTGCCGATGTCGGGCGCCTCCTGGTGCTGCATGTGTTCTGATATCGCCGGACGTGACTCGTCGGTGGTGCGCGGTGACGCCATGTCCTACGCGGCTCATTCGCGGAGCGCTTGGTGTTGCCCGCGCTTGTGGCTGGCATGGGGCTCCACTAGTCTGGACCAGGTCATGGAGGGGGGCTTTCAGGCCGGCACGGTGTTGCTGGAGAAGTACCGCGTCGAGAGCGTGCTCGGGCGCGGCGGCATGGGCGTTGTCCTGCGGGTCACGCACCTGCATCTCGGCGAGGAGCTCGCGATCAAGATCCTGTCGCCCGAGGCGGGCGGCGGGCCCGAGGTCCACGCCCGGTTCCTCCGCGAGGCGCAGTCCGCGGTCCGCCTGCGCAGCGAGCACGTGGCCCGGGTCGGCGACGTCGGCGTGCTGCCTGGCGGCGCGCCGTACATGGTGATGGAGTACCTGCGCGGCGAGGACCTGTCGGGCGAGCTCGCGCGTCGCGGCGTGCTGCCGCCGGGCGAGCTCGTCGACTACGTGCTGCAGGCCTGCGAGGCGCTCGCCGAGGCCCACGCGCTCGGCATCGTCCACCGCGACATCAAGCCGAGCAACCT
>JBGQCL010000697.1:0-5190 GCA_041495365.1 Kofleriaceae bacterium | reverse complement strand
GCCGGCGGGGCGGGGGGCAACGCCCCCCGTGGGATCGACCACGACGAGCTGGTGGTCGATCAGCCGGCGCAGGTGGCCGCTCGCGGTCGCGGCGGAGATGCCGGCGCGCCGGGCGAGCGCGCCGATCGGTTGCGCGCTGCCGTCCAGCAGGGCGTCGAGCATCGCGATCCGCGACCGGTCGGCGAGCGCGCCGGCGAGGCGGGCGATGTCGGGGTCGAGGCGGGGGACGGGGTGTGCGCGGCGCGTCATGATGGCCTCGGTACCGTGGGAGCGGGCTGGCGTCTTCGCACGCAGGTTGCCGCGGCCGGGCTTCGGTATGCACCAAAGTGGAGCCGCGCGCGCGCCGGTGCTAGGTAGAGAGACGGTGTCGCGACGACGACAGCTCGTGATCCTGGCCGCATGGGTGGTGGCCGACGGCGCCTGCCGTGGCGAGCCGCATCATGCGACCCGGAGCGGACACGAGCCGGCGGCGGCGACGGCCGCCCGGCCGGTCGCGGCGGTGCCGGCGGCCCCCGCGGCGCCCGCGGCGGTCCCCCGCGCTGCGGCGGTGGACGCGGCGCGGGCGGCGAGCGCGGCGGCGGCCCGGGCGCCGGCCGCGGCGGTCAGCTCGGCCGGCGCCGGAGGGCGCAGCGAGCATGCGGTGTTCCAGCTGGTCGACAACCGGCACGCCGCGCATCGCTACACCGGCGGCGGCGAGCTGGTGCTCGACGCCGGGGACGTCGGGTTCGCGCGCTACACCCGGTTCAGCATGCCGGCGCCGCGCTGGCGGCTGGGCCAGGAGGTCGACGGGGTGCGCGCGGCGGTCGCCGACCGGCTCGCGTCGCTCGAGGTGCCGCTGTCGGCCGAGCAGGCCCGGGCGATCACGTTCGTCACCGCGCGGGTCCACGGCTCGGACAGGCAGCGGCTGACGCTCAAGGTCAACGGCCGCCGGCCGGGCAAGGACGCCGGCGTCGAGCTGGTCAGCGGGTGGATCACGATCGCGATCCCGGTCGCGCGCGGCTACTTCACGGAGGGCGAGAACCAGCTGGTGATCGAGACCTCCGGCGGCAAGGGCAACGCGGCGTTCGCCTGGCTGCGGCTCGGCAGGTCGATCGACAACCGCGACCCGCGCAGCGACGCGGTGTTCGACGGCGACGCCGACACGATCGCGCTGGCGCGCAACGCGTCGCTGGTGTGGTACGTGACCGTGCCCGACGGCGGGCACTTCGTGGCCTCCGTCCGCGCGCCGTGCCGGGTCGAGCTGAAGGCGCGCGCGAGCGACGGCAGCTTCGCGGGCGGGCTGCTCACCGCCGACGCCGCGCGGGTCGATCTCGCGGCGATGGCGGGGCGCGTGGTCGCGCTCGGCCTGACCGCGCGCGACTGCCCGCGGGCGGTCCTCCGGGCGCCGCGGATCACGCTGCACGGCCCGGCGCCGTCCGCGCTGCCGCCCGCTGACCCGCCGCGCTACGTGGTGCTGTGGGTGATGGACGCGCTGCGGGCGGACAAGCTGCCCATCTTCACACCGGGCGCGCGCGCCCAGACCCCGAACCTGATCGAGCTCGCCAGGACCAGCACGGTGTTCCGCCAGTACTACGTCCAGGGCAACGAGTCGCAGACCAGCCACTCCAGCATGTGGACCGGGCTGTACCCGGCGGTCCACAACGTCCGGCTCGCCGGGGTCGGCGGCGCGTGGCGGATCGGGCCGCAGTTCGAGGTGCTCGCGCAGGACGTCGCGGCGGCGCGCTACACCACGCTCGCGGTGACCGGCAACGGCTACGTCAACGAGGACGGCGGCTACGCGCGCGGGTTCGCGGAGTTCCGCAACATGATGCGCGAGACCGGCGTCGAGAACGGCGTGATCTTCGGCCAGCAGATCGTCGACGCCGCGCTCGGCAAGCTCGACCGCCACCGGACCGATCCGGCCTACCTGTTCCTCGGAACGATCGACACCCACGGGCCATGGATCGCGCGCAAGCCGTGGATCGACCTCTACTCGCCGGGGCCGTACCACGGGCCGTTCCAGGACTACGGCACCGCCAAGGACCTCGGGTTCAAGGCCGGCTCGATGGGTTGCAGCATCATCCCGCCGCCGGCGGACGTCGAGCGGCTGCGCGCGATCTACGACTCGGCGATCAGCTACCACGACGTGCAGGTCGGCCGGCTGGTCCAGCAGCTGCAATCGTGGGGGATCTGGGACCAGACGCTGCTGATCCTGACCGCGGATCACGGCGAGGAGCTGTTCGAGGACGGCCGGTGCGGCCACGGCGGCTCGCTGCGCGACTCGCTGGTCCGGGTGCCGCTGTTGATCCACGATCCGGCGCGGTTCCCACCCGACGTGGTGATCGACGAGGGCGCCGAGGGCGTCGACCTGATGCCGACCGTGCTGCAGGCGATCGGCGCGCCCGCGTCGGCGGCGCCCCAGGGCGAGCCGCTCGAGTCGCTGGCCCAGGGCGTGGGGCGCGGCTGGGTCCGGCCGTCGTACGCCTCGCAGTACGAGTACGCGCACGCGATGCGGATCGGTCGCTGGAAGATCCGGGTCGGTCCGCGCGGCATTCCGCTGATCGGCGACATGGCGGGCGATCCGGGCGAGACCCGCGACGCCGCCTCGGGGCATCCCGCGGAGCGCCGGATGTTGACCGACAACCTCGGCCTGTTTCTCGCGCTCCGCACCCAGTGGCGCAAGGTCGAGTGGGGCGTGGTGACCAGCGTCAGCCCCGCCGGGGCGCGCGCGCTCGATGGAGCGTCCACGCCATGACCGGCCGTGCGCGGCCGGAACAGCTGCTGGCGTGCGCGATCGGCGCAGCGTGCGCGGCGTGCGCGGCGTGCGCGACCCAGGACGTCTCACCGGTCGCGTCGACCTCGCCCCGGATCGCCGATGGGCCGAGCAGCCCGGTGGGCGACGAGGTCGACGAGCTGGAGCCCCACGAGTCGCTCGAACCGGGGGTGTCCGTCGAGTCGGTCGAGCCGATCCCGCTCGGCCCCGCCGACGTGCTGTCGCCGGAGGCCGAGGTCTGGCTCAAGGGCTCGACGCACGTCCACGGCCGGGCGTCGGGCGATTCGAGCGAGCCGCCGGGCAACGTGCTCGCCTGGTACGAGCAGCGCGGCTACGACTTCATCGCGTTGACCGACCACAACCGGGTCAGCGAGCTCGACCATGGCAACGACACCCGCGGCCAGGTCACGCTGCGCGATCCGCACGCGCGGCTGATCGTGTTCTCCGGGATCGAGCTCACCCACAACCCGGTCGGCTGCCTGCCGATCGGCGATCCCAGCCGCAACTGCCGGATCCACGTCAACCTGATCGGGCCGACCGCACGTCCGGCCGGCCGGATCGAGTGGGCGGAACGGCACAGTCACCTCCGGATCGACATGTACCAGGCCGCGGTCACGGCCCAGACCGCGCTGGGCGGGATCGCCCAGATCAACCACCCCCAGTGGCTGTGGGGCATGACGCCGGAGCTCCTGGTCGAGCTGGCGCACCGCGGGATGCCGCTGGTCGAGATCGCGAACGCGGCGTTCTCGAAGTGGAACGCCGGCGACCCGGCGCACCCCTCGACCGAGGCGCTGTGGGACGCTGCGCTGGCGCGCGGGGCCACGCTGTGGGGGGTCGCATCCGATGACGCCCACGACTACGAGGGTCACGGAAAATACCCACCGGGTGGCGGCTGGGTGATGGTGCGCGCGCGCCGCGAGCCCCGGGCGATCCTCGACGCACTGGCCGCCGGGCGGTTCTACGCGTCGAACGGCGTGGTGCTGGAGCGCGCCGAGGTCGAGGGCGACGAGCTCGCGGTCGCGGTCGACCCCGCCGCTCCGGGCAGCTACACGATCGATTTCATCGAGAACGGCAGGCGGGTCGAGTCGGTCCACGGCCGGTTCGCGCGGCGCCGCGTGCCGGCGGCCGGCTATGTCCGTGCTGTCGTGACGCGCAGCGATGGCAGGCGCGCCTGGGTTCAGCCGGCCCGCCGTTGAGTGACGCGAAGCGAGCTCGGGGACGAGTGACGCGAAGCGAGCTCGGGGTGGGGAGCGCCCCGGGCGAGCGAAGCGAGATCGGGGGGACCCTGCCGGCTTTGCCGGTGGGGGCGGGGGCGAAGCCCCCGTGGGATCGACGGCTAGAGCGCCGTGTAGCCGTGCTTGACGGCGAACCGGGTGAGCTCGGAGTTGTTGCGCAACCCGAGCTTCTTCAGGACATGGCCGCGATGGGTATCGACGGTCTTGATGCTGATCTCCAGGTGCTCCGCGATCTCGCGGTTGGTCAAGCCGCGCGCCAGCATTTCCATGACCTGCTGCTCGCGGGCCGTGAGCGCGCTGGCCGGGTGGCCGTCACCCGTCCTGAGTAGATCTTCTACCCCGGGCGGGATCACCTGCTCACCGCGGCTGACCGCGCGGATCGCGGCCAGGAGCTCGTCAGGTTCCACGGCCTTGTTGACATAACCGTGCGCGCCGGCCGCGATGGCTCTCGCCGCGTAGCTGAGCTCGGTGTGCCAGGTGAGCACGACGACCAGGGGCGCCGTGTCCATGGGCCGCATCTCGGTCAGCACGTCAAAGCCGGAGCGATCCGGCAGGCTGATGTCGAGGATCAGCACATCGGGCCGCTCGCGCTTGATCATCTCGAGCGTTTCCGCGGCTGTGCCGGCTTCTCCGACGACTTCGATGTCGTCTGCTTTGCTGAGCGCTTCTCTCAGCGCCCAGCGAACGATGGTGTGGTCTTCTGCGATCGCCAGTCTTATCATCGGGACCTCCGCGGCCTATGTCCGAAAATTAAGCAACCCCCGCGCCGACCTGGGGTACGCCTGGGTGAGGCCGATCTGTCCACGCGTTGCATGAAAGCTGCACTGTTCGATCTCTTCGTTGGTGAGGTTCCGAGCGGCGCGGCGCTGATCCGAGGTGCAACGCAGGGTGGGAACCCGCGCTGCCGGCCCTCGGCCGTCGAGCAACTCCTTCTCACAGCTTAGTGGTATCCGGCCGCCGGCGCACGTAGTTCCTCGTGGGTTGATGCAACGACCGTACGCGGATCCCGGTACAGCGGGATCGCACACCGGGCGCTCCCCGTAGCGTGTCCGGGACCCGTACAGATGGGCAGGCGGCGTGGCGCAGGCGGACGGTGGTCGCGCCCGCCGGCGCGCGAGAAATTCGGGGTGCAGCGCGTGGGGGTGCAGCGCGTGGGGGTGCAGCGAGTGGGGGTGCAGCGCGTGGGGGGTGCAGCGCGTGGGG
>JBGQCL010000696.1:0-5239 GCA_041495365.1 Kofleriaceae bacterium | reverse complement strand
GCGACGAGCGGCGGGGGCTGCGACGGCGTGGCCGGGCGCGGCATGGGCTGGGCGACGAGCGGCGGGGGCTGCGACGGCGATGCCGGGCGCGCGGACGGATGGACGGCACTCGGCGGCCGTTTCGCGGGTGGTGCGGTCCCCGACGGTGTGCGCACCGGGAGCGACGTCGAGGCCCGCGCGATCGGCGGGACCACCGGGCGCGGCGCGGCCACCGGGCTGGAGCGATCGCCGGGCGCGGCGAGCCCGGCGGGCAGCGGGTGCTGCGCCGGGACGTAGAGCGGCGTGCCGACCGGCGCCTTGTGCGGCGGCTCGGGGGCGTCGTTGATCCCGAGGGCGCTGATCTTCCCGCCGGCTGGCAGCTGGACCGGCAATGCCGGTCCATTCACGCCCCCGCGCGTCGGGTCGCGCGGATCATCGTTCCTCCGCAGCGTGATCTGCTGGCTCTTCGCCGACAGGTCGACGGTCGGCTGCTGGATCGAGATGCTCGGCTCGTCGTCGAGCGGCTCGGCGTCGGTCTCCGTGTCGGGCTCCTGGCCGGGCCGCGCCGGGCGCTTCTGGCTGAACGCCCAGTCGAGCCACTGGACGACCTGGGCGTTGCTTGCGACCAGGCCGAGCCGGTGGGTCAGCGTGGTCAGCGCGCTGCGCAGCGCGGTGGCGTGCTGCCAGCGGCGCTCAGGGTCGCGCGCCAGCGCGGTCATCACGATGTCGTCGATCTCGGGTGGCACCTGCGGGTTCTTGTTCGACGGCGGCGCGATGTGCATGTCGCGCACGCGGGTCAGCGTGTCGATGTCGTCGCGGCCCGAGAACAGCGGCTTGTTGGTGAGCAGCTCGTGCGCGATCACGCCGACCGCGAACAGATCGGCGCGCGGGTCGATCTGCCCGGCGAGGTACTCGGGCGCCATGTAGGCGAACTTGCCCTTGAGCGTCCCGCTCATCGTCTGCATGCCGGCGGCAGACGCCTTCGCGATCCCGAAGTCGATCAGCTTGACCACGCCGGTGGTCGACACGATGACGTTGGACGGCGACACGTCGCGGTGGATGATGCCGAGCGGGGTGCCGGTCTCGTCGCACAGGTTGTGGGCGTAGTCGAGCGCGTCGCAGATCTGGTTCAGGATGTTGAGCGCGACCGGGACCGGCATCGGGCCGGTGGTCACGCCGCAGTGGCGGAGCACCTCGCGCAGGTTGCGCCCGGTGATCAGCTCCATCACGATGAAGTAGGTGTCGCCGACCCGGCCGAGGTCGTAGGTCTGCGCGACGTTCTCGTGGCGCAGGTAGCTGGCGAGCCGGGCCTCGCGGACGAACGACTTCACCATGTCGTCGCTGCTCGCGATGTGCGACAGCATGCGCTTGAGCGCCACCTGGCGCTGGACGTCGGAGTCCGCTGCCACGGCGCGATGAACCTGCGCCATACCACCGATCCCGAGCTGCTCGTACACGATGTACGGGCCGAATCGCTCGGAAGGCGAGCCCTCGCTCACGGTAGCGATGGTATCAGGCTTCGATCACATCGACTCGGGAAACTTCCGTCGAGCTCAAGGACCCGGGGGGACCCCAGGGGATCGATACTGGGCGCGGGCGGCCGGTATGACCGCGCGGTGGACCAGCACCAGCGCTGCGACCGGCATCACGAGCTGGACGGCCGAGGGCAGGAGCTGGATCACGGACCAGATGCTCAGGTGGTGCCCCAGGGATGCGAGCACCGGGACCGCCGGGCGGAGCGCGACCACCCCGGCGAACACCGCGTAGATCGTGGTGATCGCGCGGCGCTGGTCGCTCATCCGGATCAGCGCGGCCGCGGCGGTGAGCTCGAGCACCACCGACGCCGCCGCGAGGCCGGCGTCGATCAGCCACCACCGGCCGACCGCCAGCCCGCTGAGCACGAGCGCGTGGTCGGCCGCGCGCCCGAGCTGGGGGTCGAGCCGGGGATAGCCGGTGACCTGCACGATCAAGACCCCCGCGACCAGGGTGGCGTGGCCGGCGAGCAGCCAGCCCAGCGCGGTCAGCCCGGCGTCGGGAGCGCGGCGGTGGGTCACCCGGTCGCCGGCCAGCAGCTCGGCGAACTGGCGCTGGTTGAAGTAGCGCTTGACGATCATCGGCCACGTGATGAGCAGCCAGCACGCCACCGCGACGCTGAGGATCGCGTCCGGGGTCAGCCGCTCCGACATCGCGAGCAGCAACAGCACGCCGCCGATGCAGAACGCGCTGATCACGCCGAACGCGGCGTACCGCCCGGCGAGCTCGCCGGGGCGGTCGAACGAGGGCTGAGACGAGCTGCCGCGCAGGCCGGCGAGCCCGGCGCGGATGTGCAGCGACGAGCGCACCACGAGCAGCGCGAACACCACGAGCAGCATCACACCCCAGCCGTGCTCCAAGTGATGCGGCGACAGCGCGCCGAGCATCACGACGATCCCGCCGGTCGACACCACGCCGTAGGCGCCGAGCACGGTCATGACGAGCGATGCGCCTTCCAGTCCGCGGTCCTCGCCGAGCGGCAGCCCGGCGCGCGGCGACTGGACCAGGGACCGGTGCGACCGGTACCGGAAGTAGAAGATGACCGCGAGCGCGCACGGCCACAGCGCGAGCGCGGCGGTGATCCCGGCGGCGGCGGGCCACGGCTGGTCGAACACCCGCGCGGCGATCGCACCGATCGCGACCGCCTGGCCGAGCGCGAACCCGACGTAGCGGCGCATCGCATCGAACGGATCGGCGGCGGTGCCCTCGGCCGTGCGCCGGCCGTAGGTCAGGTCGCGGCCGGCGGCGCGGTGGAGGTGCGAGCGCACCATGCACAGCGCGATCCCCAGCCCGAGCCACCCGTTGTGCGATCCGCGGTGGGCGAATCGCCCGTCGATCCAGGCGAGCGAGGCGAGCAGCGCGACGAGCGTCGCGGTGGTGCGGCCGGCGAGCTGCATCACCAGGCCGAGGCTGGCGAGGCCGTGGTCCGCCGGCAGGCCTGGGCTCGGCAGGCTCACGACCTCGGCCGGAGCAGGATGCGCTGCAGGGAGCGCCGCAGGAAGCGATGGCTGGGTCCGCGGTTCGGGCGACGCGAACATGCTTGATCCATAGCATGCACCCTCCGGGTCGCGCGGTGCACGGCTTTCGCGATCGCGGGCTTGGCCGCCAGCGAAACGTTTGTTCACGGTCAAGATCACCGCGTCGCCAGCGCGTGGCGGCGCAGCCGGTCGGCGAGCAGGTCCAGGCGGTCCTGGCCCCACGCCACGAACTCGCCGCACCGCACCGACGGCACGCCCCACAGGCTGTAGACCGCGAGCTCGGCCGCGCTGGCCTGCGCGGCCTTCATGGCCGCGGCGACCGCCCCGGGAGCGAGCGCGGCGCGTGCGTCGTCCCATGCGATCCCGGCGCGCTCGACGACGGTCCGCAGGTCGACGTACTCGGTCATGTCGAGCGCCTCGGCCCAGATCCCGCGCATCGCCGAGCGCGCGAACGCCATCACCCGACCGTGCTGTGCGGCGCGGTGGGCGATCGCGATGCAGTGGTCGATCCCCGGGCCCAGCGGATCGCACAGCTCGCCGAACGGGATGCCGTGGCGATCGGCCTCGCGCTTGGCGTCATGCACGATGTACATCCGCTTGACGCCGGGCAGCGACATGCCGCGCATGACCATCGGCGCGATCGGCTTGACCACCAGCGGCACGCCGTACGGCGCGAGCACGGCCTCGATGCGCTCGAGCGCGAGGTAGCTGTACGGCGAGCGGAACGAGAACCACAGCTCGCAGGTCAGCGGCTTGTCCGATAGCTTGAGCGGCCCGCGCTCGGCCTCGGGGCGCGGCGTCACGACCGGCGCGGCGGTGATCCCGAGATCGGCGGCGAGCGCGGCCTCGAGGTAGGGCAGGCGATCGATGCCCCAGTACCAGGTGCCGTCGTACGCCAGCATCGCGCCCTGGTAGTGGCCGGCCTTGCGCAGGTCGGCGTAGTTCGTGTTCAGGATCGGCGCGACCGAGCCGGAGCTCTCGGTGCCGTGCGCGAGCAGCAGCTCGCCGAGCCGCTTCTTGTCGCCGCGCCACATCGCGCCGGTGAGCTCGGTCGCCACGCGCAGCTGGTCGGCGGCCGGGCGGTCGCGGACCAGCGCGGTGCCGACCTCGCGGACCAGGCCGCTGTCGGCCTCGCGCTGGGCCGGAAAGTCGACGTTCTAGTACTCGGCGACCAGGCGGGCGTCACGCACCGCGTGCCTGGGCCGCAGGTCGGGCGCGGGGTCGACGTCGGACGCCGGCGGGGTGATCACGTGCACCGCGAGCTCGACGGGATACGCCGCGACCAGCCGCGCCACCGCCTGGGCGGTGAGGTAGCTCATCGGATCGGCGATGTCGAAGTAGAAGTCGAGCCGCCGCGGGGCGTTGGTGATGCGCTGGCGAGCCCGGGTCAGCGCGCGGCGAGCGGCGTCGCCGGTCGGTCCGAGCCAGGTCGCGATGGCTTTGCCCTTGAGGCGCTTGGCGATGATCATTCCGCGCGTCAATATACGCCGCCGTGGACGAAGCCAAGGTCCGTGATGCGATCGAGTTGCTCGAGCGGCTGGGCGGCGACCTGCGGGCGCTCGCGGAGCTCGACGAGCCGCTGCGGATCCGCCTGGTCACCGCCGCCGGCCAGCTGTCGCGGCCCGATCGCTACAGCCGCAAGGCGCTGGGCAAGGTGCTCGCCCGCCAGCGCACCCAGGCCCGGCGCGACGCCGATCGGGCCCGGCTCGATCAGACCGGGATCCGCCTGCTGCGCAAGGAGCCGGTGTACCGGACCCCGCTGCCGCGCCCGGCGATGCCGCTCGATGCGCCGGTGCGCGACGACGCCGAGCCCGACGCGTGGGCGGCGGCCGAGGCCCGGCGCGCCGAGCCGAGGGAGCCGGGCCTCGACGTCCCCGACGGGCCCGACGTCCCCGACGGGATCCGGGTCGAGGCCGCGCGCCTGTGCTACGTCTGCAAGACCGAGTTCCACGAGCTCCACCACTTCTACGACCAGATGTGCCCGCCGTGCGCGGCGCTCAACTTCGACAAGCGGCACCAGACGGCAGACCTGCGCGGCCGGGTCGCGCTGGTCACCGGCGGCCGGGTCAAGATCGGGTACCAGGCGGCGATCAAGCTGCTGCGCGCGGGCGCGGAGGTCGTCGTCGCGACCCGGTTCCCGCGCGACGCCGCCCGGCGGTTCGCCCGCGAGCCCGACGCCGCCGACTGGATGGCGCGGCTGCACGTCTATGGCATCGACCTGCGCCACACGCCCAGCGTGGAGCGCTGGT
>JBGQCL010000695.1:0-5253 GCA_041495365.1 Kofleriaceae bacterium | reverse complement strand
TGCTCCGGCTGGTCACCGCGCAGGGCACGCGGACCCGGCGGCCCAAGGCCGAGCTGCTGTCCGACGGCGCCGCGCGCGACGCCGAGCGCACCGCGCTGGAGGCGCTGATCCGCGGCCGCATCGTGGTCGCGAGCAACGCGCAGGACGGCGCCTACGAGATCGCGCACGAGGCGCTGCTGACCCAGTGGTCGACGCTCCAGGGCTGGCTCACGCGCGACGCCGCCGACCACGCGGTGCGCGCGCGGATCGCGCAGGCGGCGGCGGAGTGGGATCGGGTCGGCCGCGGCGGCGATCTGCTGTGGGGGCGCCGCCAGCTCGCCGAGGCCCGCGCGCTCGATCGCGCCAGCCTCGCGCCGCGCGACGCCGCGTTCCTCGCCGCGTCGGCCCGCACGATCCGGACCCGCCGGCTACTCGGCGCCGGCGGCGCCGCGGTGCTGGTGATCGGCGCGCTGATCGCCGGTCTGGCGGTCCGCGCCCGGGCGCGGCGCGAGCTCGAGGCGATGATCGCGGACCAGGTGACCGCGGCGGCGGCCGGCCAGCGCGCCGCGCGGCAGCTCGCAGCGCAGCGCGACGTCGCCCGCGATCGCGCGTTCGGCCTGTTCGACGCCGGGCGGTGGAGCGCGGGCGAGCAGGCGTGGGGCGAGCTCGAGGCGATGGAGTCGCGCGAGGAGCGCCAGTACCGCGGCGCCTTGGAAGCGCTCGACAGCGTCCTGCTGCTCGATCCCGCGCGAGCCGGTCTGCGCGCCTGGGCGGCGGACCTCACGTTCGAGCGGCTGGCGCGCGCCGAGCGCGACCGCCGCCGCGACCTCGCCGACGAGCTCGCGTCCCGGCTGCTCGCGTACGACGACGGCCGGTACCGGGCGGCGCTCGCCGCCGATGCGCGCATCGAGCTCACGGTCGCCCCCGCCGGGACGCAGGTGTGGATCGAGCGGACCGGCACCGCGCGCCAGCGGGTAGACCGGCCGCTGTCGCCGCTCCGCCTGCGCGCCGGCTCGCTGGTGCTCGTGTTCGAGGCGCCCGGGCACGCGTCGGCGCGGCTCCCGGTCCTCCTGGCGCGCGGCGAGACCCGGACGGTCCGGATCGCGCTCCCCGCGGCGGGGTCGGTACCGCCGGGGATGATCTACGTGCCGCCGGGCCGGTTCCTGTTCGGCGGCGCAGAGGGCTCGGATGCGGCACGCCAGGTGTTCAACGCGGCGCCGCTTCACGAGGTCACGATCCCCGGCTACCTCATCGGCAGATACGAGGTGACCTTCGCCCAGTGGATCGAGTATCTCGACGACCTCGCGCCCGACGAGCGCCGCCGGCGTACCCCGAGGTCGACCAACGTGGTGACCGCGGCGACCTCGATCACGCTCGCCGAGATCGGAGGCGGGCGGTGGAGGCTCAGCTTGACGCCGACGACGCGGACCTACACCGCCGAGACCGGGCAGCGCCTGCACTACGAGCGCAGGGCGAAGCGCGCGGATCAGGACTGGATGCGGTTTCCGGTGTCCGCCGTGTCGTACGAGGATGCCATCGCGTTCGCGAGCTGGCTCGATCGGACGCGTCGCATCCCGGGTGCGCGGCTGTGCAACGAATACGAGTGGGAGCGCGCCGCCCGCGGGGCCGATGATCGCGCGAGGCCCGCCGGTGACAGCTTCGCGCCGGACGATGCGAACGTCGACGTGACCTACGGCCGAGAGCCCCTGGCGTTCGGTCCGGACGAGGTCGGCTCGCACCCCGGCTCGCGCAGTCCGGTCGGCGCCGACGACATGGCCGGCAACGTGTGGGAGTGGACGCGTTCGGTCGAGAGCCTGGACGCGCCGGTCCTTCGCGGCGGTAGCTGGTACCAGGGCGTGCTGAGCGCTCGCAGCATGAACCGCGAGCACGCCGAGCCCGCCCTGCGCGGGACCCTGGTGGGATTGCGCCTGTGCGCCACGCCACCCTGATCGCGCGCACGTCCAGACCGTCACGATCCCGACAACAACGACGATGGAGGAGGGCACTTCATGACGAGAGCTTGGATCACCTGGTTCGCGGCGCTGTGCGTGGCTGCGTGTTCCTCCACGCCGGAGCGGTCCAGCTCCGACGAACAGGACCTCTGGGAGCAGCAGGGCACCCAGCTGAACGGCCTGCAGCTGCAGGGGACGCAGGCCGCGGGCATGACCATGCAGGGCTTCCAGTTCGACGGCGCCACGCTGAACGGTACGGCCCTGAGCAACGCGCACATCGAGAACGGCGAGCTGGTCGCCGAGCAGAACCAGGTCACGCTGCGCGGCACCGATCTGAAGGATGCGCACCTCCACGCCCAGCTGCACAACACCAGCGTCAACCCGCCGGCGACCCTGCTCGTCGAGTACTGGATCTCCGACATCGTGGCGGAGTCGAGCTACGACCCGACGAACACCGGGCACACCTTCCTCTACACGCTCAAGCAGAACGTCGACAACACCGGATCCTGGCAGCTCGCGTGTCCGGCGGACCTCGACGGCAAGCACGTCGCGATCCCGCTGACCGCGATCTGGGACGAGCACGGCAACCGGGTGGAATCGAGCACGCTGTTCACGCTCGGCTGCACCACGGGCGTGGTCGCGAAGTGCTACCGCTGGGGCTACCGGCCGTGGATCACCGGCCACGGCGACGTGGTGGCGACCCACTGGGCGTGCACGCGGCTGGCGCGCGCCGACTACTGCGGCGATGGCACCTCGCACACGCACGACGGCACGGAGATCAACGTCTGGGACAACCTGCCGTCGCCGGGACCGATCCAGGCCCGCGGCACGACGCCGCTGGGGATGCTGTTCGAGGCCGGGTGGGATACCCACGGCGCGGTGTGCATGTCCCACGCGCGCTGGCTGCTCGGCGGGCCGCTGATCGCGGTGGGCTGCCCCGGTCGGCTGATCGCGCCGGGCCTGCTGATCCTGAACGCGACCGTGTGCGACACCATCGCGCAGGTGCTCGGCCAGGATGTGCACGCCACGATCTTCAACGAGGCCTACATCCTGAATCTGTTGTGACCCGCCGGGCGCAGGTGCACGCCTGGCGGTGGCCGGACCACGGCGGCCCGCTGCGGGTGAGCTCTCGGGCGCGATCACCGGCGGCCCGGTGAGCAGACTGCCGAACACTCACTCAGGGTGAGCGCCGACGCCTCACTGCGAGCGAGCGCCGACGACACACGGCAGTCCATTTTCGCTGTACACCGCGTCGGTGTCGTCGCGGAATCACCGCGCGCCCGCAATGCATCGCAGTCCTGCACGTTCGACAACGCCGAGAGGTGGACCGTCACATCAGGATGGTAATCGGTCCCCGCCGCGTGAAATTCGGAGTATAGATCTGTTGTCGTAGCCGTATGCCCCTCGCCGACGCCGCCGGAGTCCGGGCTCTGCTTGGCTCGACCTGGAACCCTCCGGACCAGTTTGACGAGTTCCGGCTGGTGCGGTCGCTCGGAGGCGGCGCGATGGGGCAGGTCTACCTCGCGCACGACACCCTGCTCGATCGGCCGGTCGCCGTGAAGTTCGTGCACGCGGCGGCGGACCCGGCGGCGCGTGCGCGCGTCCTGGACGAGGCCCGCGCGATCGCGCGGCTGCAGCACCCCAACGTCGTCGCGATCTACCGGGTCGCCGAGGTGGCCGGGCACCCGTACCTGGTCTCCGAGTACGTGCCGGGCCGGGCGCTGCACGAGCTGCCGCGCCCGATGCCATGGCGCGCGGTGCTGGACATCGCGATCGATCTGGCGCGCGGGCTCGCGGCGGCGCACCGGCGCGGCGTCCTGCACCGCGACGTCAAGCCGGCGAACGCGATCCTGGCCGACGATGGCTGCGCCAAGCTGCTCGACTTCGGCCTGGCCACGATCGCCGATCGGGGCGCGCTCGACGACTCCGCCGTCGCCCGCATGCCGGCCGGCGGCGCGGTGGACCGCCCGGGCCACGTCGCGTTCGATCTGACCGCCCTGATGACCGATTCCACCCAGTCGCTGACCGACCCGGCCGAGACGCCGGCCGACGCGCCGGGTGCGGTCGTGCAGGTGGTCGGCACGCCGGTCTACATGGCGCCCGAGGTCTGGCGCGGGGAGCCGGCGACCCGCCGCTCGGACCTGTACTCGCTCGGCATCCTGCTCTACGAGCTGCTCGCCGGCACGGCGCCGTATCGCGACGTCGGGCTGAACCAGCTCCCCAGCGTGATCCAGGTCCGCAACATCCCGCGGCTGGTCGACGTCGCGCCGGCGGTCGAACCGGCGCTGGCCGCGATCGTCGATCGCCTGGTCGAGCGCGATCCGCGAGCGCGGTTCCCGTCGGCGGACGCGCTGCGGATCGCCCTGGAGGACGCCGCGGTGCCGCCGGTGCCGGCCGGCGCTCCCGGCGGCAACCCGTACCGCGGCCTGGCCGCGTTCGAGTCGGCGCACGCGTCGCTGTTCTTCGGGCGCCGGATCGAGGTCCGCGAGCTGGTCGACCGCGTGCAGCTCGAGCCGTTCGTCGTGGTCGGCGGCGACTCGGGGACCGGCAAGTCGTCGCTGTGCCGGGCCGGCGTGCTGCCGTGGCTGGCCGAGCACGGTGGCTGGTCGTGCGTCGAGGTCGTCCCCAGTCGCAACCCGGTGCGCTCGCTCGCCGCGGCGCTCGCCCCGTGGACGGGCGACGACGAGGCCGCGCTCGCCCGTCAGCTGAGGGACGACCCCGACGCGGTCGCCCGCGCGATCCGCCGGCACGCGGCCGTCCACGCGCCGTCGCCGTGCCGCCTGCTGGTGTTCGTCGACCAGCTGGAGGAGCTGCTGACGCTGTCCGAGCCCCGCGAGGCGCGCGCGGTCGCCGGCGCGATCGCGGCGCTCGCGGTGCGCTCGCCGTCGGTCCGCGTGCTGGCGACCGCGCGCTCCGACTTCCTGTCGCGGCTGGCGATGCTGCCCGGCCTGGGCGACGAGATGGCGCGCGGGCTGTACTTCCTGCGGCCGCTCGGCGGCGACCAGATCCGCGAGGCGATCGTGCGCCCGGCCGCCGTGCACGGCGCGGTCTACGAGTCCGAGTCGCTGATCGAGGAGCTCGTCGCGGACGCCGAGCACGCTCCCGGCGGGCTGCCGCTCTTGCAGTTCACGCTCGCCGAGCTGTGGGACGCGCCCCGCGACGTGTCGGGCCGGACGATCCGCGCGGCGTCGCTCGCGGCGCTGGGCGGGGTCGCCGGCGCGCTGGCCCGCCACGCCGACCGCCTGCTCGATGGGCTGAGCGCGGACGAGCGCGAGGCGGCGCGCCGGATCCTGCTCCGGCTGGTCACCGCGCAGGGCACGCG
>JBGQCL010000694.1:0-5260 GCA_041495365.1 Kofleriaceae bacterium | reverse complement strand
GTCGACGGCACCGCGACCCCGGCGTCGCACGCGGCGACGAACGCCGCGCCCTTGCCGCCGGTCAGGCCGATCACCATCATGCCGCGCGCGCGGGCGACGGCGGCAGCGGCGAGCACGTTCTTCGACGTCCCGCTGGTCGTGATCGCGATCAGCACGTCGCCCTCGGCGCCGAGCGCCTCGACCTGGCGCGAGAACACGTGCTCGTAGCCGTAGTCGTTGGCGATCGCGGTCAGCGCCGAGCTGTCGGTGGTGAGCGCGATCGCCGCGAGCGGCCGGCGCTCGATCACGAACCGCCCGATCAGCTCGGCCGCGATGTGCTGGGCGTCGGCGGCGCTGCCGCCGTTGCCGCACAGCAGGACCTTCTTGCCGGCGAGCACCGCGTCGCGCACCAGCTCGGCGGCGCGCGCGATCGCCGCGGCGTCGAGATCGAGCCGGACCCGGGCGCCGTCGAGCAGCGTCGCGCGGACCAGGCGCTCGAGCGAGGGTGTGCGCGTCATGGCCTGCCGGCGTCGGACGTCCGCAGCACCGGCCGCTGGGCGAGCAGCTCGTGGACCTGGGTCATCACGGCGTCCAGGCTGACCGTGCACGCCGCGGCGTTGCCGATCTCGCTCGACGGCTTGCCGACGGCGACGTCCTTGCCGTTGTACACGCTGAACAGCGGGATCGAGTACAGGGTCGGCGCGACGCAGCGCACCCGCGTGCCGAGCGGCGCGAACAGCGTCGGGGTGTCGGCGAAGAACAGGCCGACGACCGGCGCGTCGACCAGACAGGTCATGTGCATCGGGCCGGAGTCGTTGGACACCACGAGCCTGGACTCGGCGAACAGCACGAGCAGCTCGCGCAGCGACAGCTCGCCGGCGAGCACGTGGCGGCGCGGCGTCTTGCACAGCTCGGCGATGCTCTGGACGTAGGCGCGCTCGTTGGGCGCGCCGACGAAGCAGACACGTGCCCCCGGCGCACCCGGCGTGTGGACGGATAGCTCGTCGGCGAGCTGCGCGTAGCGCTCCTTGGGCCACTTGCGCGCCTCGGGCGCGAGGTCGGGCGACGTGTTGGCGTTGATCACGAACAGCGGATCGCCGCGGCCGATGCCGTGGCCGGCGAGCTTGCTGCGCAGCTGCGCGCGCTCGAGCTCGCCGGGCTCGACCCGCGGATAGCGGTACTTCGCGGCCCAGTCGTTGAAGTTCAGGTAGTAGTAGTCGCCGGTCGCGCACAGGTAGACCAGCGACAGGAAGATGTCGCTGGTGTGGAAGTACGAGTTGTAGAACCCGGTGAAGTCGAGCAGCTCGCGCCGCCAGTGCTCCGACGTCAGGTAGAACCCGGCCTTCTGCGGGATGCCGGCCAGGCTGCCGAGCACGAGCGGGAACTTGGCGAAGAACTCGAGATCGAGCACCAGGTCGCAGCGGGCGCGGCGCAGCGCTCGCGCCACCGCCAGAGTCGTCTTGACGAACGCCTGGGGCGTCGACGGATCGACGTAGTGGTTGTGATCGGTGATGTCGAGGATGTCGAGGATGCCGCGGTTGCCGGCGAACGTGACGAAGTGGATCTCGGCGCCGGGGTAGCTGTCGCGCAGCGCCGCCAGGCTGCGGCTCGCGACGATGATCGACCCCATGCCGAAGAACTTCATCACGGCGATCTTCCGGACCGGGCGCGGCGCGGCAAACGGTTTGCGCATCCGGTGCGCCGTCGCGAGCATACTGCACGCAGCATCGCCCAGCACCCGGTCGAGACGGCGCATCAGCTCGACGTCCATGACGCACAGGTCTAACTGTGGACTCGAGCACGGTCAAGCAATCCACCCCGGATCGCGGGCGGAAATCACGGTCTCACCGTGGCGTGCCGCCGGGGCGGCGCCGACCGCGGCGGTGACCGCGACACGGCTGCCGCGGTCTCCGCCGGGTGCTCAGCCGACCCGGACGGCGGCGTCGCGATCCGGTCGCCGGACGGCCGCGCGCGGCGCGGGGTACTGGAGGTAGACCAGCCGCTTGGCCTCGCGGCGGACGTGGGCGACCAGATCGAGGATCAGGCCGGTCGCGATGCACACGACCGCGATCACGCCCAGCCCGCTGCACAGGATCGCGGTGGGAAACCGGCGGACCTCGCCGGTGTCGAGGAAGGCGAGCACCACCGGGATGCCGAGCGCGATCGCGACGGCCGCGATCACCAGGCCGATCAGCGAGAAGAACATCAGCGGCCGCTCGTTGCGCATGAGGTTCGTGATCATGAGCAGGATCCGCCAGCCGTCGCGGAACGTGCGCAGCTTGCTGGTCGAGCCCGGCGGGCGCTCCTTGTAGCGGGTGGGCAGCTCGGCGATCGGCATCCGCATCTGCATCGCGTGGACGGTGAGCTCGGTCTCGATCTCGAACTCGCGGGACGACGACGGGAAGCTCTTGACGAACCGGCGCGAGAACACCCGGTAGCCCGACAGCATGTCGTCGATCCGCGCGGCGAACAGCCGGCGCACCAGGCCGGTCAGCACCCGGTTGCCGAGCCGGTGGCCGGCGCGGTAGGCCGCCTGGTGGGTCTCGACCCGCTTGCCGACGACCATGTCGAGGTCGTCGGCGATCAGCCGGTCGACCAGGCCCGGCGCCACCGCGGCGTCGTAGGTGTCGTCGCCGTCGACCATGACGTAGACGTCGGCCTCGATGTCCTGGAACATCCTGCGCACCACGTTGCCCTTGCCGCGCCGGGTCTCGCGGCGGACCTCGGCGCCGGCGGACGCCGCGATCGCCGATGTGCCGTCGGTCGAGTTGTTGTCGTAGACGTACACCGTGGCGCGCGGCAGCGCGGCGCGAAAATCCGCGACGACCTTCGCGATCGCCGCGGATTCGTTGAAGCACGGGACGAGAACCGCGATCTCCGGCTCGGACACGAGGGTGTCTTACCACCTCGCCTCGCGGTTCGCGGACCTCGCGCGAGGGGATGTCCCTGTTCAGGGCCATCCCCTCGTCATCATCTTCCGTCCGTTCCTCGCCTCCGCTGTTCCGCCGCGACGCGCCTGTGGCGCGCCTCGTCGGGCTTCGCTCGGCCCGGACTAGCCGGCGTAGACCGAGTACAGCCCGCGCGTGTTCGGCTCGGTGAACACGATCACGCGGCGGACCCCGCGACCGGCGTCGAGCCGGATCACCTCGCCGGCGCCGTCCATCAGCCGCGCGTCGAGCTGCACGGTCTGGCTGGTCCCGTCGTTGAACTGGATCGTCACCCGATCGATCTCGGGCTCGCCGCGCACGGCCTGCAGCCGCAGCACGTGGTACCGGCCGCCGCCGAGGTTGATGAACTGGCGGTCGTTGCGGGCGTTGAAGGTCTGGCCGACGGTCCGCCAGCGCCCGTGGTAGTCGTGCGACCAGTGACTGTCGTTCCAGCGGTCGTAGCGCTCGTGCTCGAACGCGCGGTCGCGGTCGTGATCGCGGTCGTGGTCGTGATCGCGGTCGCGGTCGCGGTCGACCTGGGGCTGCGGCGGGTCTGCATAGGCAGCCACCGGGACCGCCACGAGCAGTGCGGTTGACAGGGCAATCGATCTCATCGCTGGCTCCTTGTAGGTTACCCGTCGGGGATTGCATCGCGCGGGCCGACCGTGTCGAGCCGCGGAATTGCTGGGGACCGCGGCGCACGGGGCGCGCGCGGCCGCCCGCGACGCGCGACCGCGCACTCGGCAAAGCCTGGATGCGAGCCGCTCGCAGGCGATTGGACGGTCCGCGCTGCTTCGTGCTACGAGTGCGCGTGGCCTCGAGCCCTGGCGAACCGCATGCCTGAGCCCCGGCCGCAGACGGTGTCCGAGCTGTCATCGGAGTCAGCGGAGGCGGCCCAGGCCCTCGCATCGCGGGTGCCGCCGGCACCGACCCTCGACCGGAGGCGCGCGCTGATCTACGCCGCGCTGCTCGGCCTGGCGGTGATGTGGCTGACCGGCGCGATCCCGCGCTGGGGCCAGTGGTACGGCGAGCAGCCGGTGTACCGCGCGCAGGCCCACGCGCTGCTCGCCGGCCGGTTCGCGCTCAGCCACGATCCCGCCGGCCTGGGGCTCGATCTGGCCTGGATCGACGGCGCCGTGCAGCAGGTGTGGGGCCTCGGCGTGCCGCTCTGGCTCGCGCTGTGGGAGGCGATCGGCCGGGTGATCCACCTGACGCCGTTCCCCGATCGGCTGGCGATGCTGTTCGCCGTCGTCGCGATGATGTACGTGCTGGTCCGGGCGTGGCTCGGCCCGGGCGGCGAGCGCTCGTATGCGTCGCGCGGTGCCCTGCTGTTCACCGCGCTCTTGCCCGGCGTGCTGACCATGCTGCGCGGCCGGGTCGTGGTCTACGAGGAGGCCGAGGCCTACGCCTACGGCGCCGCGATGCTGCTGCTCGGCGGTGTGATCATGATGGTGCGGCGGCCGTCGACCGCGCGCTACGTGCTGCTGCTCGCGTTCGCCGGTGCGACCGGCCTTTTCCGCCCGACCGTGTGGTTCTACGGCGCGGCCGCGGCGGTGGTCGCGACCGCGGTCTATCTTCGCCCCCGGCTCCGCCACCGCGGCGCGCTGCGCGCATCACTCGGCGCGGTGGCGCTCGCCTGGGGGCTGTTCCTCGCCGGCGGCGCCGCGCTGTACGCGAGCAACGCGGCGCGGTTCGGCGCCGGCGGTGAGTTCGGTCACCGGGTCAACCTCGGCGCGCTGTACGTGACCCGGTTCACCAACGCCTACGACGCGGTGCCGGCGTGGACCGCCGCCCGGGAGCTGGCGGGCGGCATGTTCACCCGCCCCGAGCTCAGCGCCCACCGCGGGTTCTACGATGCCGGCATCCACGCCGGGCAGGCAAGTGCGCCCCGCTGGCGCGAGTACTACTTCACGACCTACACGTGGCCGTACGCGCCGCTGATCCTCGCCGGGCTCGCGCTCGGGGCGGTCGCGTGGTGGCGCGCGCGGCGGAGCGCGCCGGGCACCGGGGGCGAGCTCGGCGATCCGCGCTGGCGCGAGACCCGGTGGCTGGTCGCGTGGGCGGTGCTCGGCGGCGGGCCGCTGGTCGTGTTCTACCTCCACTCGCCGAGCCTGTCGTCGCGCTACCACCTCGACCTCGGCCCGGCGGTCGCGGTGCTGATCGTCACCGCGTGGCGCCACGCCGCGGCGGCGCTCGGTCGCGGCTGGCTCGGCGCGCTGGCGTTCACCGGGTGGGTCCTGTGGTGGCTCGTGTCGATGCGCGGCGCGCGGGTCGACCGCGGCTACCTCGCGCCGGTCGGGATGACCGCCGCGGTCGCGTCGATGAACCGCCTCCTCGATCCGCCGGCGACCGGG
>JBGQCL010000693.1:0-5304 GCA_041495365.1 Kofleriaceae bacterium | reverse complement strand
GGGTCTCGCCGCCCTCGAGCTGCCGGAGCTCCGCAAAGGGCTCCGGTAGATGAGCATTGATGCGGTGCGCCTCGACGTAGCCTCGCAGCATCGTCCCTTCGACGAACGCGGTCACGTACCACCAGTCCTTGAGCCTCGGATACGTCCCGCTGGCGAAGACGCGCGAGGCGGGCGGCAGCGGCGCATCGCGCACCAGATCGCCGCCGGATTCTGGCGGCCGGTTGTAGATGGGAGCGCCCTTGGAGTTGTCGATGAATCCCGTCTGATCGATGGCGGGCTCGGGCTGCGCGATCTTCGCGGTGTGCACGCCGGAAGGCGCCGTCTGCGAGCCGTGCGTCTGGTGAGCCGGCGAGCGCTGGACGGGCGCGACCGAGGCGAACTGCTCGGTCAGCGTGCGCTTGCCGGGCACCGGCAGGTCGTGGGCGCTGCCGGACTGCTGCACGAGGGTACTGCCTCCTGGTTTCGGCATGCGCGGGATCATCAGAACGCTCCGTTCAGGCTGATGAGGACGTGGTGATCAGCCACCGTTGCGACCAGCACGACGCTTGGGCCCCCATCCCGGTACAGGAGAACGACGCCGAGCGCCGTCGAGGCCAGGCCGGCAACCCCAAGGACGACGCCCATCGTGGCCGTATCGCGATACGTCGGCCGTTGATATCCTTCGCTGTGCTCGTCCTCGTCGGGGCGATGAGGAGCGCCCCGGAGAGCGTCATCGTGACGCCGCTGCCGATTGCCGTGGCGGTGAACACCCCCTGGAGCATCTTGACGGCGCAGCGCGTTCCGAGCTCGGGATCCTCGGCGAGGTGCAGGCTCTCGAGCTGGCCTCGGCGCAGTTCGCGGAGGAGCGTGACCGTCCCGCCCCTCGCCCCCGCGGAACCCGCGGGGTTGCCAATCAAGGTCATGCCGGTCCCCCGTCGCGCGCCCGAGACGCCGCCCCATCTCTCGTCCGTGGTGGACCCGCGGCGCGTCCGCTCCGCTCATGACGCGTCCGCTCTGCCGCCGGCATCGAAGCTGCGATCCTGGGCATTGGGGTGGGCCGTCTTCACTCCGCGCCGGGCGGGGCGTAGGAGAAGTCCGAAGGTCTCGAATGCCGCCTACGTGCGCAAGTCCGGGCTCTCTTTTGCCAGGGGTGGGAAAACACGATCCGTCCCGATTCCCAAGTGATCTCAATTTCATAGATGGAGCAGACACAAACGTGAGACATCATTAACAAAGAGACTGCGTCGAGAACGAGGCGCTGGAGACGATCGATCTCCGACCGGAGAGCGGCGGATGGATCGAGCGATGCCCATTGGTACCCACCGGCACTACCCGCTCGCCAGGCGGCGGGTGTCCAGACGGAGCGCGCACCAGCGGTCGCGCAGGTCTTGCCGTGCGCTGGGCCGAGGACGCAAGTCCTGCGGCGGCTCCGACCATGCAATGGGCTCGCGCCGCCGTGATCAGGTGCTCGGAGCAACCGGCCGCGCCGCGCGCGGCGGGTCCAGGACCATGGATTCGTCGTCGCGCGTGAAGCTCGACATCACGGAGTGGCCCGCGTCGCCGATCTTCAGGGACCAGCGCACGCGCATGGTATCGATCATCCGCGGCCGCACCGGCAGCACGAAGTACGCTTCGAGCGTCGTCGTCGCACCGGGGCCGATCGACACCTGCGCCGGCCCGAGCGGGGTCACCACGCTGAACCTCGCGGGAGGCAGGGGTACACCGTGCGCGCCGAACACGACCAGCCGCAGCGCGTCACTGTCGAACACGATCGGCGCCGAGCTCGTGTTGCGGATCTCGAACCCGACATGGGTCATCGGATCGCCGCTCGATCCGAAGTAACCACCGTTGGACCACACATCGACGCGCGCGGCGTCGCGCACGGCATACCGGGCGGCCGATGGCCGATCCGGATCGCTGGCGTCGACCGTGCGGAACGACGTGGTCTCGGGTCCACATGCGGCGAGCACGAACAGCGCGGTGAGCTGGAGGCCTCTCATGCCCCCACGTGTTGCAACTCGCGAGCCTGCGGTGTCCGCGCACCCGGTGCATCGGTCGCGCAGCACGGGGCAACCAACCATCCCGTGCTCGAGCGATCTCCGCGCGCCATGGCCGCAACATTGCGCGGCACCCGCGTATCGCATCGCGGACATCAAGAAACCCATCGACGTGCCTCCTCGTGTCGAGTTGCAGGAGACGTGCAGGGACTGCAATTCGTGCGTGTCCATCGGATCGCATTGCGCGCTCTCGACCGCGTGCACGCCGTCGAGACGCTCGAATGCGTGGAGAACGGACGGCGACCTCTCGTGGTGCGGGTGGCACATCCGCTGCACAGCCGATGTCCAGAGGGGCCGCCTGGGCACCCGAGAGAGGAGCCTTTGTGCGCATTCCACAGCTGATGGCGATCCTCGCAGTCGCGGCGAACGCGGCCGCGTGTCCCGGATTCGAGGTCCCCAGCAAGCAGGACCAGGACCAGAAGCAGAAGGACCAGAAGCAGAAGGACCAGAACACGCTGGGGCCCGGGCCGCGCCATCCGCAGGGCGAGGCGTGCCGCGAACGCCCCCTCCGCAAGCTCACCGTCCAGGAGGCCGTCAACCCGAACGTCATCCGGATCACGACCGAGACCGGGTCGGGCACCGGGTTCAGGCTGGCGTCACCGAAGGGCGAGATCCTCATCGTGACCGATGCCGGCGTCGTCGGCGACGACGAGAAGATCAGCGCGGTCCTGGCCACGTCATCGGGCGACAGCATCGAGGTGGGTCTCGAGGTCGGCAAGGACGATCCCCAGCACAGGCTCGCGATCCTGCGCGCGCCGAGCACACCCGGTGTTCCGCGCGGGCTGTACGTGAACCCGGCCGGCGTTCGCATGAACCAGAACGTGGTCGCCGTGGGCTACCCGGCGGTGGCCGGCCCGACCGCGACCCTGTCGTTCGAGTCGGGCAAGGTCGTGGCCTTGAACCGAGAGGTCGACGGTCGATCGTATCTCCAGACCGACAATCCGGGCACCGACGGCGGTCCGATCGTGGACGCCTGCGGGGCGGTCGTGGGTGTGGTCGTTGCGCTCCATGGCGATGCGGGGCGCATCCACCTGATCGTGCCGGGCGAGCACGTCCTGGCGCTCCACGATCGCTACGCCGCACCGCCGGAGAGCCCGAGCACGCGCATCCGCACGCGGACCGCCATGCTCGAGCAGTCGCTCAGGCTGCAAAAAGGCGATGACGCCGCGGAGGTGTTCTCCCGCCAGTTCCTCCGGGAAAACGTCTGGAGCGACTTCCTCGAGGTTCTCCGGCAAGCCAAGGCCCAGGAGGAGCGCTACGCGGCCGAGATGCGGAAGGCGGGCATGGTCTATGCCGACGAGCCGTTCGAGAAGCGTGCGCAGTTCCTGTCCGGGCTACTCACCCGCGCCCAGCACGCGGCCTGGTACGTGGGAGAGGCCATGGCGCACGATGGGATGAAGAAGTACGAGGCGCTGTACCGGTACTTCGCGAGGTCGGCGCTGTTGCCCAACCTGTTCGGCGCGCTGACCGGCCTGCAGGTCGTGGACGTGATCAAGGAGTCCGAGGCGTCCGCCGTCGCCCGCGTGCAGGTCGTGAGCGGGCGCGTCACCAAGGTCTACGATTTCCAGTGGAAGCTCGAGTCGGGAGACTGGCACATTGCCAAGTTGACCTGCCTGAGCGGGTGCCGCCGGTGAGCGTGCCATGAACCTCACGTCTCAACACATCGGCAACTACGTTCTCGGCAAGCTGGTCGGCGAGGGCGGGATGGGCCAGGTCTATCTCGCCGAACACCCGCTGATCGGCCACCGGATCGCGGTCAAGGTGCTCCACCCCGAGTGCGCGGCCGATCCAGAGAACGTCCGCCGGTTCTTCCAGGAGGCCAAGGCGGTCAACGACATCCGTCACGAGAACATCGTCGACATCATCGATTACGGGACGATCGAGGGCACGGATGCCAAGACGACCGAGGGCGCGTCGCGGATCGTCTACCTGATGATGGAGCTGCTCGAAGGCGAGAGCCTGGCCAAGCGCATCGAGCGCGGCGGGTTCACCACCGCCGAGATCGTCCACATCTTCATGCAGTGCTGCTCGGCGCTGTCCGCCAGTCACCGCAAGGGGATCGTCCATCGCGACCTCAAGCCCGACAACATCTACGTCGTGCGCCGGGGCGACGATGCGAGCTTCGTCAAGGTGCTCGACTTCGGCATCGCCAAGCTCATCGGCCCGTCGACCACCGAGTCGGGGAAGACGCGGCAAGGCGTGGTCCTGGGCACGCCGGCGTACATGAGCCCGGAGCAGTGCGCGGGGCTCGGCGAGCTCGACGGCCGGTCGGATGTCTACTCGCTCGGCGTGGTGATGTACGAATGCCTGACCGGCCGGATCCCGTTCGGTGGCGGGGTCAGTCAGATCGTGGCCGCGCACCTCGCACAACCGCCGCTCCACCCCTCGGTGCTCATCCGCTCGATCGATCCGGCACTGGAAGCGGTGGTGTTGCGCGCGATGGAGAAGGACCCGGACCGGCGGTTCCAGACCATGGACGAGATGGGCGAGGCGCTCGCGGCGACCGCACGCACCACGACACGCGCGCCCGCGGCGAGGCGGCGCCGCCTCGCCGTGGCGGTGGGGACCGGGGCGGCCGCGGTGGCCGCGGTCGGGCTCTACCTTGCGCTCGGCACACGGCCCGGTCCTGCGCGGCCCGGCGACGCCGATGCGGTCGTGGTCGCGACGCGCGAACCGGCCGATGCGAGCGCGCCGCCCGGGCCGGCACCGGTCCGCGCCACCACCCCGCCGCCCGCACTCGATGCGGCCGCGCCCTCCGCGCCGGCGGTGGACGCGCCCACGCCGCAGGACCCCCGTGCCGCCGCCTACGACGCGTTCGTGACCGCGGCGCAGGCGGGCGACGTCGCCACCGCGGTCGAGCGCTGGCGCCACATCCCGGAGGCGAGCGAGTACCGCAGCCGCGGCCTGAGCGAGTACACGCACCTGCGCGACAGCTGGGTCGCAGCCCGCGAGGGCGAGGCGAGCAGGCTCATCGCGGAGGGGAAGTGCGACGACAGCGTGCAGCTTGCTCACCAGGTCCACGATCTGTTCCCCGAGCGCGCCGCGGGCGCGATCGCGATCGCCGCGCGGTGCCGGCCGGCCGATCCGCGCGCGCCGCGCACGCCGCGCCCGCAACCGGCGCCGGCCACCGCGACCCGCCCGCAGCCGCCCGCGGCCACCGCGACCCGCCCGCAGCCGCCCGCGGCCGCCGCGATCCGCCCGCCGGTCACCCCGGCAGCCCGGACCCTCGAGGAAGCGCGCGCCGCCATGGAGCAGCGCAGGTACACCG
>JBGQCL010000692.1:0-5339 GCA_041495365.1 Kofleriaceae bacterium | reverse complement strand
GTACCGGCGTTCGCCCATTTTACGCTCGAAGAAATGCACGTTCCATCATGTAGCTCAAGGCTGGCTCAAAACGCAAGCACTAGCCGAACTCTCAGCACAAAGTTCGCTTTCGCCAGCCCACGGGTGCGAAGGTCCCGCTAGCGCGACCGCTGCGGGACCGCGGTCGCGTGGGTCGGTTGGCCGCGATGTGGAACGACGACGTGTCGCTCGCGCGCTCGACCTCGAGCAGCAGCGGATCGCCGCCGGGGTCGTCGCGGGCGATCCGGGCCTCGCGGCCGTCGCCGTCGATGAATGACACGGCGTCCGTCGCCAGTCCGAGCGTGCCTTCATCGAGAGCGGCGAGGTCTATGAGCGCCTCGCCGTCGATGTGGGTCGTGCCGTATCCACGAGAACCCCGGTCAAGGTGAGTATCCTCGCGAAATATCCCGTGCCGACTCGAGTGCATGAGTTCCTGAACTACGCACAGGGCATGTTCGAGGGTGCGGGCTTCGTCCTCGCCCACAAGGTGCTGCCCGTGCCAGGTTGACGCCCACCCCGGGCCCGCATCACCCGTGTGCGCTGCCGCCGCGAGACCCGGGTCGCGTAGCGCGGGTTGGCCTCGATGTGGAAGTGGGTCCTTGTGCGAGATCAGAAGTGGACCGTGTTCCAGCCAGGTTCGAGCGGCAGGCTGTACCGCTTCGCGCAACGCGACCGTGGCGAATTCGTCCACTCACGCGACGCGCTCCCTGTCGTCGACCTTGATCTCGACGGCGCCATCATCAAACTGCGCCTTGACGACAAGCCGTCCGCCGAGCGCCCCAACGACAGCACGCAGGGTACTGATCAAGATGTCGTCACGTTGCTCTGTTTGAGATACGGATGCCTGGCTCACGTGCATCACCTTCGCAAGCTCCTCTTGCGAGACGGAGCGTCGCTTTCGCAGCTCCTGGAGAGTCACGGTCGGCGACACGCCTTCCCCCGTCACGAGCAGATGCATCACTCGACGAAGCGTCGAGTCTGCGCCTTCGTGGTACTCGACATCCTCGGTGAACGGGAGGTCCGTATCCCTTGGCACCGAGATGCCGAACCCTGTCGAACGCGTCCACTGCACGACGACGTAGCCGTCTCGGTAGCTCGCATCCAGAGTCCAACCTGCGGTCTTGCTTCGTGCGCTTGGCTTGAGCACTTCGACCACGACGCCCGGCAGCCGCTCCCGAA
The DNA here is from genome assembly GCA_041495365.1 of Kofleriaceae bacterium. Classification (GTDB taxonomy): domain Bacteria; phylum Myxococcota_A; class Polyangia; order Haliangiales; family Haliangiaceae; genus JABFXX01. Next base: position 4,142 of record JBGQCL010000692.1, on the reverse strand, counting down.
GCTGAGCGGCAATCCACTGCATGTCCTTGGTGTTCGTCATAGGTCTACCCTCTTTCCGTCGTGGCCCGGTTTGTCGAGCGACACTGACTTGGTCCCTGCGGTTGCGAATGAGGATGGCGCCGTTCGTGCGGATGATCGCTTCGTGGCCCGCCTGGCCAGGCGCAAGTGCTCCCCGAGGCGCGGAGCATCGCGCAGCTGCCCACATCGGCAACCACCGGAGGCCGGAAGCTATCGCCGCGAGACCTGCGTCGCGTAGCGCGGGTTGGCCTCGAGGTGGAAGTGGTCCTTGTGCGAGATCGGGTCGTTCTTCGGGGTCAGCACCAGGCGGAACGCCGAGGACGCGTCGATCGTGCGCTCGACCTCGAGCAGCAGTGGGTCGCCGGCGGTGTAGTCGCGGGCGACCCGGGCCTCGCGGCCGGCGCCGTCGACGAACGACACGACGTCCATCGCCAGGCCGAGCGCGTGGCGCGACAGCGCGTTCTTGGTCTTGCCGCCGACCCGGACCTGGCTCCAGCGGTAGATGCTGCCGAACCGGACCTCGCGGACGCCGGCGGCGGCGAGCTCGGGGCCGAGGGTGACCAGGGCGAGGGCGAGCTGGCAGTCGAGCTTGTACGGGCCCTTGCCGAACACGGGGGTGTAGGTGATGCCGCCGAGCGTGGCGTCGTCGATGGTCAGGGCGTCGACGATGTGGCCCTCGCGGGTCGCGCGGTGGAAGGCGACGCCGGCGGCGCCGAGCGAGCGCTCGCAGGTGGCCTCGGCGGCGAGCATCGCGCGCGACGGCGGCCACGTGAAGCCGCGCGGCATGTTGCTCGCGGTCGGCTTGGCGGCGCCGGCGCGGCGAGCGCGGTGGGTCGATCCGGAGTCGGCGGACGCGACGGCGGGCGCGACGAGGAGGCTGGCGATTGCCACTCCCGCGAGCACGGCGGCGAGGGTCCGGCGCGACATCCGCCGCGACGATAACAGAGCGAGTAGGCTCGCGGCGATGGATCTGGAACTGCTCGAAGCCCTCGCGCTGTCCGGCGACCGCAGCGCGGCGCTCGCCCAGCTCCTGCCGGGGAGCGAGGACCACGACTACTACCGCGCGCTGGACGCCCAGCACCGCGGCGCGCTCGACGAGGCGGAGGCGGTGCTGCGCAGCTGGCCGGAGCGCCACGGCCACACGCAAGGCTACGATCGGCTGCGCGCGCGCCAGCTGCTGTACCGGGTCACGGGGTCGCCGCCGCAGGAGCTCGATCCGGTGCGCGACTGGCTCGGCGTCAGCCACTGGCACGAGGCCGAGGTCGAGGCCAGGATCGAAGCTGGCGATCCGTCGCGGCCGAGCCGGCTGCCCGACGGCGCGTTCGATCCGGTCGCGCTGCTGCGCCAGGCGGCGGAGGCCGACGCGAACCTGGCGCAGGTCACCGACGAGGGGGTCTCGGAGCTGGTCGAGTGGCAGCCGAGCCGGCGCGGCGCCGCGTGCTGCTCGGCCGGCTCGGCCATACGCCGCAGGCCGGGGTGGTGGGGCTCGTGGCCGACGAGCTGGCCCAGCGCAACTCGGGCGGGTTCGGCGCGCTGGCGATCCACCGCGAGCTGACGATCGACCAGCTGCACGAGCTGGCCCGGCTGCGCCCCGAGCTGCTCGGCCACGCCGGGTGGGTCGCCGCGGTCGTGACCCGGATGCGGCCGCCGGCGGCGGTCGACCTCGAGCTCGACCGCGACGCGCGCGCGGCCTACCTCGAGGAGCTGTGGCGGTTCGTCGCCGACCTGCCGCCGGCCAGCAACTCGCTCAAGGCCCACGTGCTGTGGCACGTGCTCGACACCGCGCGGCAGCGCGGCGGGACGATCGACCACGAGCGGTTCCGCACCTACCTCGCGCTGCCGCGCGCGGCGCAGTTCCTGGCGCGCGGCAGCACCGACCGGGTCCGGCGCGACGAGGTCGCGGAGATCGCCGCCGACTTCGCGCAGATCACCGGCCTGCCGCCGGCGGGCGACGACGAGGAGCTGGTGCGCGATGCGGTGCAGCGCGAGCTCGACGCCGCCGAGGCCTACGCGCCGTGGCTCGATCGGGGCTGGCTCGACGCCGAGCTCGCGACCGCGCGCCTGCTCGCCGGGGCGCCCGACGCCGATCTCGCGACCGGGGTGCTCGGGCCGGCGCGCGCCGCGGCGCTGCGCGACCGGATCGAGCTGGTGTTCTCGCCGCACAACCCGACGCAGTTCGCCGCCGACGCGCCGGTCGCGCTCGACGTCGAGGTCAAGCACGTCGCCGAGCTGGTGGTCAAGGTGTACCGGATCGACCCGCTGGCGTACTTCCACCACCACCGGCGCGAGGTCGACGTCGGGCTCGATCTCGACGGGCTCGCCGCGAGCGACGAGCGCGTGCTGCGGTTCACCGAGCCGCCGATCCGCCGGGTGCGGCGGCGGATCGAGCTGCCGGCGTGCGCGCGGCCGGGCAGCTACGTGATCGACCTGATCGGCAACGGGATGTCGAGCCGCGCGGTGATCCACAAGGGCCGGCTGCGCCACGTGGTGCGGGTCGGCGCCGCGGGGCACGTGATCACGATCCTCGACGGCGCCGGCCGGCCGCAGCCCGGCGCGCGGGCGTGGATCGGCGATCGCGAGTACGTCGCCGACGAGCGCGGCGCGGTCGTCGTGCCGTTCTCGACCAGCCCGGCGCGCACCGCGATGCTGCTCGCCGCGGGCGACGTCGCCAGCGTGGCGCACGTCGACCTGGCCGCCGAGACCGCCGAGCTCGCGCTCCGCCTGGTGCTCGACCACCAGGCGCTGACCGCCGGGCGAACGGCGCGCGCGATCGCCCGGCTCGGCCTGACGATCGGCACGGCGCCGGCCTCGCTCGCGCTGCTCCGCCAGGCGACCTGGGACGTCACGCTGACCGATCGCCACGGGGTGTCGACCACGCGGTCGCAGCCGCTCGAGCTCGCCGGCGACGCCGCCGCGGTGCTGGAGTGGCCGCTCGGCGACGACACCGCCGGGATCGCGCTGGCCGTGCGCGGCCGGATCGAGATCCGCAGCGAGCAGCGCGAGCGAGAGATCCGGGCATCGCGGAGCATCGCCGTCGCGTCGATGGTTGCCGGCACCGGCACCGAGGCGGTGTACCTCGCTCGGACTGCCGCCGGCTGGGTGGTGTCGGCGCTCGGCCTGAGCGGCGAGCCGCGCGCGCACCGCCCGGTCACCGTCGGCATCGTCCACCGCTGGGCGCGGACCCAGCTCACCGCCGAGCTCGCGACCGACGAGCGCGGCCGGATCGAGCTCGGCGAGCTGCCCGGGGCGCAGCGGATCACGGCGACGCTGGGCGGCGCGACCCAGAGCTGGGAGCTCGACGAGCCGCCGCCGTCGCCCGCCGCGCTCCACGCGACCGCCGGCCGCGACGTGATCGTGCCGGTCCCGGCGAGCCGGACGCCCGACGACGTGGTGCGCCGGGCGTCGCTGGTCGAGCTCCGCGCCGGCGTCCCCGCCCGCCACCCCCAGGTCGAGGTCGAGCTGCTCGCCGGGGCGATCGCGATCCGCGGCCTTGCGCCCGGCAACTACCAGCTGCGCGCGCACGGCCTCGCGCCGACCCCGATCGTCGTCACCGCGCCGCCGCCCCGGTCCGGGGAATGCGCGGGCTGGGCGGTCGGCGCCGGCGAGCTGGTCCAGGTGCCGCGGCCGGCGCCCGTGATCGCCCGGATCGATCTCGGCGAGCGGCTGACCGTGCAGCTGCGCGGCGCCGACGCGCGCACCCGGGTGCACCTGGTCGCGACCCGGTTCGCCCCGGCGCCGGTCGAGTCGCTCGGCGAGGGCCCGGCGGTCTCGGCCCACGCGCGGCTCGATCCGCCCACCGCCGCGCGCTACGTGTCCGGCCGCGAGCTCGGCGACGAGTACCGCTACGTGCTGGAGCGCCGGTCGCAGCCGCGGTTCCCCGGCCTGCTGCTCGACCGGCCGAGCCTGTTGCTCAACCCGTGGGCGCGCCGGACCACGACGACCGACGTCGCGCCGCCCCGCCCCGGCGCCGGGTATCCGTCGAAGGGTGCATCGGCACGGGCCATGGGCTACCGCGGGAGGACCCAGGACATGCCGCGCGGCGGCGGCGCGTCCGTGATGATCGGCTACGACTTCCTGGCCGCGGCCCCGGTCGTGCTCGCCAACCTCGTCCCCGACGACACCGG
>JBGQCL010000691.1:0-5423 GCA_041495365.1 Kofleriaceae bacterium | reverse complement strand
GATGCCGACGCCGAGCGCGCCCTCGTTGGCGACGCCGACGTCGAGGGTCTGGGCGAAGTTGTACAGCTCGCGGATCGGGACGTCCTTGATCCGGATGTCCATGGCCGAGGCGTGGAAGTGGCGGCTGGAGTCGCGCTCGTGGAACCGGAAGCCGGAGACCAGGTCGACGCGGTGGCCGGGGTACTGATCGCAGATCCGGGACAGGTGCTCGTAGAGCTCGGCGCGCACGGCGCGGACGTCGCCGGTCCTGGTGTCGCGCCACATGTCGTCGAGCCTGGCGAGCGCGGCGTCGTCGAAGCTGCCGTCGGGCTTGTAGATGTTGCCCTTGAACTCCTCGCCGAGGTTCTCGGCGTAGACCCAGATATCTCCCGACGGCGGGTCGAGCGGATCGCCGCGCAGGGTCGTCGGGCTGGCGCTGTGACCCTGGAACACCGCGACCCGCCGGCACGTGGTCTTGCCGCCGCGCTCGTTGCACTGCCGCATCGTGCCCTTGTCGTTGATGCTGCGCCGGGCGGCGGCCCTGGCGCCGGGCTGGATCGACGGATCCGCGGAAGCGGCCCCCGAACCCACCGAGACGATGATCGCCGCGACCGGTGCGACGATGAGCAGGGCAAATCGGCGCATGGAACCTGAGGCTAGGATGGGCTTTGCACTGGCTCAACCAATACCGACGTGAAATCCCGCTCTGGCCCTTGATTTGCGTTCGAACAGTGCGTTGCAGACAGGTGTTCAGGTTCGTGTGCGCCAGATGTTCAGTGGGGCGATGGTCGCCAGTGTCCCATATGTGATCAGCACGGGGTCACGGATCACGTGGCGCTGCGACGACGAGCCCCGGCAGCAGGACGCCGGGCAGCGGGACGTGGACGAGCTCGATGCCGATCTGGCGCGCGACCTCGAAGATCCGTTCGTCGCGGTAGAACTCGCCGTAGACGATGCGCACGATGCCGGCGTTGGCGAGCTGCTTGAAGCAGTTCCAGCACGGGCTCGCGGTGACGTAGGTGGTGGCGCCGTCGATGTTCACGCCGTTGCGCGCGGCCTGGATGATGGCGTTGGCCTCGGCGTGGATCGTGGCGACGCAGTGGCCGTCCTCCATCATGTGGCCGACGTCCGAGCAGTGCGGCATGCCGCGGATCGAGCCGTTGTAGCCGGTCGACAGGATCGTCCGGTTGTGGACGATCGCCGCGCCGACGTACTTGCGCGGGCAGGTCGAGCGGGTCGACACGACCTGCGCGATGCTCATGAAGTACTCGTCCCACGAGGCGCGAGGGCGGGTTTCGTCGGCCATGCGGCATCCTAGCAGCCCGGTGCGACCGTGAGCCGGCGCCGGGGCGTGCGGACGGCGGCGGTGGGATCGGCTATGGTCGCCGCCTGATGTCGGGTCAGGACACGAAGTCGAAATACAAGGACACGGTGATCCTGCCGGACACCAGGTTCCCCATGCGCGGCGACCTGGCCCGGCGGGAGCCGGAGATCCTCGCGCGGTGGGACGAGATGAAGCTCTACGAGCGGATCCTCGCCGCCCGCGCCGGCGCGCCGCTGTTCGTGCTGCACGACGGGCCGCCGTACTCCAACGGCAACATCCACTACGGCCACATCCTCAACAAGATCCTGAAGGACATCGTCGTCAAATCGCGGACGATGGCCGGGTTCCGCACGCCCTACGTGCCGGGCTGGGACACCCATGGGCTGCCGATCGAGCTCGCGGTCGAGCGCGATCCGGCGATCCGTTTGCGCCGGAGCTCGCTGACCGCGGCCGAGGTCCGCCGGCTGTGCCGCGAGTTCGCGCTGCGCTACGTCGGCATCCAGCGCAACGAGTTCCGCCGGCTCGGGGTGCTGGGCGACTGGCAGCGCCCGTACCTGACGCTCGATCCGAGCTACGAGGCGGCGATCGCGCGCGCCCTGGCGACGTTCGCGCGCAAGGGCTACCTGTACCGCGGCAAGAAGCCGGTGGTGTGGTGCCCGCGCGACCGGACGGCGCTGGCCGAGTTCGAGATCGAGTACCAGGACCACAGCTCGCCGAGCGTCTACGTGAAGATGGCGCTGGTCGACGACGGCTGGCGCGGCAAGCTCGACGCGCGGCTCGAGGGCAAGCGGCTCGCGCTGGTGATCTGGACGACCACGCCGTGGACGCTGCCGGCCAACCTGGCGATCGTCGCGCATCCGGATCTGACCTACGTCGCGTTCCCCAACCCGCGCGACCCCGGGGAGTACCTGATCGTCGCGCGCGAGCTCGCGGGGGCGGTGGCCCGCGCGATCGGCGGCGCCGACCTCGGCAAGGCGATCGAGATCGCGCCGGCCGAGATGTCCGCGCTGGAGGGCGCGCACTACCGGCACCCGTTCGTCGCGGCCGACATCAGCGGCGCGGCGCCCGGCGACGCGTTCCGGCTGTGGTTCGCCGACTACGTGACCGCGGACGCCGGCACCGGGCTGGTCCACACCGCGCCCGGCCACGGCGCCGACGACTTCAAGACCGGCATGGCGCACGGCCTGCCGGCGTACGCGCCGCTCGACGACGCGGGCCGCTACGTCGCCGGGGTGCGGATCGACGGCGGCGCCGAGCTCGCCGGGCTGTCGACCGAGGAGGCCAACCCGGTGATCGTCGCACACCTGGCGAGCACCGGGCACCTGCTGAACGCACCGGGCGATCGGGTCCAGCACCAGTACGCGCACTGCTGGCGGTGCAAGGGGCCGATCGTCTACCGCGCGACGCCGCAGTGGTTCATCGCGATGGACCACGACGAGCTGCGCCAGCGCGCGCTGGCCGAGATCGAACGCACGACGTGGGTCCCGGCGTGGGGCCACGACCGGATCTACGCGATGATCCAGAACCGGCCGGACTGGGTGCTGTCGCGCCAGCGGCTGTGGGGCACGCCGATCCCGACGTTCTACTGCGGCAAGTGCGGGACGCCGCACGCCGAGGCCGACACCATGGACCACGTCGCCGCGATCTTCGAGCGCGAGGGCGCCGATGCGTGGTGGACGCGGACGGCGGTCGAGCTCGTGCCGCCGGGCACGACCTGCAGCGCGTGCGGCGCCGGGGCCGACCAGCTCGAGCGCGAGAAGGACATCGTCGACGTGTGGTTCGAGTCCGGCGTGTCGTGGCTGGCGATGGCGGCGCGCGACCCCGACCACCACCACATCGACCTCTACCTCGAGGGCTCGGATCAGCACCGCGGCTGGTTTCACTCGTCGCTGCTCACCGGGGTCGGGATCGAGGGCCGGGCGCCGTACCGCCAGGTGATCACGCACGGGTTCGTGCTCGACGAGCACGGCAACCCGTACTCGAAGTCGGCGCTCGCCCGGGCGCGGGCCGAGGGCAAGCCGACCAGCTACATCGAGCCCGACAGCGTGATCGCAAAGAGCGGGGCCGAGCTGTTCCGGTTGTGGGTCGGCTCGACCGAGTTCCGCACCGACATCGCGTACTCGCAGACCATCCTCGACGGGCTGTCGGAGTGGTACCGCAAGCTGCGCAACACCGCGCGGTTCCTGCTCGGCAACCTCCAGGACTTCGATCCCGACCGCCACCATCGCGCCGAGCTCGAGGGGCGCGACGCGTTGACCGGGATCGATCACTACCTGCTGGCACGGCTCGACGTCGTGGTCGCGCGGGCGCGCAAGGCCTACGAGGCCTACGAGCTGCATGTCGTGCACCGCTTGCTGGTCGAGTTCGTCACGGTCGATCTGTCGGCGCTGTACTCCGACGTCACCAAGGACCGGCTGTACTGCGATCCGGCGGACTCGGGGCCGCGCCGCGCCGCCCAGGTGGTGCTGTACGAGTGCCTGCGCGGGCTGACGGTGCTGGCGGCGCCGATCCTGTGCTTCACCGCCGAGGACATCTGGAGCCACATGCCGCGCCGCGCGGGCGATCCGGACAGCGTGCACCTCGCGACGTTCCCGCCGGCGGTCGATGACGCCGAGGCGGTCGACGTGCTGCTGCAGTTCGACAAGCTGCTGGCGTGGCGCGAGCGGGTCAACCGTGCGCTGGAGCCGTTCCGCGCCGCCGGCAACAAGTCGACCGACGCGCGGGTCACGCTGCGCCACCCGCCGGCCGATCCGCTGGTCACCGCCTACCGGGACGAGCTCGCCGATCTGTTCATCGTGTCGGAGGTCCGGCTCGAGGCGGGGGACGCCGAGGACCTCGTGGTCGAGCTGCACCCCGGCCCGCGCTGCGAGCGCTGCCGCAAGCACTTCGACGCGCTCGCCGCCGACCCGAACGACGTATGTCAGCGTTGCGCCGCGGCGCTGCGCGCGATAAAGGGCTAGGACGATGAGCGATCCTGATTCCGAGCTCGCGTCCGTGCCCACCGCGCCTGGCTCCAGCGAGTCCGGGGCTGCCAGCGCCGCCGGCCACGGGAAGTGGGTGGTGTTCCTGATCGCCGCGGTGCTGTCCCTGATCGCGGATCAGGCGACCAAGGTCTGGGCGCGCGACTCGCTGCCGACCTTCCGGCTCCGGGGCGGTGAGGCGACGTGCATCGTGCCCGACGAGCTGGTCCGCGGGTCGGCCCCGGCGCGCCCGGATCGCCCCGAGGCGCGGCTCGGGCAGGCCGAGGATCCGCGTCCGGCCTGCGCGGGGCGGCCGGTGCCGGTGATCGACGGGTTCTGGGAGTGGCGGCTGTCGATGAACCCGGGCTCGGCGTTCGGGCTGTTCTCCAGCCAGGAGGGCGCGCGGATCGGGCTGTCGATCGTCGGGATCGTCGCGGTGTTCGGCATGCTGTGGATGCTGCGCAAGGCGCGGCCGGATCAGAGGATCCTGCACTGGGCGCTCGCGCTGGTCACCGGCGGCGCGGTCGGCAACCTGATCGACCGGATCTACTTCGGGGTCGTGACCGACTTCATCCTGTTGCACTACCAGACCCACGAGTGGCCGGTGTTCAACGTCGCCGACATCGTGCTGGTCGTCGGGGTCGGCCTGATGTTCATCGATATCCAGAAGGAAGGCCGGCGCGACAAGGCGCTCAAGGCGAGCCGGCAAGCCCGGGCAAAGGCTGCCGGGCTGGTCAAGACGTTCGGCGACAAGTGATGCGGAAATAGCCGAGGGCCCGGCGGCGGTCTTGTCCCGGTGATCAATTCCTCGGGCGTCCCCTCGGGCGACCGCGTGCGCGACGGCGCTGTGACCGACTTCGTGCGCTGGCGGATCCACGACCATCGCTGGCCGATCTTCAACGTGGCGGACGCGGCGCTGCTGGTCGGCGTCGCGGTGCTGCTGCTCGACGGGCTGCGCGCCCGGCGCGCCCCGGTCCCCCGCCCGGAGTGAGCGCGCTCACGGTCGGCAAACTCGCCCACCGCGCCGGGCCGGCGTATGATCCCGGCCATGAAGCGCGCGGCCCTCGCCCTGGTGCTGGCGGCCTGCTCGTCGAGCAGCAATGATTTCCCGCCGCTCCCCGGTGGCAGTGGTCCCGGAGGAGTCTCCGGCGGTGGCAGCG
>JBGQCL010000690.1:0-5428 GCA_041495365.1 Kofleriaceae bacterium | reverse complement strand
TACCTGTTCTGCACCGAGGACGACCTCCGCGGCGAGCCCGGCAACGAGTGGAAGGGCGCGGGCTACGTCTGCACGCCGCCGCTGCGGCCGCGCCACCACCACGATCACCTGTGGCGCGGCCTGCGCAACTACGACCTCCAGGTCGTCGCGACCGACCACTGCCCGTTCTGCATGAAGGACCAGAAGGAGCTCGGCCGCGGCGACTTCTCCAAGATCCCCAATGGCATGCCCGGCGTCGAGACCCGGCTGTATCTGCTGTGGGAGGGCGTGGTCGCCGGCAAGATCTCGCTCCACCGCTTCGTCGAGATCACCTCGACCGCGCCGGCCAAGATCTTCGGCCTGTACGGCAAGAAGGGCTGCGTCGCGATCGGCGCCGACGCCGACCTCGTGGTCTGGGATCCGCGGCGCGAGAAGATCCTCGGCAAGGACACGCTCCACATGCGGATCGATTACTCGCCGTTCGAGGGCCGCAAGGTCCCGGCCAGCCCGTCGCACGTGCTGTCGCGCGGCGAGCTGATCGTGCGCGACGACCAGTGGGTCGGCAAGCACAAGCAGGGCCGCGGCCAGTTCCTCCGCCGCGGCACGTTCGGGCTGTAGCTCGGCGCGGTTCACGGGCCCGTCCCGCAGGGGACGAGATCAGAGCTCAATGCGCCGGCGCTGGACCCGGGGCTCGCGTTTCATGGAGCAGCTGGAACAGTCGTTGCGAATCTCCGGGGTTCTTGCGGTCCCTGGTATAGGTGAGCAGTGCCTGGAGGAACCGCTGGACGTGTGCATCCTTGTTGATGCGCTTCACCGCGGCTTGATCCCCTTCGTAATCCCAGTTCCCGGTGGTCACCGATGGGGCCATCGCCACCAGCTTCCAGAGCTCGGCCTCGGCCTGATCGTGGTCTCGAGACTGGCACAGCGCTGCGACGCGGACGAAGTACATCGCGAGCTTGACCTCCGGTGAGGATGGTTTGACCGCGCGCGCCTCAAGCACGCGGCCTGCCATCAGCAAGGCCTCGGGGAACCGCCCGATCGCCCAGGCAGCCTGGGCGAGCCTGGCCCAGCTGCTGGCGTCCTGTGGATCGACCGTGAGGAGCATGGAGCGGAACCCTTCGGTCGGCCGTGCCAGCCTGTCATACGAGAGCACGCCCGCCTTGGCTGCGGCCTCCCTGTAGAACCGCGACAGCGGAGACACCTTGCGCAACGTGTTCGCCGCGTCGTCGAACTGTCCCAGCTGGGACTGGACCTCGCCCTGGAGCGAGAGCGCACGATCGTTGGTCGGATCGAGCTTCAGACCTCGCGCCAGCACCGCGAGCGCTCTACGAGGGTACCCGGCACGTTGCAGGATATCGGCCTGATCGGCGAGCACCTCGACATCGCCCTCCTCCCTGGCAGCGATCGAGCGCGCCAGCTCGACGGCCGTGGGATAGTTCCCCGAGCGAGCGAGCGTCATCGCGATGAATCGCTGCAGCACCACAGCTCGGTCGCCATGGTGTTCCGCCAACTTCCGGAGGGGCACGAGCCCCTGGACTGCTTCCTTGTACTCCTCTCGCGCGAGGTGATCTCGCACGGAGCGGATCGCCGCGGCACTCACCACGGACTCCGCGGCATGCGCCGCCCAGCGATCTTCTTCGTCATGGATCGGCGCAAGCTCGAGGGTCTTGGCCGCCAGTTCTGGATTCCCACCTTCGGCGTAGTCTCGGGCGAGGCGGGTCAGGACCTGGGTCTCGATCCTCGCGGTGAGATCCGCGGGTCGGAGAACGACCCCGAAGTCGCTCTGTACTTGATCGAGCACCGCCTCGCTCCGGGCCCGCCCGGCAGTCAACGCCAGGGCTAGGCCGGCGAGATGCTCGCCGTCAGCTCCGTGACGAGGCGCGTGGCTCGCATCGTCGGTCACGGTCTGCAGCGCGCTCGTCATGGCCTCCACGGACTGGCGGATCCGTTGCGCATTCGCGAACCGCGTGCTCTCCGCACCAAATGTCCACGGATCGATACCCGCCGCCATGGCGACGTTCTGACCCCAGGTCGTGGGAGGGCCACGGTGAAGCAGGTACCGGATCTCGTTGGTCAGCTGAGGACCGGTGGGCCGGCTGCGGCAACCGGCATTGGTGTCCTGCTTGCATTCTCGTTCGGTCAAGGGAATCGGCGTCCTGGATCGCGCAAGCGATTGGAGTGACTCATTATCGATCTGATACACGCGAACGACGCCGTCGTTACCGCCGGCAGCAAATCTCTTGCCATCCCGGTAAAAGGCAATGCTACCAGACCCGTATTCTGCGTCCGGGAATCCATCCTGGCTAATGTAAAGCCTTGCGTTCCAGAGCCGGATCCGATCATCGCCGCTCGATACCAGCAGCTTGCCGTCGGGGCTGATCGCCAGCCCGGCGATGCTCTCGCGATGCCCGACGAGTGTCGCCCGGGGACGGCTGGTCTGGTCCCCGAGTTCCCAGATCTTGATGGTCTTGTCGTCGCTGGATGACGCAAGCCAGGTCCCATTCTGGCCGAAGCACAGCGACAGGACCGATCGGCCACGTCCGGCCTCCGTGGTTGCACGAGACCGGCCGGTGCCGCGTGTGTCCTGTCCATGCGGACCCAGCGCCGCGAGCTTCTTGAAGGTGCGCGCGTCCCACAGGCAGATCTGGTGAGCAGGTTCGCCGGCGGAGTCGAGATCCAGGCATTCACTTGCGATGTATCTATCATCATCAGGACTGATAGATAGCGCCTGAACCTCCATCCCGGCTTCCAGCATGTCAATGGGGCGGTTGCCGGGTATACTCCAGATCTCGACGCGCCGTCCGGCCGCAATCGCGATGCGATCCTCGCGGTGATACCACTGAAGATCGCGCACCTGATCGCCGGCCTCCAGCGAGCCAACAAGCTTGCCTTCGCGAGTCCATACAGCGACTCTCTTGCCATCCGCAACTGCCAGGCTCGCGCCGCTCGCGCTGTATCCCATGGCCAGCACGGCGCCCGACGTTTCCTTGCTGAACACCAGGTGACCGGCGGCATCCCACACCGCGGCCGTACCGTCATCGCTCCCGGTCGCGATCTGGTCGTCCATCGGGCTCACCGCGATGCGGCGGATCGCTTGCTCGTGGGCCCGGAACGACAGGACCTCGCCACCGGCCTCGACATCCCAGACCTTCGCATTGCCATCGACGCCCGTGGTCACCAGTTCGCGGCCATCCGCGCTGAACTCGACGGTCCGCAGCCAGGATGCTCCGCTGCCGTGCGACACGGACAGTTCGCCGGGCGACCTCCCGTCGTCATGTACCGGCACGTCCGAGGAGGTCCAGAACCGCTCGGTGCGGCTGCTCGCATCCCAGACCCGCAGCGTTCCGTCCAGGCCGGACGTCGCGATCCGCTGGCCGTCGGGGCTGAACGCGACTGCCGTGACCTTGCTGGCGTGGGGCAGCGATCCCTCCACGCGGTGCGTGATCGGATCCCACAGCCACAGGCTGTTGCCCGACGTCGCTGCAAGGAAGCGACCGGTCGCATCGAAGGCTAGCTTGGCCACATCGGGGAGCTCCGCAAATAGCTCGAGCTTTTGGCCAGATTGCGCATCCCACAGCACGATACGCCCATCCGCGCCGGCCGTGGCGATGCGGTTGCTGTCATGGCTGAATGCAAGTCCAGTCACCGCCCCCAGGTGATCGATCAAGCGGCTTCTTGCCTTGCCAGGGTGCACGCTCCACAGGACCGCACTGCCGTCCTCGCTCGCAGTTGCCAGCATGGAATCGTCGAGGCTGAACGCGATATCCGTGATGGGCAAGACCTGATACCGCTGGGTCCACAGCAGCTTTCTCTCCGAGAGATCCCACAGATCGACCGTGCCATCGTCGCTCGACGTCGCGGCCCGGGTCCCTTTCGAGTCAACCGCCAGCCTGGCCGGGATCGCGCCCTGGAGGGCGTACAACCGGCGTCCGGTCACGGTGTCCCAGACTGCAAGACCGTCCGCTTCACCGGCGGTGATGATGCGGCTTCCGTCCGGCGGCAGGAACTTCGCATCCCGGAACGAGCCAAGCGATGGAAATACGATGCTTCGAAAATGCGAGCTGCGGAGCGCGCCGTGCAGCGCGGCATCGGCCTGTGGATTGCTGATCTCGCCCTGTGCCTCCAGTGCAAGCTGGAGTCCGCGTACCGGCTCCGAGCGCGGCGCGTTGAATGCCAGTGTGCTGTAGACCTGCTGCTGTAACAGCTCGGTTTGCGCGTCTACCGAGAACCGATACTTGCCGAAGGTGAAGACGTACCCGAACACCACCACCAGGATCGCGAATCCCCACAGCGGCCACTTGCGCACCCACCTCCTCCACCCGCTGTCCCGGAGGAACTGCTTGACCAGAGCAAAGCCTTCAGGATGATTCGAGTACTTGCGCGCCCAGGCTGCATTCGGCTGCTGAGCGTCCTGCCATTCGATGGCGAGCTGGAGCATTCTGCTGCTCAGCAGGTCGCCCTTCCTCTGCTGGCGGGCGAGCGCCAGGTTGAGCAAGCGCTGGTAGTGCTCGACGCCCTCGGCCTCGATGCGGATCCACTCCTTCAACCGGGTCCAGTGCCGGAACAGGCTCTCGTGGCTGACGTCCAGCACGGTGTCCTCGGTGAGCGGGGTCTCCGGCGGCGGCATCAGGAACGAATGCTCCGCCTTGCGGAACGCCTCCACGACCTCCTTGAGCTGGTCGATCGTCACCCCGGCGATCTCGGCGGCCTCGCGAACCGAGCAGGGCCGCCGCGTGTCGCGGCCCGTGGCGCCATCGTCCCACAGGGCACAGAACAGGCGGCGCGCGATCCGCTGCTTCTCGTCCTGCTTCTCGGCCTTCTTCTCGTCGTCCTTGAGCGAGTTGAAGACCGCATCGGCATGCCGGGACAGCGCCACGCCGAGCCCGCCCAGCGCGCGGTAGTCGTCGAGCTTGAGATGGATCGGTTGCGACGCGCTGCCGTGGCTGGTGCCGAAATCGGTGGTCCTTCGCCGGTTGAACGGCTGACTCCACATCGCGAGCAGCGCGTGTTCCAGGACCGGTAGCTGATCCTGGCTCTGACCGATCTCGTTGATCAGCTGGTTGGCGAGCTGCGAGTCGACGTCGCCGTCGAACACGCGCGCCGGGTTGATGATGGTCTCGCGCAGCTGGTCGCGTCCGAGCCGGGGCACCAGGTACTGGCTGCCGTTAAGGGCCTCCGGCAGGCCCGGGAAGATCGTGCAGCCGCCCAGGTAATCGCTGCGCAGGGTGAGGACCACGCGAACCGGCGCCTGCTTGTCGGCGACGGTCTCGAGCAGCAGCGCGACGAACGCGTCGGCCTCGTCCGGATCGATGCGCGCGCGGAACCTGATCAGCTCCTCGAACTGATCGACGACGATCAGCATCTCCGTGCCGGGCGCCAGCGGGAAGTCGTTCAGCAGATCGCAAATGCTGCGAGGGCCGCAGCGAAGTCGCGCGGCGAGCAGCGCGGC
>JBGQCL010000689.1:0-5435 GCA_041495365.1 Kofleriaceae bacterium | reverse complement strand
GCCGCTCTCCGCGCTGGACGCCGTGGCGCTGATCCTCGAACCAATGACCGACGACCGGCCGGCGAGTCATCGCACGATAGCGCTCCGAGGTCCGGAACTCGATGGTTCCGTGGTCATCCTCGACCAGCTCTCCGACCTCGACGTCGTCGAGCAGAACCTCCGCGGCGCGTCCGCTCATGCGCCGGCTGCCTGGGCCAGGAGGCGATCCTCGACCGATTCGGTCCGCGCCTCGGGGCGACGCACGAGCTCGATCGAAGGGGTCGTCATGAGATCTTCGAGCTTACCCCGGAGCCCGGAACAGCGCGTCGGGATCGCTTGCAGAGCGGCAACCCCGCTCGCTCAGCTTCCGCTACATGCCGGCGCGGCCGCCGGAGCCGCGGTCGGCGACCGGGCGGTCGCGGGTGTCCGAGGGGTGCGGCGGGTGCAGCACGTCCTCGTCGTCGACGACGTCGTCGAGCCCGCGCTCGGGCTCGGGGCCGTGCTCCGCCGCGCTGGCCGCGAGCGCCTCCAGCCAGTTCTCACCCTGGTCGAACGCGCGGTCGTCGTCGGGGTGATCCCGATCCTGCGCCGGCGGGGTGTGCGCGCCGTACAGGTCACCGGCGTCACGCTCGTGCGCCGGCTCGGCGAGGCCGCACGCCACGGCGTCCGAGATCACCGCGGTCTCGTCGGCCTCGGCCTCGGCGATCACCGCGGTGTCGCGGTCGGCGGTCTCGTCGAGGTCGTCCTGGAGGATCGCGAGATCCTCCGCGGCGGCGACGTCCTCCGCCGACACGGCATCGACGTCGAGTGGCGCGACCTCGAACTCGGGGACCTCGTCGAACCCCTGCAGCGGATCGGTCGGATCGGGCCGGAGCTGCTGGAGGCGGTCCGAGGCGCGTTGCGCCCGCCAGCGCCGCCGGGCCCGGACGATGGTGCGCACGGCGAGCGCGAGCGCGAGGGGCAGGAGCACGTGGCGTGGCCGCATGACGGATCGAGAAGCATGCGGCGTGCCAGGGGGCGCGGCTCCGGCGGTCTCGGAGCGCGCCGGTGCGCTGCGTTCGCCGTGTGGCTCAGGCGCGCTCGATGCGGCCGTCGGCGTGGCGCGCGAACCGGCTCTCGGCGCGCGGGTGAACCGGGTCGTCGGACGGCCACGGCCAGCCGCCGAACCGGGTGCGCTGGTAGTCGAGGAACGCCTGCTGGATCTCCGGGCGGGTGTTCATCACGAACGGGCCGTGCTGCACGACCGGCTCGCCGATCGGCTTGCCCTGCAGCACGAGCAGCTCGGTCTCGTTGCCGGCCTCGCTGCCGGCGACGATCGGGATCGCGGCATCGGGCCGGACCTGGACACCGTGGTCGGGGGCGAACGCCTGGCCGGCGATCGTCGCGTGGCCGCGAAACAGGTACAGCGTGCGGTTCGTGCCGGGGCGCGCGGGCGGCACGGTCCACGACGCGCCGGGCTGGAGGTGGATCGTCCAGATCGCGACGTCGGCCTCGTCGTGCGACGCCCACGAGCTCGGCGGCGGCGACGGCGGGGTCGCGTCGCCCGGCGTGCCGGCGATCGCGCGGACCAGCACGCCCGGGGCCTCGATCCGCGGGATCGTCCGGTCCCACAGCATCGTGAAGTGCGGCGCGACCAGCTTGTCGCGGCGCGGCAGGTTGAGCCAGATCTGGAACAGCTCGACCGGGTTGGCGCCGGCCGGGTCGAGCAGCGGGAACATCTCGCAGTGCGAGATGCTTTTGCCGGCGGTCAGCCACTGGACGTCGCCGCGGCCGAACCGCGCGGTCGCGCCCAGCGAGTCGGAGTGGTCGATCAGGCCGCGGCGGACGATCGTGACGGTCTCGAAGCCGCGGTGGGGGTGC
The DNA here is from genome assembly GCA_041495365.1 of Kofleriaceae bacterium. GTDB lineage: Bacteria > Myxococcota_A > Polyangia > Haliangiales > Haliangiaceae > JABFXX01. The sequence continues at coordinate 3,596 of JBGQCL010000689.1, read as the reverse complement.
TGCGGAAAGCCCGGGACGGTGGTGCCGTGGTACATCCGCCAGCCGTCCTTGCCGGCGAAGTCCATGCCGAGGTCGCGGCCGTCGAGCGACGCCGCCGGCCCGAGCTGCTCGTTGCCGGCCGGATACGCGTCGTCGTGGTGGACGCAGAACAGGAACGGATCGAGCGTCGGCCACTGAAAGCCGAGCGGCGTGACCGAGAGGATGTCGGAATCGGCCATGGGCGGAAGGGTGGGCATCGATCGCCGCCGCGGCAACCGCACCGTCTGGCGAGGACTGTTCCGCCGCGCCGTGCGCCTGGAACCGGCCGCGTCCCGCTACCTGGGGAGGACGCCGCCGGCCTCGAGGTCGCCGAGGAATGCGTCGATCAGCCGGTCGAGCGATGCGGCGTCCGGTGCGTCGACCTCGTCGACCACCAGCACGTGGAGCTCGCCGCGCTGGCGGCGCTCGGCGAGCCTGGCGATCACGTCGCCGTCGACGTCCCAGCCATCGCCCGCCTCCTTGGTGAGGTACTCGTAGCCGACGCGGCGCGCGGCGTCGAACCCGTCGATCTCGAACCACATGCCGTCCTCGTCGAACCGCTGGTTCTCCTTGATGTGAAACCCGGCCGCTTCGAACCGCCGCTTCAGCTGTGCACAGGCAGAGCGCTCTTCCACGGCCGCATCGTACGCCAGCGGGGCGGCGTCTGCACGCCCGGCCCCGGGTCAGTCGACGCCCGCGGGCTTCACCGCCGGAACCTCGCCGGTCGCCATCGCATACACCGTGGCCTCTGGCAGGTCGGATGCGGGCGCGGCGGCGCGCGGCCAGAAGATCGGCGCCTCGGGGGGGATCGCCTTCTCCCACACCGCGACCACGACGGTCGCGACGCAGTTGCCGACGACGTTCACGCAGGTCCGCCCCATGTCCATCACCGCATCGACCCCGAGCACCAGCGCGACCCCGTCGGGGGGCAGGTCGAACGCGGTCAGGGCGCCGGCGAGCACGACCAGCGCGGCGCGCGGCACGCCGGCCACGCCCTTGCTCGTCAGCATGAGGAACACCATCGCGGTGAGCTGCTGGCCCCACGACATGTCGACGTGGGCCGCCTGGGCGACGAACACCATCGCGAGCGCCAGGTACAGCGTCGAGCCGTCGAGATTGAACGCGTAGCCGGTGGGCACGACGAAGCTGACGATCCGGCGCGGGATGCCGAGCTGCTCGAGGACCTGCAGCGCGCGGGGCAGGGCGGCGTCCGACGTCGCGGTGGTGAACGCGATGATCGCCGGCTCGCGGATCGCGGCGAGGAACGTCCCCATGTGGACGCGGGTCAGGAGCCGCATCGCGGTGAACAGCACGACGAAGAACACGATCAGCGCGCCGTACAGCGTGGCGACCAGCTTGAGCAGCGGCAGCAGCACGCCCATGCCGCTGGTGCCGAGCGTCGCCGCGATCGCGGCGCCGACCCCGAACGGCGCGAACTTCATCACGTACCCGACCATCTTGAACATCGCCTCGGCGCCGGCCTCGGCGACGTCCTTGATCAGCCTCGCACGCTCGCCGGCGGCCGCCACCGCCAGCCCCAGGAACACGCTGAACACCACGATCTGGAGCACGTCGTTCTTCGCCATCGCGTCGATGAACGACAGCGGGAACGCGTCGAGAATGAAGTCGGTCGTGGTCCTGGCCTTGGCGAGCGCGTTCGCCGGCGCGGCCGCGGCCGCGAGCGTCACGCCGGCGCCCGGGCGGACCAGGTTGGCCGCCGTCAGGCCGACGAACAGCGCGACGGTGGTCGCGGCCTCGAACCAGAGGATCGCCTTGAGCCCGAGCCGGCCGACCATCTTGCCGCCGGCGCCGGAGATGCCGACGACCAGCGTGGTGAGCAGCAGCGGCCCCAGCACCATCTTGATCAGCCGCAGGAACAGCGTGCTGATCCACTTGAGCGAAACGGCGAACTCGGGCTCCAGCCAGCCGAGCAGGCCTCCGACCACGAGGCCGGCCACGATCCCGTGGGTGAGCGTGAAGCGAAACCGTCGTCCAGGCGCTGGCGTATCCGTCATGCGGCCTCCACGGCGTGCATGTTCAGCCGCGATCGTGCCCGACTTCAAGGGCCGGACGGCGATGGATCGCGCGCGTGCCGCTCCGCGTCGGCCCCGGTCCGCAGCCGCACGCTCGGGCGGTCGAACACCCGGCCATCGGCGAGCGACCGGCAGAGCTTGACGTACTCGGCGTGCGCCCAGCCGAGCGGCGCCGCCGAGCCGGTCGGGCCGCCGTGGCTCCGGCGCCGCTACGACTTCTGACCCGCGCCCGAGCCGATCTGGATCTTGCGGCGCTGCTGCGCCGCACCTGGCTTCTTGGGGATCGACAGCGTCAGCACGCCGCTGTCGAGCTCGGCGCGGAGGTTGTCGATGTCCGCCGAGTCGGGGAGGGCGAACACGCGGGTGAAGCTGCCGTACGCGCGCTCGAAGGTGTGATAGCGGCCCTCGTCCAGCTGCTGGTCCTGCTCGCGCGTGCCGCCGATCTGCAGCTGGTTCCCGATCAGCGAGATCTCGATATCGTCGGGGCGTACCCCCGGCATGTCGGCCCGGAACACGAACGCATCGTCGGTCTCGCGGATCTCGAAGCTCGGGTTCCACGCGACGTCGCGGCCGCCGGTCAGCGTCCGGAACGGCTCGACCAGCAGGTCGCGCATCAGCTGAAACGGGTCCCGCATCACCAGCTGGAACGGATCGCGCGCGAGCAGCTCGAGCGGATCCCGGCGCACCAGCTCGGGGCGCTGCGCTGGCTGCGGCGGGTTGGCCCGGACCGGAACGCTCTGCGCCCCGGGCTGCGGGGTTTGCTGCTGGGGAGCCTGATTACCGTCGGTCTTCGGATTCGCCATGACTGTTTCCTTTGCGAGTGAGTCCGGCACCGTCCGGTGCAAGCCCCGGACCCCGCGCGGCGGACTGCGCGGCGGCGCGGATCCGGCCGCCGGTCGCCACACGCGGTCCACACCTGGCATCGCGGCGTCGCGCGCCGAGACACGCCGGACGGTCGATCTCGCAGATCGGGAACGCCTGCGGTGCCCCTGCACGGAACGCAGGCTGCATCGCTGGGCGCCATGCGAAACCTGCGAAGCAAGCTCGGGTACGGCCTGCTCGGCGGTGCGGCCGGCCTGCTGGTCATGGAGCTCGTCAAGCGCGCCACCGCGCCCCTGGTGAAGCGTCGCGCGCCGCGGGCCACCGGCGAGGAACCCGCCGCACGCTCCTCGATCTCGGTGATCGGCGCCCACCACGGCCCCGAGGAATCCGCGACCGACGCGCTCGGCCGGATCGTCTACGAGACCGTCGCCGGCCGCGCACCGTCGCCCGCGACCCAGCGCAAGCTGTCGTGGGCGGTCCACATCGGCTACGGCCTGGCGGCCGCGTCGCTCTACGGCGTGATCCGCGGCGGGCGCGATCGCGGCGTCGCCCGTGCCGTGCTCGGCGGCACGCTGTTCGGCGCCGGCCTGTGGCTGCTCGGCGACGAGCTCGCGGTCCCGCTGCTCGGCCTGTCGGACAGGCCGACGAGCTATCCGGTGACCAGCCACCTGCAATCGCTCGCCCAGCACCTCGGGTTCGGCGTCGCGACCGCGGCGACCACCG
>JBGQCL010000688.1:0-5445 GCA_041495365.1 Kofleriaceae bacterium | reverse complement strand
GATTCCGCGGAATCGCCCCGCCCCGCCCAGACCGTCATGGCTGCCGCCGACGGGCCGGCGGCTGCCGCCCGCTCCGTGCCAGCCGCACCAGCTGCGCAGGGTGCCAACCACGATTCCGCGGAATCGCCCCGCCCGGCCTGAGCCGTCAATGGCTGCGCCGACGGGGCCGGCGGTCGCCGCCCGCGCTCCGTGCCAGCCGTCCGGCGTCACCGCGCACGCCGTCACCCAGTGGATGTGACCTGCGGGCGTGGCCGCGGCGCGCTCCCCAGCTCCTAGACCTTGAGCGTCTTGTCGCATGACGCCGAGATCACGTGCCGGCCGTCCGGCGTCACCGCGCGGCGGTCGCGGTATGGTGTGCGTGGTGTCGACCACTCCCGCACGGGCCTGCGCCGACATCGCGCTGGTGAAGTACTGGGGCAAGCGGCCGGACCCGCTCAACCTGCCGGCGGCCGGCAGCCTGTCGCTCGCGCTCGACGCGCTGGCCACCACGACGCAGGTGACATTCGACCCGGACCTGGCGGACGACGAGCTGGTGCTCGACGGCGCGCCGGCCCGACCGGCGAGCTCGCGCGGACCCGCGAGCTGCTCGACCTGGTGCGGGCGGAGGCCCGGATCGCCGCGCGCGCGGGTGGTCAGCCAGAACGAGTTCCCGACCGCGTCGGAGCTGGCGTGTCGGCGTCGGGCTTCGCGGCGCTCGCGACCGCCGCGGCGGATGCCGCCGGCGCAGCGCTCGCTCCTCGGGCGCTGTCGCCACCAGAGCGCGAATAGTCGACTGCTACAGCCAGACACCTCCAACCCACACGCCAGCCACTCCTGGAACCGCAGCCAACCCGACCGACCGGAGGAAAACCATCCGGACAAGAGAGATCTGTGCTTGACACGACCGCCACAACATAGTCGCGTCGCCCGCGCAGGCGCCGGTGGTTCTTCGGCGGGCGCGGCCCCGACACCCATCCGCGCAGCAGCCCCCGGCGAGTTCGCGTGTAGGCGTTCTCCGGAACGCTACGCCCTGCAGACCAGGGCAGCGACAGGCGAGATCGGGTGCGGCACGATCGGCTCCGGCTCGACGGATCAGGCGCACCGCATGACCCGCTCACCAACCTACCACCTCTCCACCGATGCGCTGAGCGCAGCCCTGCACCGGCCGGGCCCGGCCGGCCACCGTGCGCCGGCGGGTCGCGGGCGGTCGCCCCCCCGGGAGGTGCACCACCGGGCGGCCGCCGCCGCGCCGGGCGCGCTATGGTGTGCGCGGTGTCGACCACGACCGCACGTGCCTGCGCCAACATCGCGCTGGTGAAGTACTGGGGCAAGCGGCCGGGCCCGCTCAACCTGCCGGCGGCCGGCAGCCTGTCGCTCACGCTCGACGCGCTGGTCACCACGACACAGGTGACGTTCGATCCCGGCCTGACGGACGACGAGCTGATGCTCGACGGCGCGCCGGCCCGGCCCGGCGAGCTCGCGCGGGCTCGCGAGCTGCTCGACCTGGTGCGGGCGGAGGCGCGGACCGCCGCCCGCGCGCGGGTGGTCAGCCGGAACGAGTTCCCGACCGCGTCGGGGCTGGCGTCGTCGGCGTCGGGCTTCGCGGCGCTCGCGGTCGCCGCCGCGGACGCCGCCGGCGCGGCGCTCGCGCCCCGCGCGCTGTCGATCCTGGCGCGCCGCGGCTCGGGCTCGGCGGCGCGCTCGGTGTACGGCGGATTCGTCCGGATGCACGCCGGCCGCGCCGACGATGGCAGCGACGCGTTCGCCGAGCCGATCGGCTCGCCGCTGACCGGCCGGGTCCGGATGGTGATCGCGATCATCGGCGGCGGCGCGCCCAAGGCGCACGGCTCGCGCAGCGCGATGGCGCACACCGCCGAGACCTCGCCGCTGTACCGCGCGTGGATCGATCTCGTGCCGCGCGACCTGGCGGCCGCCGAGGCCGCGCTCGCGACCGGCGATCTCGAGCAGCTCGGCGCGATCGCCGAGGCCAACGCGCTCGCGATGCACGCATCGGCGATCGCCGCGCGGCCCGCCGTGATCTACTGGCAGCCCGCGACGCTGGCCGCGCTCGCCGAGGTCCGCGCGCTGCGCGCCGCCGGCCGCGCCGCGTGGGCGACGATCGACGCCGGCCCCCACGTCAAGGTGCTGACCACCGGCGACGACGCCCCGGCGGTCGCCGCCGCGCTGCGCGGTGTGGCCGGGGTCAGCGACGCGCTGGTCTCGGCCGCCGGCGAGCCGGCCGCGGTGGTCGAGCGGGGGCGCGCCGCGTGAGTCTTGACCAGATCTCCACGGATCGTGGATACCGCCTGCGCACCGGCGCGCCACGCTGGCTGGCATGTCGACGGGAGCAATCGCCATGATGCTCGCTACCGCCCCCGGCAAGCTGATCCTCACCGGAGAGTATGCGGTGCTCGACGGCGCGCCCGCGATCGTCGTCGCGGTCGACCGCCGTGCGGTCGCGCGGCGCAACGCGACCCCGCGCGGCAGCTCGCCGTTCCTGGTCGCGGTCGCCGAGGAGATCGCCGCGCGGCGCGGCGAGACCGACCAGGCGGCGCGCACGGCGCTCGAGATCAGCGTCGACAGCACCGCGTTCTACAACCGGGCCCAGAAGCTCGGCCTGGGCTCCAGCGCGGCGGTCACCGTCGCGGCGACCGCGCTCGCGCTCGAGCAAAGCATCGCCACCACCAACCGCGGCGAGATCCTGACCGTCGCGCTCGCCGCCCACGCGCGCGCCCAGGGCCCCCGCGGCGCCCGCGGCTCGGGCGCCGACATCGCCGCCTCGGTCTACGGCGGGACGATCGCGTTCTCGCGGCCGGCCGGCACCGGGCCGTGCCTGATCGAGCCCATGCGGTGGCCGGGTTCGGTGACGATCGTGCCGTTCTTCACCGGGGTCAGCGCCGACACCGCGCACCTGGTCGCCCGGGTCGCCGCCGCGCGCGCGGCGCATCGCACCGCGGTCGACGCCGCGCTCGCCGCGATCACGGAGGCCTCGCGCACCGCGTGCGCCGCGCTCGCCGCGCCCCCCGACGTCGCGCCGGTCGCGCTGCTCGGGGCGCTCGCGCTCGCCTCCGACGCCACCGACCGGCTCGCCGCCGCGACCCGGATCGACCTGGTGCCGGCCTGCGTCACCGCGGCGCGCGCCGCGCTGTGCCGGCTCGGCGGCACCGCCAAGACCACCGGGGCCGGCGGCGGCGATGTCGCGGTCGCGGTCGTTCCAGCCACGCTGGATGTAACCATCGTGGCGCGATCGCTCATCGAAGCGGGGTGTCAGCCATTGCGGATCGCGCTCGACGACACCGGCGTGGACTTGCGGCCGGACGCGTCGTAAACAACAGGGTCGACGTGTCCTCGTCTCGAATCACCGGCTTCTATCGACTCGCCCCCGACGAGCGTCGGCGCACGCTGTCCGAGCTCGCCGGCGTTCCCGCCGAGGACTTCGCCGCGCTCGACCCCGGCGCGCTCACGATCGAGACCGCCGACGGGATGATCGAGAACGTGGTCGGCGTGTACGGGCTGCCGTTCGCGGTCGCGGTCAACTTCACGGTCGACGGCAGCGACGCGCTGGTGCCGATGGCGGTCGAGGAGCCGTCGGTGGTCGCCGCGGCGTCGAACGCCGCCCGCCTGGCGCGGCCGGCCGGGTTCACCACCGAGGTGTCGCGGCCCGTGATGATCGGCCAGATCCAGGTCACCCACATCGCCGACGTCGAGCTCGCCGCCGCGGCGCTGCGCGGCCACGCCGAGCGGCTGCTCGCCGACGCCCGCCGGCTGGTGCCGCGGCTCGCCGAGCGCGGCGGCGGTCCGGTCGCGCTGGAGGTCCGACCTCTGGCCCGGTCGGGCCCCGACGGCGGCGTGCTGGTCGTCCACCTCCACGTCGACTGCCGCGACGCGATGGGCGCCAACCTGATCAACACGCTGTGCGAGGCGCTCGCCGACCAGGTCGCGGCGCTCGCCGGCGGCCGGCCCGGGCTGCGCATCCTGTCCAACCTGACCGACGGGCGCACCGTCACCGTGCGGTGCGCGGTCGACGACGCGCTGCTCGCCGGCGACCCGACCACCGGCGCCGAGGTCCGCGCCGCGATCGCCGCGGCGTCGCGGTTCGCCGAGCTCGATCCCTACCGCGCCGCGACCCACAACAAGGGCATCATGAACGGGGTCGACGCGGTGCTGGTCGCGACCGGCCAGGACTGGCGCGCGGTCGAGGCCGGCGCCCACGCATACGCCGCGCGCACCGGCACGTACCGGCCGCTCGCCGTGTGGCGCGACCTTCCGGGCGCCCCCGGCCGGCCGGGCCGGATCGAGGGCGAGCTGGTCATGCCGATGGCGGTCGGCACCGTGGGAGGTGCGCTGCACGTCCACCCCGGCGCCCGGCTCGCGCTCGAGCTCGCGGGTGCGCACACCGCCGACCGGCTCGCCGCGATCGCCGGCGCCGCCGGGCTCGCCACCAACCTTGCCGCGCTGCGTGCGCTGGCCACCGAAGGCATCCAGCGCGGCCACATGGCGCTCCATGCCCGCGGCCTGGCCCGCGCCGCCGGCGCCACCGGCGAGCTGATCGATCGGGTCGCGAGCGAGCTCGCGGCCAGCGGCGACATCAAGGCCGACCGCGCGCGCGAGGTGTTCGCGCGCCTGTGCGCCCCCCGCATGGTAAAGGACAGCCCGTGATCCAACGCCTCGGAGTCGCCCGTTCCCCCGCGCTCGCCGTGCCACTGCCCGCATCGCTCGAGCAGGGCGCGTGCTACCGCTACTGCGAGGCGCTGGTCCGCGCCCGCCACCACAACTACCCGGTCGCGTCGATGTTCGCGCGCAGCCAGCTGCGCAAGCACATCTTCGCGCTGTTCGCGTTCGCCCGGGTCGCCGACGACTTCGCCGACGAGAAGGCCTACGAGGGCCGGCGCGCGCGCGAGCTCGACCGCTGGGAGGAGCAGCTCCACGCCGCCTACCACGGCCACGCAGATCACCCGGTGTTCGTGGCGCTCGCCGACACGGTCGACAAGTTCGCGCTGCCGATCACCGAGTTCACCGAGCTACTGTCCGGGTTCCGGACCGACCTCGAGCGCCGGCGCTACTCGACGTTCGACGAGCTGCGCAGCTACACCCGGCAGGCCGCCGAGCCGATCGGCCGGCTGTTGCTGTACATCGCCGGCTACCGCGCGCCCGAGCTCCACGCCTACGCCGACGACCTGTCGACCGCGGTCGCGGTCGCACGGCTGGTCCAGGACGTGGCGGGCGACTGGCAGCGCGGTCGGGTCTACCTGCCGGCCGAGGACCTCCGGCACTTCGGGGTCACCGAGGACGACATCGAGGCGCGCCGGGTCAGCAAGGCGGTCGGCTACCTGGTGCGCTACGAGGTCGCGCGGACCCGCGCGCTGTTCGAGCGGGCGCGCCCGCTGGTCGACCTCGCCGGCTCCGATCTCGCGGTCGAGCTCGCGCTGACCTGGCACGGCGGTATGCGGATCCTCGACAAGATCG
>JBGQCL010000687.1:0-5454 GCA_041495365.1 Kofleriaceae bacterium | reverse complement strand
TCAACTGGGAGGCGGCGTTCGCGACCGGCTACCAGATCCAGACCTCGGCCAGCGCGTCCGGCCCGTGGACGACGATCTTCTCCACCACCACGGGCGACGGCGGCCTCGACGACCTCACGTTATCCGGCACCGGCCGCTTCGTCCGCATGAACGGCACGCAGCGCGCGCTGACCAACTTCGGCTACTCGCTGTTCGAGTTCCAGGTCTTCGGCACGCAGCCGTGAGCCGTCACGATGGCACCGGGTCTCTCGCGTGCAGCAGGTGGCCGAAATATCGACGAACGACCAGCACGACGATCGCTGCGCGCGACATCGGCCGGCGTGCCCTGGGGTGCGCTGGTCATCTTGTCTGCCGTCCGGTTCGGCCAGCTGAACGCTGCCCGGACACGCGTATAGTGCTCGGCCATGACAGGCACAAGCGAACACCGGAAATCTGGAGTGATCCGCCTCCTGGTCGCCGCGGTCGCGGCGGTTGCCCCACCGGCGGCGGCCGGCGCGCCGGCGGCGGCCCCGGCGGCCACGGCCTCGCCGGGACCCAAGCAGACCGAGCAGGACGAGTACACCCGCTACGAGCTGCTCGCGCCGGACACCGCGTCGTTCAAGATCGACTACGAGGTCACCGCGACCACGCCGGGCGCCCGGGCGTTCTGGAACCCGATCCGCAAGGGCAGCGTCGCGAGCGACGAGGCGGTCTACGACGTCATGACCGGCGCACCGCTCAGGTTCGAGCAGGTCTCCGGCGCCCAGGCCAGGGCGCACGGTCTCGGCGACGCCGACCCCGACAGCGACTACATCGAGGTCCACCTCGCGCGCCCGGTGCCCCCCGACGGCGGCCAGGCCCGCCTCCGCATCGTCAAGACCTACAAGGATGCCAGGAGCTACTTCTCCCAGGGCGACGCGATCGTCTTCGATCGCCCCCTCGGCATCCGGCGCAACACCGTCGTCCTCCCCGCCGGCTACCAGCTCACCGACTGCAACGTCCCGTCCCAGGTGCTGACCGAGCCCGACGGCCGCGTCCGCATCAGCTTCCTGCACCAGGACCCGGGCCCGGCCGCCCTCGTCGTCAAGGCCCGCCCCGGCGCGCCGACCGGCGACGCCGCGAAGCCGCGCCCGCTCACGACCGCGCGCAGCTGGGAGCCGCCGCCGGCGCAGGGCCCGACCGAGCGCGAGCGCCTGTCCGAGCGCGCCCACCAGGATCGCGACATCGTCTACTTCCTCCAGCCCCCCGAGACCAGCGCGTTCGCCCTCTACCACGACTACACCGAGTCGCGCGAGGGCGTCGACAAGTACCTCAACATCGTCCGCACCGGCAGCAAGGTCTCGAAGCCATCGGGCCGGATCCTCGACACCGGCGCCGCGCTCAAGACCGAGATCCTCCCCGGCGCCAGGCTCGCCGCCGCCGGCATCGCCACCGACGGCGAGACCGTCGCGCCCGACCAGGAGGTCGTCGTCACCCGGTTCCCGCCGGTCAAGAAGGGCCAGTCGATCCGGCTCCGGCTGTCCGAGACCTACACCGCATCGCAGAGCTACCACCTCGACGGCGACGAGCTCGTCTTCGATCGCAGCTTCGGCCGCCCGCGCAACGCCGTCGTCCTGCCGCGCGGCTGGTACCTCACCTGGCTGTCGATCCCCGCCGTCATCCGCCAGACCCCCGACGGCCTGACCCGCATCGACTTCGTCAACGGCCGGCCCGACGCGATCGCCGTGCTGGTCAAGGCGCGGCGGCTCGCATCGCCGTAGGGGTCGTCCGGGATCCGGACAGAATCCCGGATCGCCGCGAGCTCCGATCCGCCGGCGTGGTTTCCGCGGGGCGGTATGGAATTCGTCGAACAGACGAGGGAACATCGATCTACCAATGACCACCTCAGACGTCTGCCTCACCTGCTACGGGCGCGGCGAGATCGCGAGCGAGCACGGCCTCGTGCCGTGTCCGGATTGCTTTGGCGATGGCAAGGCGCCGGGGCGCGGCGCGCGGCTGGAGTGGCGGCTGCGCGAGCTGGAGCGCGTGTACCGCACGGCGGGCGGAGACGGCGCGGCCGACGTGCTGTGGCTGGTGCACGAGCTGCGCAGCGCGCGCGAGGTGCTGGTGCGCGTCCTCGCACGCTGCGATGACGCCGACGAGCACGACGCGGTCGCGCGCGAGGTGAAGTTCCTCGCGAACGACGCGCTCGGTCTGTACGAGCGAGTGTGATCGCGCGGCGCAGGGCGGGCAACGTCGCGGATCCGGAACACACCGCACTGCGCCCAAGATATACGGCTCAGACACCTTCACGAAATACAGTTCCGACGTCCTGAGCGGCATCCTGCCCACGATGACGGACGCAGTGGTCTCGACCGATCGGTGGAAGAGGCGCACGACGCTGGTGGGCTGTTTCCTCCACTTCGACTTCAGCTTCATGGTGTGGATCCTCGTCGGTGCGCTCGGGATCCCGCTCGCCGAGGCCGCGCACCTGTCGGCCGCGCAGAAGGGATTCGTCGTCGCGGTCCCCCTCCTCTCCGGCTCGCTGCTCCGGATCCCGGTCGGGATCTGCGCCGATCGGTTCGGCGGCAGGCGGGTCGGCATCCTGCTGCTCGCGTTCCTGTTCCTGCCGCTCGCGCTGGCGTGGCAGATCGCGCCGAGCCTGCCTGCGCTGATCGCGATCGGCGCGATGCTGGGCGCGGCCGGCGCATCGTTCGCGGTCGCCTTGCCGCTCGCGAGCCGCTGGTTCCCGCCGGACCGTCAGGGGATCGCGCTCGGCATCGCCGCGGCGGGGAACAGCGGCACGGTGGTGACCAACCTCGTGGCGCCGCGCCTGGCGGCGTCGATCGGCGTGGCGTCGACGTTCCTGATCGCCATGTTTGCGCTCGCGGTCGTGCTCGCGGCATTCACCGTGCTCGCGCATGAGCCGCCGCGCCTGGCCCGGCCGCCGCGCGCCGCGCGGCCGTCGCTGCGCGACCCTGACCTGCGATGGATGTGTCTGTTCTACATGATCACGTTCGGCGGCTACGTCGGCCTATCGAGCTTCCTGCCGCTGCTGCTGCGCGACGGCTACGGCGTGAGCCCGATCGAGGCGGGCTACCTCACCGGCGGGCTGGCGTTCATCGGCAGCGCGTCGCGCCCGATCGGAGGGATCATCGCCGATCGCCTGGGCGGCGCGCGCCTGCTGGCGGTGCTGATGGTCCCGATCGCCGTGGCGTACGGGTTCGACGCGAGCTCGCCGGCGCTGCCGCTCCTGATCGCGTCGATCGCAGTGTCGATGACCTGCCTCGGGCTCGGCAACGGCGCGGTGTTCCAGATCGTCCCCCAGCGTTTCCAGCGCACGATCGGCGCGGTCACCGGTCTGGTCGGTGCGCTGGGCGGCCTCGGCGGCTTCCTGCTGCCCGCGCTGCTGGGCTCGGTCCGGCAGTACACCGGCTCGTTCGGGGCCGGGTTCGGTGCGCTCGCGCTGGTCGCCTCGGTCGCCGCGGTCTGCCTGCGCCTGCTGGTCTCGCCGCGCGGCAAGTGGTCGGCCGCGGTGTCCGCGGTGGGGGGCGGAGTGACGCCATGAGCCGGATCGCCGTGATCGGCCACGGCATGGTGGGGCACCGGTTCTGCGAGAAGCTCGTCGAGCACGATCGCGGCCGGCGGCACCGGCTGACCGTGTTCGGCCGCGAGCCGCGGCCCGCCTACGATCGCGTCCACCTCACCGAGTACTTCGCGCATCGCGACGCGAGCCGGCTGCGGCTCGGCGCGGCCGAGTGGTATGCCGAGCACGGGATCGAGCTCCGGATCGGGACCGCGATCCTCCGGATCGATCGGGCGCGTCGCGAGGTGGTCGCGGACGGCGGCGACGTGATCGGCTACGACGAGCTCGTGCTCGCGACCGGCTCGGCGCCGTTCGTGCCGCCGGTCCCCGGGATCGAGACGCCCGGTGTCCACGTCTATCGCACGATCGAGGACCTCGACGCGATCCTCGGCCAGCTCGGCCGCGCGCGCCGGGCCGCGGTGATCGGCGGCGGCCTGCTCGGCCTGGAGGCCGCGCGCGCGGTGCTCGATGCCGGGCTGGAGACCCACGTGCTGGAGCTGGCACCGCGCCTGATGCCGCGGCAGCTCGACGCGGTCGGCGCGGGGCTGCTGGAGGCCGGCATCCGCGGCCTCGGTGTCCACGTCCATCTCGGGGCGCGGATCGTGGCGATCCACGGGGGCGACTGCGTGCACGAGGTCGAGCTGTTCGGCGAGCCGGCGATCCCGGTCGACCTGGTGATCGTCTCGGCGGGGATCCTGCCGTGCGACGAGCTCGCCCGCGACGCGGGGATCCGGACCGGCGAGCGCGGCGGCGTGGTGGTGGACGACCAGCTGCGCACCAGCGACGACCACGTGTTCGCGATCGGCGAGGTCGCGCTTCACGACGGGACGATCTACGGCCTGGTCGCGCCGGGCTACGAGATGGCCGAGGTGCTCGCCAGGCACCTGACGGGTCAGGACGCGGCGTTCCCCGGTGCCGACCGCTCGGCAAAGCTCAAGCTGCTCGGCACCGACGTCGCGAGCTTCGGCGATCCGTTCCGCGATCCGCGGACCACCCGGACCGTCGCCTACGAGGATCAGCTGCGCGGCGTGTACCAGATGCTGGTGCTGACCGCCGACGGCAGCCGGTTGCTCGGCGGGATCCTGGTCGGCGATACCTCGGACTACGTGCGGCTCGTCCACCTGACGCGCACCGCCAAGCCGATGACCGGTGAGCTGCCGGTGTTCGGCCGCGCCGCCGCGGCGAGCTCGGAGCTCGCGGACGACGCGCCGGTGTGCTCGTGCAACCACGTGCTCGCCGGGACGATCCGCGCCGGCATCCGGGCGGCCTCGCTGTCGACCGTCGCCCAGGTCAAGGGCTGCACCCGGGCCGGGACCGGCTGCGGCGGCTGCCTGCCGGTGGTCGCCGACCTGCTGGCAGCCGAGCTGGCGAGGTCCGGCCGCGCCGCGAAGCAGGTGCTGTGCGAGCACTTCGCGCACACCCGCCAGGAGCTGTTCGAGATCGTCGCGGCCACCGGCGTCCGCACGTTCGAGGCGCTGCTCCGCGCCCACGGCGCGGGCACCGGCTGCGAGGTGTGCAAGCCGATTGTCGCGTCGGTCCTGGCGAGCATCTACAACGAGCCGGTGCTCGCGCCGCCGCACCGCTCGCTCCAGGACTCCAACGATCGGTTCCTCGCCAACATCCAGAAGAACGGGACCTACTCGGTGGTGCCGCGGATCCCCGCCGGGGAGGTCACACCGGACCAGCTGATCGCGCTCGGACGGGTCGCGAACAAGTACGGGCTGTACACCAAGATCACCGGCGGACAGCGCATCGACCTGTTCGGCGCGCGGCTCGAGCAGCTGCCCGAGATCTGGGACGAGCTGATCGCCGCCGGCTTCGAGAGCGGCCACGCGTACGGCAAGGCGATGCGCACCGTCAAGAGCTGCGTCGGCTCGACCTGGTGCCGCTACGGCGTGCAGGACTCGACC
>JBGQCL010000686.1:0-5458 GCA_041495365.1 Kofleriaceae bacterium | reverse complement strand
GGCCAAGCGCGAGGCGGTGGCCAACAGTGACACCTCTGCGATCTACGTCGCCGGGGCGTCGATCGGCGCGCTGGTGTGGCCGCCGTTCGGTGCGAGCGCAGGTGCAGCCGTGGATCGCGCAGAACCTCCTGCTCGACGCCACGGAGGCGGCGAGCATCCAGGGCGCGCTGTCGGCGTCGCTCAGCGCCGGCGGCTCGGGTGCACTGCCGCCGGTGCTGCTCGACGACGCGTGGTCGGCCGATGCGCGTCAACTCGCCGCCGGCCTGCGCGCGCTCGGCGGCGGCCTCACCGCGACCTGGAGCATCTCGTGACCGCAGGCTGCGTCTTGCGATGACCTGGCCGGAGGCGAAGTCGGTTCCGATGTCGCTCCTCGACGCGATCCGCTCAGGGGACTGCGTCGCGTTCGTGGGCGCGGGGCTCACGGGCGCGGCGCGCCCCATGGGCGACGGTGCGCGCCAAACAACGACATGGTGTCGCGAGCTCGGGCTTGAACGCGTCGGCTACCGGCGAGTCATCCGTTCTGGGGGCGCGCGCCGCGTCGGTGACGGCGGCGGCGGCGTGAGGGTTGTTGCTGCCGATCTCCGGTTTGGTCCGCGTGTCCTTCACGGGCCCACGATCTTGCGGCTGCCCGCTGGGCGAGGATCTGCTGTGATGCCCTCTGAAGAATCGCCTTGTTCACCAAACCCACGTTGAGCCTTTCCATTGATTGATGGCGAATCCGGGCTCCGAACTCCAGTGGTCCGATCTCTACGAACAGTTTTCCAAGTGCTTCATCTGCGAAGCTGCTGGAGATAAGTGGCACCCCGGCCCAGTCCAGAATTAGCAATCTCGTCGGTTCCGTCGCCAACAGATGCAGGCACTTCTCACGTACATACTTGCCCGAATATCGAGAGCCGAATCCGTCAGTCTCGGAGGCCAGTCGAAGAACCATTGCCTGGCCTTCCTCATCGTGGAAATCGAGGATGTTCAGGTGAGTGGTCTTGCCCCCAGAGAACTCAAGCGCCTTCTCCACATCAAACCCGTTCTGGGTCCTGATCAGGGCCTTGACCAACGTGCCCGGGAAATTAGCTCGGTGCGGTCGAAGCGAATGAGTCGCGGCTGCGCCTCGTACTGATAGCCGGCCTCTGTAAGAGGCGATCCTGAATGCTCCCCCGGAGAGAGTCGCTACGCGGAGCGTACCTGCGAGCCCGTTGCCCTGGCCGATCTTAGGATCGCGTGTCACGCCGGCCTTGACGGCCTCGCCGAGCGCCTGCTCGTCGTTGCGGAGTTCGGGATGCCCCTCTTTCAACGTGGATAGAATGCCCCGCCCCGCATCACCCACGCAGAGAATCAGTCCGTTCTCCAGCGATGTGACCTGGACAATCCCTCCGTCCGGAGATGATGCATGCGTGAGCACGTTGTCAGTGATCTCATTGAGCGACCATTCAAAGCCGGTCAAGACGTCCTTGGGCGGCATCGCCTTTGCGACGACGAGGCGCATGACATCGTTCACGACGCGCTGTTGCTCCGTGGCGGTCTGGAATCGCCGCGCGTTGAAGTGGTCGACCATCACTGCACTAGCGGTATACCAATCCGGCTGCAGATAGTGAGCCCATGAGGTATTCAGAAACAACTTTCGCATTGCGTCATCAAGCGGCAGTGCGATCGTAACGGTTCCGTCATTCCTCTTTAACCAGTCCGATGCTGTCAGGACGGGGACCATGCTGTCGGGCCAAGCAAGCGTCGTACGAGAGAAGTCGAGCTTGATGTCCAGGTATCCCTGAACCAGGGCCTCATCGAGGCACATAAGAAACGCGTCAACCCACTCCTCTCGGAAGGGGCCGTCGAAATGGACAGTGTTTGCTTTGCGATAGACCATAGCTTTTGCTGGATGCGTTCGGCGCTACCTTGGTGAGGTAGGTCATCATTTCATGATCTCGCGTCGCCGTCATCAGCCGCTACTCCCGGCACGCCCGCCGCGCGCGAGCGCGACCTCTCTCGTCGAGGCCGCGATCGCGCGCACCGGACGCGAGGACGAGGATGTCGTCGTCGCGCAGCGGGCGCTCACGGACTTGCCAGCGAGCGCCGGCTCCGCGGAACCCGGCCGAACCACGCTGTGGGCAGCTCGTTCAGCCACGTCGCAGTGTCGGGGGGTTGGCGCCGACCGCGTCGTCCACCGAGACGCGCTCGAAACGCCCGTCGCGAGCCAGCCACGCGCGCTCCACGCCGACGTTCGCGATCGCGCAACGTCCAGACTCGACCACCACCGCGACGGCGGAGACCTGGGAATTCATTGGCCAACGGAGGTAGCGGCCCGGCCCGGACGACCGCGCCGGGCATGTCGCCGTCCTCCGTCGAGGCTCAGCACTTGCGCGGCGCGGCACTGGCGGCGCTCGGCCGCGACCAGGAGGCCCGCGGTGCGATCGTGACCGCCTCGGGACCGTGCGGCGCGCCTTGCGGTGGGGCGGGCTGCGGCGCAGCCTCGGCGTCGCGCTCGCCGCGGGCAGGGTCGGCGCCGTGCTCCGGTGCGATGCTGCGACGGAGCTCGCGCTTCAGATACGGGCCTCGCTCGACGCTGCGGGCGACCGCGGGGACCGCGGCGACGGCTCCTCGCCGATCAATACTGAGTGAACGCACCACCGCCGTCGGTGCACACGCGGCGCCGCGGCTAGAGACAGCGCGCGGCCGCCGCCGTCGGCGCGGTATATATGTGCCTCCGTTTGCGGGCGTTACACCTTCCGGTTACGATCGCATGCCCCATGTTCTGGTTCCACGCAACGAAGTGCCTTGATGAGGGCGGGTACCTGACGATCATCAGCGACGGCTGCTCACCGCCGCCGCCGCATGTCGACACAGGAACCAAGCAACTCGAATTGCAGCTCGCGATCAGCGACGCGCACGTCTACTGCTTCCTTGGACGCACGCTCGAACAGTTTGGCCAATTCTGCATCGTGTTGCGAACGGACGGCGTTCCGGAAAGGTACGATCTGCCCATTCGACTCGGGCGGTCTGGTTCGCAAGATTCTTCCAGTCTCAATGTGGGATCCGGACAAGCGGAACGAGTATTTGAGCTCGCTCTCGACATCGTCGACCACATTGGCAACGCGAACTGCTCGTTATCCGGGTGAGCGCATCGCGCACTACTTGCGCTGTGAGCGTCCGCCCGAGGCGGGCCCACACGAGATCTGGGCTGGATTACCGGAGGCAGATATCTGGCGACAGGGCACTCACTGGCGCGCTTGGACTTGGGAAGGCCGCTGGCTGAAGCTGAAGAGACCGTTGACCTGTCATTGCGTGGTCGATCGTGGAATGCCGCCTTGCGGAAATATCTCGATAGGCGTTATATTTAGTTGAGAACCGACGCACAATCACAGACACCGGACGATGAATATCGAGATGGGAGGCTCGTAACCGCGTCACTCGACCAGCCGCGCCGCTTGACCCACGTGCCGTCGATCGGCACTCCAAACCTCCCTGCGTACTCGAAGTCCTGCAGGTTGCAGGCATCGCGGCACCAGGCAGAGCGGGTGGAGATTCACAAGTCATCGTCGGTATCTTCCGCGTACGGAACCCAGTGCGTCCCATCGCCGTGTCTGGTCCCGACCTCCGTCGGCCGCGCATCGCATGGAGAGACCGGCTCCCCCAGGTGCTTCAACGCGTAGAGCGTCCGCCCCTTTCGGTCGGCGCCCCCCACGAGCACCTGGAGCTGCCCGAACGACCGGTCGCGCACGCCCTGGAGAGCGCGGCCCAGCCGGACCTGCTGGGACCGTGTGGTTCCGTCACCGAGCAGCTCGGACATGAGATCGTGCTTCTCGCAGAGCTCGGCCAGCACCGACACATGCAACTCGGTGCCGCCGTGCGTGTCCCACCACGCCTGCGTGAACGCACGCCAGGCCGCGTCATCCAAATCTGCGTGCGCGTACAGCGCGTCGAGGTTGCCCAGGAACCCCTCCACGCCGGCGACGTCGAGCACGCCACCCAGGACGCCGGCCCATGCCTGAAACGATCCGAGCCGCGCGCGCGATAGCGGCCGGCCCGCCGCGATCCACGCCTGCACCAGGACGAGCGCGGCGTGCACGATCTCGTTGCGATGCGCCTTCGCCCACTGCTCCAGCGGGTCGTGCTTGAACGAGGTGCGTAGCCAGGCTCGGTCGACCTTCGGATCGATGCGGATCCGGATCGACCGCCGGGCGATGTCCCTCGATAGCTTGGGGTTGTTGCCGGTCAACATCCACATCGCCTTGTTCGGCACGGTCACCATCTCGGTGCGCCCCAGGATCCGATCCGTCCAGGAGCGCGTGGTCAGCACGGCGGCCAGGGGCGGCGCCGAGAGGGTCTTCTTGTCGTTCGCGTTGTCGAGCAGGATGAGCGGGCGCGCCATGAGCAACTCGGCGGTCAGCATTTTACGCATCTCCTCGTCGGAGTCCGGCAGCGTCCGGATGTTGCACTCGTCGCCGGTCAGCAAGATCCCGACCATGTTGCACAGGAGGCCCTTGCCGGCCCCGGCGCCGGGCGCCTCCATGACATGCAGCGGCGTGCAGCCGTCGATCATCCGCTGCAGGAACGGCAGCAGGAGCGCGGCGAGGGCGTGCGCGCGGTCGCTCGGGCCGTCGAACGGAAAGTCGACGAGCAGGTCATCGAAGAACAGCCCGCGCGCCGCGGCGATGTCCTCGCCCGTCGGGTGGCCGGGTACCTCAGGGAGCTGGAGCGATGGATCTGGCTCGAGCCACAGCCGGTCCCGCACGTGGAGCCCCGGGGTCATCAGCAGCTGGCCGTCGAGGCCGAACGTCGGCGCCGTGATCACCGAGTTCACGCGGGGGAAGGTCGAGCGAGGATGGATGAGCAGGTCCCTGGCAACCTTGTCGGGCGGATACACGGGCGTCGACCCCTGCTCGGTCTCACGCACCCAGCCGATCTCGCGCATGATCAACCCGTACACCGACGGCTCGGTGACCTCGGCAAGCCGCGGCGTAGCGTCCTCTGGCCGCTCAAGGCGCGCGAGCACGTTTCCCCGGCGAAAGAGGGGTACCTCGTCGTCGGCGACCTCGCCGGCGGTGGCGAGCTGGATCCGACGCTGATTCGCGAGCGCGAGGATCGCGTGCGTATCGATGACGAGGTCGTGGAGGTGGCGGCCGCTCACGCAGATCTCGGGCCGCGGTGATCGCCCGGCCGGAACGCCCGGAGGTGGCGCCCCGCTTGTCGTTGGCGCTGATTGGGCCGCGTCGATCGGCCGCTTCGCCGCAGCGCCCTCAACCTTCGCGTTGACGATTTGCTGCCGCTCACGTTGCTTCACCGCCTGGAGGAGGGCTCGGCGTCGG
Source organism: Kofleriaceae bacterium (assembly GCA_041495365.1). Classification (GTDB taxonomy): domain Bacteria; phylum Myxococcota_A; class Polyangia; order Haliangiales; family Haliangiaceae; genus JABFXX01. Next base: position 161 of record JBGQCL010000686.1, on the reverse strand, counting down.
ACGCCGAACTTGGCGGTGATCGCGTCGAGGACGACGTCGGCGCGGAGGGAGGAGCAGCGGGTGATGGCGTCGAATACAGGCTCCAGCAGCTGCCCGAGCTCGCTCTTGGGGGCGTTGCTCGGGACGCGGGCGAGCAGGAACTCGGGGTAGGGCAACGCCTG
>JBGQCL010000685.1:0-5501 GCA_041495365.1 Kofleriaceae bacterium | reverse complement strand
GTTCGACTCGCTGCGCCTGTCCCAGCTGCAGCGGGAGAACAAGCGGCTCTACCGCGCCTACCTGCTCAAGGACGCACTGGTCAGGACGCTCGACTGTACGAGCGAGCCGCTGGCGCGCCTCAAGCTCGACCAGTGGCTCCTTTAAGTTTGTCTCCAGATCGATGACGGCCAACGTCCCGTTGCCACCCGTCGCAATGAGGTACTCATGGGCATCATCGACTGTGATCGCGTCGACATGCCCTTCCATGTGCGTCAGTGGCGTGATGATCTGCGACTCCGTGTCCCAGATGCCGATCGTACCCTCCCTGCACGCATATGCGGCGGCGTGCCGATCGGGTAGGAACTTCAGGCTGGCGGGTGTGTCGTGGCAAAGGGGTACTCGATGCAGAACGCGCAGCGGTGAATGAGAAAGATAGATCCCGACCCCATGCTCTGTGGCAAGCACGAGTCGATGTGCCTTTGGATTGGTGTCCCAAAGGAAGTTCTCGTGAACGGTCAGTGTCTGCGTGCTGCCATCCAAATGGATGATCTCCAATGCTCCAAGATCGTCCGACAAGCCGACTGCTATCGTTTCATCATCAACGAACAACAGACCTATCCCGTGATCTCTTTGGACGTGAAGGAGTTCGATCGGTCGTCCTGGATCTGAGACCTCAAACACTCGAAGGAGTCCAGAGTACGAGAATAGGGCCAGCTTGGTTTCGTCGGGTGAGAAAGCGACTCGAGCTAGCTGCCACCCGCGAAACGCCGGCGCCGGAGGGATGCGCACGTCGTGCCTGACGTCCCAAATGCACAGGTCTGCTGGATCGCAATCGTATACCAGGAGGCCGCGAGATGGTGCGTAAGCGGCACGACCTTTCGAGGATACGCCTCTTGTGAGGACTGTGGATGACTTGTCTGGCGATGTCTTGACGATGGTACCATCGGTGCTCAGCGAGATAATCGCTCCAGCTTGAGTTCCAGTGACCCAGCGAACATTGTCTGTGTGTGGCTTTGCGCGTAGCAGAGCGACTCCCATGCCGGCTGCCTTTGCCCGAATCAGCTCCGCGTGCTCGCGCTTGTCGCCACGGTATGTGACGAGCGCATCGATTGCAGCCGAAGGGTCCGTGCTCAGCAAGAGCTCGGCGTGCTTCAGGGTGAGATCGTCAAGTGAAGCTTGAGCCGAACGCTGAGAGCGTCTCGCTACGTCTTCGGACGCGTCGGCTCGGTCGCGCTGGTCGGCGACATCGCGGACGTACAGCACGGCTCCTGCGATCAGGATGGAGAGTCCCGTGGCCATCGTGATCGCCATGGGACGATGACGGCGTGTCCAGTGAACGAGGAGGGCCCATGGCGGATAGCGGCGGGCAGCGATGCGGGCGCCGGCCTTGAACGCCTTGAGGTCTGCAGCAAGAGCACCAGCGTCGGGGTAGCGGCGGAGGGGATCGGGGTCGAGCGCCTTCTCGATGATGGTGACGAGGTCCGGGTCGATGCCGGACTTGCGCAGGATGCGGCGACGCTGTCCGGAGAAGCCGGGCGGCAGCTTCTGAAGTGAGCACAGCTCCCACAGCATGGCGCCGATCGCGAACACGTCGGCGCGCTGGTCGACCGGCTCGCCGCGCGCCTGCTCGGGCGCCATGTAGGCCGGGGTGCCAAGGACGGTGCCGGCCGAGGTCAGGCCATCGTCGCGATGCTCTCGGAACGGGCCGCCGCCAGCAGCGGGCTCCTCGGCACTGGTGAGGTCCTTGGCGAGGCCCCAGTCGATGACCACGGTCTCGCCGAAGTCGCCAACGATGACGTTGGACGGCTTGAGGTCGCGGTGGATGATGTTCTGGACGTGGGCGTAGGCGATCGCATCGGCGACGGTGATCACGTGGTGGAGGAGGGCGAGCCGTTCGTCGACGGTCTTGCGCTCGGCGATCAGGTCGCGGAGCGGGCGGCCCGAGACCAGCTTCATGGCATAGAACGGGGTGCCGTCGGCCCACCGGCCGGCCTCGTAGACCGGGACGATGCCGGGGTGCTCGAGGCGCGCGGTGATCAGGGCTTCGCGCAGGAACCGGACCTCGCTGAGGGCACCGCGGGAGATCAGCTCCTTGATGGCGATATCGCGGCCAAGCTCGCGGTCATGGACGCGGGACACGCGCCCCAGGCCGCCGCGACCGTACTCGCCCAGGATGTCGTAGCGGTCGTGGTCGCGTAGCTGGGGTGCCATCGGTGGCCGCACTGCGCGGAGCGGCGATGCAGCGTGCCCGTCCGGCTGGCTGGTGCGTGTCGAGTCGACGGGCCGGTCCGGCTGGCTGGTGCGCGTCGGGTCCGCCGGCGCGGGCGCCGCGGGCTGGGTCTCGGCGAGGCCCTCGTTACCGTCAGACTTCACGGTGGTGCGCACGATAGTCGAATCACCCGCGGCGCGGGCCGAAGTTGGATACGTGAGCCTTGGGGGTCGGCCACGGCCGCCCCCCTACCGGAGTCCCCTGACATCCAAGGCACGCGGAGCGGCAGAGCAAGGGCTGGGCCGAGCTTCGGACATGGCCAAGTGTCCGTGGCTGTTCCACCCGAACCGGAACGCGGCGTCCTCCAATGTTCCGATAGCTGTTCCGGGCTGTTCCGATCGGAGTGAGATGGGCGAGATCAGAGGCTTCGTCCGGAGCAGCGGCCGCTGTTCCGGATGTACCGGGCCTGTGCGCAAGCTCTCGATGTTCCGGGCGTAGTCTGGAACACGCGGCGGGGACGGCCAGATCCTGGCAAGGCGTGAGCTCGATCGCGGCGTTCGCGCGGCGCATTGTCGCAGTTCCGTCGACAAAGCTCGGGCATCCCACCGTTGACATGGTGGGCGGCGCCGACTATAAGCAGCCGGCGTCAACCCGAGGATTCTTCATAGGTTGCGCAGGTAAAGACCCAGGGAAAGACCATGGATCAGACGCCCATCGTTTCGCTGGCTGCAGGGCATCCACTGATCGACATCGACGCCACGGTGATCGTTCAGTTCGTGCTGTTCCTGGTCCTGTTCGCGATCGCGAACCGCTTCCTGTTCCAGCCGTACCTGCGGCTGCGCGAGCGGCGCACAGCGGGGATCGACGGGGCGCGCGCCGAGGCGGACCGGATGACGGCGCAGGCCGACGCGAAGCTGGCCGACTACGAGAAGCAGCTCGCGATCGCGCGCGAGGGCGCGAGCGACGAGGGGCGCAAGATCCGCGCGGAGGCCACCCGGCACGAGCGCGAGGTGACCGACCAGGCGCGGGCCAGGGCGCAGAAGGCGATCGATGACGCGCAGGCGACCGTGCGGCGCGAGACCGAGGTCGCGCGGGGCCAGCTGCTGCCGCAGGCCGACGCGCTGGCGCGCTCGATCGCGTCGAAGCTGCTCGGACGGGAGGTTGCCTAGATGACGGCGATGTCGGTGATGACGCGGGCCATGCCCCGGAGGGCGGCGCTCCGGTCGATGTTCACGCTGCTCGCGGCCGGCGGGCTGGTGGTGGCGCTCGCGGCGGCGCCGGCGCACGCGCAGCCCGCGGAGAATGCGGGCGGCTCCGAGGCTGCCAAGGCGGCGGCCAGCGCAGCGGGTGACTCGGCGCAGACCCGCGCGGGCGGCGCCGAGCATCGTCCCGGCGAACCGGCCGGCGAGCCGGGGGAGGGCGAGGGCGAGGTCGATCCGTCGAAGCACTTCAACTACCTCGGCATCCAGCCCGGCCACCTGTTCGACTACAGCGGCAAGGACGAGCTCGGCGGGCCGCTCGGCGACGGCAAGATGACGGACCTGGCGACCGGCCAGACCGTGCACGAGGAGGAGCCGGCGTCGCCGCCGTTCGTGTTCGTGCTGATCAACTTCGCGATCCTGCTCGGGATCCTCGCCAGGTGGGGCTGGCCGCTCGCGCAGAAGACCGCCCGCGATCGCCATGACCTGATCAAGACGGCGCTCGACGAGGCCGCGCGGCTGCGCCAGCAGGCGGCCGACAAGCTGGCGGAGTACGAGGCGCGGCTGAAGGCGGCCGACGCCGAGATCAAGCAGCTGGTCGACGGGATGCGGGCCGACGCCGACAAGGAGAAGCAGCGGATCCTCGCTGCGGCGGAGGCCCAGGCGGCGCAGATGGCGCGCGACGCCGAGCAGCGGATCGCCGCCGAGATCGAGCTGGCGCGCGCGCAGCTGACCCGCGAGGTCACCGCCGCCGCGGCCGCCGCGACGGAGAAGCTGCTGCGCGACAAGCTGACCGCCGGGGATCAGCAGATGCTGGTCGCCGGGTTCATCGCCGATGTCCAGACCGGCCAGGGCGCGCCGCGCGGCCGCGGGGAGGTGCAGTGATGGTGACCGGCAGCCTGGCCCGCCGCTACGCGCGCGCCGTGATCGAGATCGGCACGACGCACAACAACCTCGACCAGATCGGCGCCGATCTGCGGTCGCTCGCGCACGCGATGCACGCGTCCACCGAGCTGGTCACGGTGCTGACCAACCCGGCGATCCGCCGCGCCGACCGCCGCCGGGTGATCGACGGGCTGCTCCAGCGGATCGAGGCCGCCCCGCACAGCCGCAACCTGGTCCACCTGCTGCTCGACGGCGAGCGGCTGGGGTCGCTGGAGGCGATCTCGCGCGAGGTCGACGCGATGATCGAGGCCAGGGCCGGGCGGCTCAGCGCCGAGGTCACGTCGGCCCGGCCGCTCGACGCCGCCCAGCTGTCCCAGATCACCGCCGCGCTGGAGCAGGTCTCCGGCAAGAAGGTCGCGGTCACCCGGCGCGAGGATCCCGACCTGCTCGGCGGGGTCGTCGCCAAGCTCGGCGACACGGTCTACGACGGCTCCCTTCGCACCCAGCTCCGCACGCTCCGCGACGAGCTCACATCCGGGGGCTCCGCCCCCGGATCCCCCCGGGAACCCCAGATCGCTCGCACATGATCCCCCATCCGGGGGCTCTGCCCCCGGATCCCCCCGGGACTTCCGGAACCAGGCGCCATAGACGCAGACCCCAGACCCCCGAGACTACCCATGGATATCCGCGCTGCAGAGATTTCGGACATCATCCGCCAGCAGATCGAGAACTACGACAAGAAGGTCTCGGTCACCGAGACCGGCACGGTGCTGACCGCCGGCGACGGCATCGCCCGCGTGTACGGCCTGTCGGGCGCGATGGCCGGCGAGCTGCTCGAGTTCGAGGGCGGCGGCGGCGAGAAGGTCAGCGGCATGGTGCTCAACCTCGAGGAGGACAACGTCGGCGTCGCGCTGCTCGGCAAGTACGAGGCGGTGCGCGAGGGCGACGTGGTCCGGCGCACCGGCAAGATCGTCGAGGTGCCGGTCGGCGAGGAGCTGCTCGGCCGGGTGGTCAACGCGATCGGCATCCCGGTCGACGGCGGCAAGCCGATCGGCGGCAAGCAGCGCCGCCAGGTCGAGATCAAGGCGCCGGGCATCATCCAGCGCAAGAGCGTGCACGAGCCGATGCAGACCGGGATCAAGGCGATCGACTCGATGATCCCGATCGGCCGCGGCCAGCGCGAGCTGATCATCGGCGACCGCGGCACCGGCAAGACGGCGATCGCGGT
>JBGQCL010000684.1:0-5511 GCA_041495365.1 Kofleriaceae bacterium | reverse complement strand
TCGGACAGGATATTGTCAATGGTGCTTATCGCGTGGGCGATCGCAGCAGAGCTCAGCCTGCCCGTGTGGAGGCTTGCGGTAAGCCGCTCCAGTCTCTGCAATGCATTTGTGCAGAATCCCGATTGGAAGTGCATGTCGCTATCCTTCACATCGATATCGAGTCACAGCGGCGGTGCGTGCCAGCAAGATGCGAACAGCTCGATCAGGGCCGGATCATCGGGGCCATCAGGGAGCCACCCCACGGGCAACTCGGCCGTCTTCATCGCCCGCTCCACGCGATCGATCGCGCCCTGGTAGGCGGCTGGGAGTGACGTCGCGAGCGCGAGGAAGACCCCCGCAAGTCGGAAAGCCTGGCTCGCGGTTTCATCGTCGCTGTCGGTTCGCTCCGGCCACCCCTCCGAGAGTTCCTGGCGGAGATCACGCGCGAGGAGGCTCCGCGCGCAGCGCTCCATCGTGCCTGTGGCCTCGGCTTCCGCGATGAGCCGTTGTTCCAGAGCTATCGGCGCGGCGTCGGGCCCGCCCAGGTCGGCGGCTAGCTCAGCGAGCGACGCTTCGGGCCGGCTGTCGGCATAGGCGCTCAGCGAGGCGAACCTTCGCGACTCCAGCGCCCGAGATAATGCTTCGGTCCATTCGTGAGAGGCGAGATGAAGAGACAATCGCTGCTTTGTCGAGGTCATTGACCGACTCCTATGTGAGCGGGATGGGCCGTATGACGGCATTCATGGCTTCCCTGTCGCTTTGCGGACTCCGGTTCGAGTGGCTCGCCTGTGCGATCGGGTGCGCGGTTGATTGAAGGGGAGCGCGTGCGGAGCGGACAGGTCAGGGAACCCAACGACCGAGCACAACCCCAGTCGCTCATAGAGCCAGCACAGGATGGCTCGAAGGATGCGCATTTCACCTGGAGACGTGACCCAACTGGACGTCTCGCTCAAAGCGCGGCGAAACAGAGCTCTCACGGTCTTGTTGCTCTCACTCAGCACCAGCCTCTCTCGCCGGGCTCTGGGCCCCAGGGCCACCTCTGCAGGAGTGCGTTCGATGAACCGAATGAATGCAACTTCCATCTGTAGCCAGGTCAGCACGAGGTGACATGCAGTGACGCGCACGCTAACAAGATCTTTCCGGCCGAGCGCAGCGACCATGCGATCATATTGTTTCTGCATAGCACACAGCTCGCGACGAAACGGCATCATGACATTCTTGGATGTCTTTCTTGCAAGTGGCTTTCTATGCCTGTCACTCACGGCGGATCCCGGCGCTGGCCTGGATCGGTGCGGCCGGCCGTGATGTCGCCTGCAGGCTCGTCGGAGGTGCGGGCTCCGCCGACAACCTCTCTTGCGAGCTTCGCGTCGGCTGCGAGTGTGATCGCGAGGCGGCGTAGCTGCCGGACAGCCCGCCAGTCCTCGGGATGCCGCAACGCGTACGCCGTTCCATCACCCAGCAGTGCTCGCAGCTGGGAGCGCATCACCTCCATCATCGGGTGCGTCCACAGATCCCGGCCAGCATCGTCGTTGGTGATGACCTCGAGGAGCTCGAGCCGCGCGTACAGCACGTCCAGGGCGCTGTTGAGGTCCGCGGCAGCCAGGACGACGTACGGGATCGGCTTGGCGTCGAACGCGGCACGTAGCTCCGCCATGCGCTGTGACACCACCCCCAGCTGGCGATAGAACGCCTCGAACGCGTCGAGCGCGCGCACGTACAGCGGCGGCATGCAGGCCGGTTCGCCGCCATCTCCCGAAACCGGGGTTGCCGAATCGCGATCGAGTATCGCAGCCGGCTCCGCCAACGTGGTGCCTTCGCCGTGTGGAGGCTTCACCAGATCCCAGCCTGTGGCACGGAACCGGTGGGTAATATCCGGCGGTCCAGCCAGCGAGACAGCGACACGGCGGCGATGCCGAGCAACTTCGCAGCTCGGTAGAGGTTGCCAGTCTTCTTGAGCGCGACGATGCGGAGGGTCGCCTTCTCTATCTCCGGCAGTGATTCCGCATCATGCATCATCACCCAATCGCGATCTTCTTCGGAGAAGCAGAATTGCGGAGCGTGCAATGCGGCGAGCGCGTCATCCGCATACGCTTGGATGATCCGAGGCAGCTCCGTTTCGCGAACGCCGAGCGGCGGCACCTCGATCGGGATCATCGCGCGAGCGACGAGTGCGCTGCGCTCGTGGTTTGTCATGCAGATGATCAGCTGGGCTCGGGCTCGGGGATCGACCTCCTCGAGCAACCGCAGGAGCTCGGACCAATCGCGCGGCAAGCGGCGGCTCCGCACACACAGCGAACCTCCAGCCGCGGTCTGCAATGCCACCGCTGCACTGCTCGCGTTGGCTGGTGAACGTGCCGACGCCGGGAGGTCATCGCGGCGAGGATCGCAGATGACGAACGGCGCGGCGGGGCCAAGCACGCGGCGATGCAGTGCGTACGCCAGCAGCACGGGCTCCTCCTCCCCTCGCAGGACCAACGCAGATCGCCGGGCCGCCGCGAGCCGGATCGCTCGCAGTGCGTGGTCGACCGCGCGCATTCGGTCGTCGCCCCACCCAAGCAGCCGGGCGCAGAACTCGCGCAACGCGATAGAGCGTTCGCTCTCGGCGATCAAGATCGTTGCTCCGATGCCGATCTCGAGGCCCGGCGTCAGGGCGAATTCCTGGCGAGGCTCGCCGTCCTGTCGCAGCCCGGGCGTGCCCTCCAGAGCTCGAAGGTGCCACTGTCGCCGCCGATGGAACAGCTCTGCGTGCCGGAGCGAGACATTTGGGTCGGTCAACTGCACGAGGGCTGTATTGCCGGCCCCGATGCACCAGCCTCGAGCGCCTGGAGATGGCAACCCATAAGTACGAGTCGTACCCCACTCACGAAGTCGAATGACCTTGTCCTCGAGTGCTAATTCGCTTTCGTTGCCTTGGACAGTTGTTGAGGACATAGGTATCTGCTCGCTCGAAGGATGATGTCGAGATGCATGGCCACGAGAGAGCGGCATCCGCATATGATGTGCCACTGGTTGCGCTCGTAGATCAGCTCGATGTTCGTGGGCGCTATCTCCGCATCGCCGAAGCGGAGCGAACACCTTGCCGACATCTCGAAGGTACCGTCTTGGGGAAGCCGATGTGCCAGCTTGCAAGTTTGCTCCGTACCCCACTCCCGTAATTGAACGATCTCATCATCATCGCCGAACACAAGCGATGCTGCAGAGTGGACATCGATTGCGGATATGGGAGTAATGTTCATTGCAAATATTTCAGTAAGGCCCGGAGCATGGCCGGTTGACGTCTACCAAACGATCGGCGCGGGTCGAATGTGGATTGTGTGTTCGAGGAGTGGCACCCTCGAATGAGGACCTCGGGTCTGCCTCGTCCATTCCAGGGTCGTACACCTCTGCAGCTTTATCGAGCGACCTGCCACGTCGCTACAGAACACGAGATCGCGATCGATGAAAAGGGGTGTTCCGCGGATCCGTGTATTGCGTTGCTTACGCGGGACAACAGGAAGCGCGCGATCACGCGCAACTGTGCAAAACGTACCGGCAACCGCTTCGCTGAGTGTCCCGCGATCCGAGCCATTCTGCTCCAGTTGCGGGACAGACCGACCGCTATTCGTCCGAGTCGAACAGCGGGAACCCCAGGCCGACGCGTTCGAAGCGCCGCGCGAGCTTCTTGTGCGACGCCATCCCCAGCGACTCCGCAGCCGGACGCAAGCCGCCAAGCGTTGCGTGCGCAACGATCGCGTCCGCGACCTCGCTGAGCTCGGCGAAGTTGCCCGGCCAGTCGTAGCGCTTGAGCGCGTCCTGGTTCGCGCGAGTCAGGTCGGCCGCACGGCGAGGGAACGCGCACTCTGTGAACCGGCGATCGAGCAGCCGGTTGATCTCGCCACCGCGATACGCGAGCGGTCGGACCTCGATGTGCTGCATCCGCCAGGCTCGGGCATCGGTGAATGCGCGGCGCGCGACGTCTGGACTCGATGCAAGAGCGATGAGGCGCACGCGCGAGCTGAGGTCGAACAGCATCGCCGCGAACTGCGGATCGAGCGGCGCAACATCGTCTCCCAGGGGAAGGATCAGCGACGTCCGGGAGGTTTGCTGCACCAGCGCCACCTGTGCCGCCCGGTCCGGGGGCACCACAGCGACCTCGACCGGCTTCTGATTCCGCCACAGCGACATCGCGTGGATCGCGCGCGCGAGGCGGTCGAGATCGCATCCGGCTTCGCCCGTGAGCAGCAGCGGTCCCGTGTCCGTGGCCGCCTGGACCATCACCCAGTCCGGAGGCAGCGGCGCGCGCGGGCCCAGTATCTCGAACAGTGTGGGCCGATGTTGCCGCATCTCGCTGTTGAGACAGACGAAGGTCATCGGCCGCGCCGTGAACGTGTCGCCAGGACTCAGATCCGCAGGGCCTTCGAGCCTGCGGCCCCGGACGAAGGTACCGTGTGAGCTGTCGAGGTCGCGGAGCAGCAGTCTGTGCTTGCGGCGGTCCAGCAGACAATGCCGCGCCGACAGCCCGCGGCCCGGGATCGAGATCGTACACTGGCTCGATCCGCCAACGCTGAGCTCGACGAGATTTCGCTGCAGCTCCCAGTCCCCTTCGACGTTGTACTCGCAGATCGCGATGATCAGGTCGGCTTCCACGTTCCACCCCACGAACCCATCCTCGGGGAGTGGCGGTGTCTCGACCGGCGTCGCGGGGGCAGCGGGCGAGATCGGCGGCGTCGACGTCACCAACCTGACCGAGAGCGATCTGGGCGCGCTGGGTGAAGCCGGCGCAGCTTGATGGGGCTTGTTGGTCGGATCCATGGGATCAGAAAGCACTCCAGGGCTGGGCGCTGCAAGGGGTGTCCCGCGGAGCGCTCGCTTTATGGAATTTCGCGGGACACCCGGGCCGGGGGCGGGGGCGCTGCAAGGGGTGTCCCGCGGAGCGCTCGCTTTATGGAATTTCTCGGGACACCTCGGGCCGCATCCGGAACGCAGATCGCGATGTTGGTGCTACATGGTGCGGGCTCGCTTACCGAAGCTGCATCCCAGGTGTCCCGCGATTTCGCCTGGAGCCGCTGATCCGCGGGACACCTCGTGGAGCGCTGCGGCGGGAGCGCCCAACGCTGGTGCAGCAAAATGCGCCAGCGAAGGCATCTCCCTGTAGAGGAGCGGCGGTTAGTCTTTCGCCCCACGGAGGAGCCAACGCTGATGGACGAGCGCGATCTCTCTGGGTGCACACTGGGCGGGTACGTCCTGCGCGAGCTGATCAGGAAGGGCGGCTACGGGGCGGTGTACCGCGGCGAGCAGCCCCTGCTGGAGCGCGCGGTGGTGGTCAAGGTTCTGCGCGCGCAGCGCACCGACAGCGACTCGCGCGAGCGCTTCCTGCGCGAGGCGAGGCTCGCAGCGCAACTCGATCACCGATACGCGGCGCACGTCTATGACTTCGGGGCCGAGAACGAGGGCGACGTGCTATGGATCGCGATGGAGCGGGTGCGCGGCGTCCCGCTGGACGCTTGGCTGAAGACGCACGGGCCGATGCCACCGGAGCAATTCGGCCCATTC
>JBGQCL010000683.1:0-5517 GCA_041495365.1 Kofleriaceae bacterium | reverse complement strand
GCCGAGCTCGCGCGCCGCGCCCGAGAACGCGGCGGTCATCCCGAGCGTGATCGTATCATCGGTTGCGCCGCGCACGACGACCGGCGGCCTCGGCGGTGGGCTCGAACCCTCCGGCCGGACCAGCGCCGCGCTCGCCGGGCGGGTCGCCGCAGCCGGCGGTGGCTGGCTCCCCCCGCGGGTCAGCGCGATCGCGACCGCCGCGATCAGCACCGCGCCGCCTGCGATCGCATGGAGCCGCCGGCGGCGCGCCGGAGGGAACGCGTCCGGCGCCGGCAGCTTCTCGCTGTGCGCCTCGCCGCCGGCGTCACCCGGCTCGGCGGCGTCGGGTCCACTGCCGGCCGCGCTCGCCGCGCGCAGATGTGGATTCGACGCCATCGGCGTGTCGAACCGGTTGCCGGACGGCGCGCTCCGCAGATCGCGAAATGCGGGCAGCCGATCGCCGGACCGGCTGTCCTTGAGCTGGGCGTCGATGATCTGGCGGAGCCGCGCCCGTTCGTCGCCGAACAGCTCGGTGACCGCGGCGCCGAGGTCGCGCTCGCGGCTCGGCGTGATGTGCTGCGCGAGGAACAGCTCGAGGTCTGCGCGCAGCGCCTCGGCGGTGGGGTAACGGTCCTCGGGCCTCGGCGCCATCGCCTTGCCGCAGATCTGCTGCAGCATCGGCGGTGCGTCGAGCGGTGGCGGCGGCGGTTCGCCGCTGCGCTTGATCACCTCGGTCCCGGGGAGCCCGTTCCAGATGTGCTGGCCGGCCAGGGTCTCCCACAGCATGACGCCGACCGAGTAGAGGTCGGCGCGGCGATCGATCGGCGCACCGGACACCTGCTCCGGCGCCATGTAGCGCGCCTTGCCCTTGAGCACGCCGACCTCCGTGTCATGGACCCAGTCCAGGACCTTGGCAATCCCGAAGTCGATCAGCTTGACCTGGCCATCATAGGTGATCAGGACATTGCTGGGTGTCACGTCGCGATGCACGATCGAGATTGGCGTATCATGATAATCTGCGAACGCGTGCGCGTAGTGCAGGCCGCACAGCACCTGCGACAGCATGCGGATCTGCAGCTCGAGCGGGAACAGCCGGGCCGAGCCCGAGGCCCGGCGGATCCGCTCGAAGCTCTGGCCCTCCAGGTACTCCATCGCGATGTAGTAGCGGCCGTGGTCCTCGCCGACGTCGTAGGTCTGGACCACGTTGGGATGATTCAGCTGCGCGGCGAGCCGGGCCTCGTCGAGGAACATCCGGCGAAATTCGCCGTCCTCGGCGAGATCGCGCCGCAGCAGCTTGAGCGCAACGAGCTTCTGGAAGCCGGCCAGCCCGCCCTGAATCACGGTCAGGTAGATCTCCGACATCCCCCCGAATCCGATCTCGGCGAGGAAGCGGTACTTCCCGAACGACGCGGACGACACGAAGCTCTTGTCATGCGATGTGAGCATTGTGCCCGGCCCTCACGAGTTCGCTGGCCCTGTAGAAGTATCATCTGTAGACCCGCCCACGCTCCGCGCTCAAGTCAATTGAGTCCAGCTAGATCCGCCTCTTGCTAGCGCCGGGCCAGCTCGCGGCGAGCTCTCAGCGGGTTTCCGACAAGCTCGCCACGGGTTCCCGCGGAGCTGTAATTTGTGTGCAAGCAACGTACGCCGCGCGGACAATCGGCGCGACCGAAACGTCGCCGGCGGGCACAGCGCCCTGCGCTGCGCTGCGCGGTGGCTACAGCCGGAACTCGACGCCGGCCGTGATCGTGAACCCGACGAGCTCCTTCAGATCGTCGTCGAGCGCCAGGACCCAGGCGAGATCCGGCGAGGCCGGACGCGCGTCGAGCCGCGCCGAGACCGCGAACGCGTCCACGGTGGTGCTGTCGACCGACGGGCGATCGGAGAACAGCGTCGCGTTCGTGGACTCCACCATCGCGCCTGCCAGCGAGGGCCTCCGCTTGTTGCTGCTTGTCGCGGATTGCCGGACCGGATGCGCCGGAGCATCACGACCGGCAATCATGCTCGGCGCTCCGCCTGATCTCGGTCGTGGTTTTCGTTACGATGGCGCGATGATGCAGTCCCAGTCCCAGTCCCAGGGACCGGTCACCGGGCTGTTCGGCAGCTACCCCGCGCTGCCCGGCACCTACGACGAGATGTTCGAGACCGAGGGCGGGCCGCGGGCGCCGTTCGCGCGGATCGCCGGGCTGCTCGCCAGGCTATCGCCCGAGGAGCTGGCCCGGTCGCAGGCGCTCGCCGAGACCGCGCTGCTCCAGCAGGGCGTCACGTTCTCGGTCCACGGCGACTCGCGCGGCACCGAGAAGATCTTCCCGTTCTGCCTGCTGCCCCGGCTGATCTCCGCCGACGACTTCCGCCGGGTGGAGCGCGGGCTCGAGCAGCGGCTGCGCGCGCTCGGCATGTTCCTCGACGACATCTACGGCGACCAGCGGATCCTCGCGGCCGGCGTGGTGCCGCCCGAGATGGTGATCGGCGCCGCCGGCTACCGGCCGATGCTGCGCGGGCTCAAGCCGCCGGGCGGCGTGCGGATCCACATCGCCGGCGTCGATCTGATCCGCGACCCCGAGGGCACCTGGCGCGTGCTGGAGGACAACCTGCGCACCCCGTCCGGCGTGTCGTACGTCGTCGAGAACCGCCTGATCAGCAAGCGGATGTTCCCGCACCTGTTCGACGCCGCCCGGGTCCACCGCGTCGACCACTACCCGACCCGGCTCGCCGAGACCCTGCGCTCGGTCGCGCCGGCCGCGAGCGAGGCCGGCGGCGCCGACGGCAACATGGTCGTGCTGACCCCGGGGCCGTACAACTCGGCGTACTTCGAGCACAGCTTCCTGGCGCGCACGATGGGCCTCGAGCTGGTCCAGGCCCCCGACCTGTTCGTCGACGGCAACAAGGTCTACTGCCGGACCACGCGCGGCCCGCGGCGGGTCGACGTGATCTACCGCCGCACCGACGAGGTATTCCTCGACCCCGAGGTGTTCCGGCCCGACAGCGTGCTCGGCGTGCCCGGCCTGATGCGGGCCTACGCGGCCGGCAACGTCGCGCTCGCCAACGCGCCCGGCAACGGCATCGCCGACGACAAGGCGGTGTACCCGTTCGTCCCCGACATGATCGAGTTCTACCTGTCGGAGCAGCCGCTGCTCGAGCAGGTCCCGACCTACGTGTGCCTGTTCGACGACGACCGCAAGTACGTGCTCGACCACCTCGATCAGATGGTGGTCAAGGCGGTCGACGAGGCCGGCGGCTACGGCATGCTGATGGGCCCGCAGGCCACGTCCGAGCAGCGCGACGAGTTCCGCCGCCGGATCGTCGCCGAGCCGCGGCGCTACATCGCCCAGCACCGGGTCGAGCTGTCGAGCTGTCCGACCTGGATCGCCGAGCGCGGCGCGGTCGAGCCCCGCCGGATCGACCTCCGACCCTACATCCTGACCTCGCGCGAGGGCCCGTGGGTCCTGCCCGGCGGGCTGACCCGCGTCGCGCTCCAGCGCGGCAGCTACGTGGTCAACTCGTCGCAGGGCGGCGGCAGCAAGGACACCTGGGTCCTGAAGGACGGCTGAGCCAGATGATCTCCCGCGTCGCCGATCATTGCTTCTGGTTCGGGCGCTACATCGAGCGCGCCGAGGCCACCTCCCGCATGCTCGCCGCCTCGCTGTCGCTCGCGCTCGACGCCGAGCTGCCGCCGTCGCAGGTCTGGCGCCCGGTGATCGTCGTGTCGGGCGAGGAGTCGCGGTTCGCCAGCCGGATCGCGGCCGGCGACGACGACCACCCGGCATGGGGCGACGGCGAGGCCGTCCAGCGCTTGATGGTGTGGGACGACGACACCACCGTGTCGCTCGCGCGCTCGATCCACGGCATGCGGTGGAACGCGCGCTCGATCCGCGAGGTCCTGTCGCACGAGGCCTGGGAGGCGGTCAACGAGCTCCACCTGTGGATGGACGGCGAGCTCGCCCCGGTGACCTACGCGCAGCACCGCGACGCGTTCTACCAGCACGTCCGCCGCGGCACCCAGCTCGCGCTCGGCCTGCTGCGCTCGACCATGCTGCACGACGAGCCGCTCGACTTCGTGTGGCTCGGCGTCCTGCTCGAGCGCGTCAACCAGACCGCGCGCATGCTCGACGTCCACCACCACGCGTTCACCCAGATGTCGCGGCGCCACGAGGTCGTCGAGACCGCGCTGTGGCTGTCGCTGCTGCGCGCGCTGTCGGGCAGCGAGGCCTACCTCAAGCGCGCCGCCGGCCGGGTCAGCTCCGAGGGCGTCGCCCGGTTCCTGGTGTCCGAGCCGGCGTTCCCGCGCTCGATCGCCTACTGCGTCCACTCGGCCTACAGCCGGCTGTGCGACATCCGGCCGCCCGACGCCCACGACCTGCCCGGTGGCGTCGCGCTCGAGCGTCTGCGCGTGCTCGACACCTGGGTCGCCGCGCGCCGCGGCGAGCCGCTCGCCGGCACCGGCGTCCACGACCTGCTGACCCACGTCGTCGACGAGGTCCACTCGATCTGCGACACGCTCGGCCGCGAGCTGCTCGGCGCGCCTACCGGATCACCCGGTACTTGACGTGGGTGACGCCGGGCACCTCGATCACCCGGACCGGCTCCAGCCGCGGCGCCCCGCCGCCCAGGCGGTCGAACAGCCGCTCGCCGGCCCCCAGCAGCAGCGGCACGATCGACACGTTGACCTCGTCGACCAACCCGGCCGCCAGGCTGATGTCCAGCCGCATCGGACAGCAGGTTGGCTCAAGGCTGCGCGAACGCCTCGAGCTGCTGCCGCGTCAGCTTCGGGTGCGCGAAGAGCTCGCCGAGCGCGTAGGCTGCGGTTCTCGGGATCTCGACCTCACCCCGCTCCCATCTCGAGACGGTCTCCTTCCTGACGCCGAACATGTCGGCGACCTCGTTGGCGCGGAGCCCGGCGAGCTTGCGCACGAACTTGAACTCCACGCCGGAGCGGATCCCGCGGGCGACCAGTCGCTCCGCGGCGAGCCGCTCCTGCCGCCCGCGCTCGGTCAGCTCGATGAGGATCTCATCGCACGACCGGCAGCGCTGGCCGCGCCCCTCGACCTCGACCCCCATCACGGTGGTCAGTCCCTCCCAGGGGCGGAGGGTATTGTCCTTCTTACAGGTCGGGCATCGCATCCGGTACCTCCGAGCTCAGAACAGGGTCACCACAATCACGTCGACTCCGATGTCACAGACCAGCGTCAGGTCATCACCGTCCGTGTCCACGCCACCCTCGACGCGCCAGTTGTCGCGGTCTACCTGGCGGATCGCCGCCGTCGCGGTCAAGAGCGCCTTGCGGACGTCCGGCTCGGTCGCACCCCGGTTGTTCATACGCTGGTTGGCGTGCCGGGTGATGACGATCCGGTCGAGCCGGCACAACCGCTGGATGCTACGTCCTCTACACTGCGCGCGGCGCTATTTCGGCTTCGGCGCGGCCGGGGCGGGCTCGAGGACGCCCTTGCGCAGCCCGATCTCGGGGACGTCGCCGTGGATCGAGGACGCGAGCTGGACCGCGCCGCGCGGCGCGAACGCGAGGTTGAGCGCGGGCTGAGG
>JBGQCL010000682.1:0-5533 GCA_041495365.1 Kofleriaceae bacterium | reverse complement strand
GACCCGCAGGAAGTGATCGCCGCCGGTGGCGTGCGCGGGATCGAGCCGGTAGGGGAGCCAGGCCTCGACCCGGTCGAGGAAGTCGAAGCCGGGCGGCATCACGCCGACCACGGTCACCGGCCGCGCGTCGAGCTGGATCGTCCGGCCGACGATCGCGCGATCCCCGGCGAACGCGCGCTGCCACACGTCGTGGCCGAGCACGATGACGGTCGCAGGACCGGGGCGATCCTCGCTCGCATCGAACCACCGGCCGATCAGCGGCCGCACGCCGATCATCGGCAACAGGCCGTGGGTGGCGACCGCGGCGCGCACCGCGACCGGGTGATCGCCGCCGGCGAGCGCGACCTCGGCGTTGCTCCACGCCGCGATCTGCGCGCAGGACCGGCAGTCGCGGGCGAGCGCGACGTACTCCGCCGGGGCGAGCGGGAAGTCGTGGTAGACCGTCTTGCCGGCGAGCTCGGTGTAGATCCGGACCAGCTGCTCGGGCCGGTCGTACGGCAGCGGGCGGAGCAGCATCGACTCGACGACGCTGAACATCGTGGTCGTCGCGCCGATGCCGATCGCGAGGGTGAGCAAGAGCACCGCGGTCAGGCCCGGGGTCCGGGTCATCATGCGGAGCGCGTAGCGGAGGTCGAGCCAGAGTGTGGCGAAGAGTGAGGCCAAGACCGAGGTCATGGTCCCTCGATGCGCAGCCGGTCGACGCCGTCACAGCGCGACAGGTCCGACAGCACGACGCGATCGCCGGCGACCAGGCCGGCGGCGATCTCGATGTCCTTCTGGGCGGCGCGCCCGAACTTGACCGGGACGCGGCGGGCCTCGCCGTCGCCGGTCAGCACGAACAGCGCCGCGGTCTGGTGGGCCTCGCCGATCGCCGGCCGCGCGATGTGGAGCACGTCGCCGGTGTGCGCGAGCTCGATCACGCCGTCGACGTTCTGATCGACCCGCGCCGCCTTCGGCAGCGCCGCGGTCAGCCGGACGTCGACCGTGACGCTGCCGTTCTGGGCCGCCGGATCGATCCGCGCGACCTCGCCGGGGACGACGCCCGTGCGCGTGTCGATCGTCGCCGCCAGCCCGAGCGCGAGATCCTGGGTCGACGACTCGGGGATCCGGAGCCGCGCCTGCAGCCGGTCGGGCACGATGATCCGCGCGAGCGGGGCGCCGGCCGCGACGCTCTGGCCGGCCTCGACCGCGACCTGCTGCACGACCCCGGCCTGGCCGGCGCGGACGTGGAGCGCGTCGAGCTGGCGGCGGCGGAACTCGGCGAGCGCGCGCAGCTGGTCGAGCTGGCCGCGCTGGGCGGCGAGCTGGGCGGTGTTGCCCCGGCGCAGCGCGCCGAGCCGCTGCTGCTCGAACGCGAGCCGCCCGGCGAGCTGGCCGGCGCGGTCGGCCGAGTCCTGGCTCTCGAGGTCGGCGATCACGCCCTTGCTGGCCATCGCGGTGTCGATCGTCGAGCGCCGCCTCGCCATCGCGGTGTCGGCGTCGAGCCCGGCGACGGTGGACTCCTGAGCCAGCCGCGCGCCGTCGAGCTGGGCGGCGAGCCGGGCGAGCTCGGCCTGGGCCTGCGCGACGTCGCGGTCCGCGCTCAGCGCGGCGAGCTCGGCGTCGGGGTTGGTCAGCTCGAGCAGCAGCGTGTCGGCGGCGACCGGCGCGCCGGGCTGGACCAGCACGCGATCGACGCGCGCCGCGACCGGCGCCGAGGCCCAGCGGAACTCGGTGGGGACCAGCGTGCCCTGGCCGCGCACCGACAGGGTCAGCGGCCCGCGCTGCACGGTGGCGATCCACAGCTGATCGCGCGGCACCGACGGCGCCCGGTGGCCGAGCCAGCGCACGCCGAGCGTGATCGCGGCGAGCCCCGCCGCGGCTGCCGCCGCGAGCACGGCGTGCCGGGTGCGCGGCCGGACGCCGGTGCGCGGCAGGTCGGTCAACCCGGGCAGGCCATCGGTCAGCACGGCGCGCTCGGCGTGGTCGCGGGGCCCGGTCACTCGGTCCTCAGCGCCACCGTCGGCTGGACCTCGGTCGCCCGCCGCACCGGGATCCAGGTCGCGAGCAGCGCGGTCGCGGTCACCGCGATCGCGACCGCCGCGAGCAGCACCGGCTGGGCCAGCGGCTCGCCGTAGAACAGCCCGCGCAGCGAGCTGCCGAGCGCCAGCGACAGCGCGATCGCCGCTGCGAGGCCGATCGCGACGCCGGCGACGATCAGCGTCGCGGCCTGGCGCAGCACCATCGCGCGGACCTGGCCCGGCCGCGCGCCGAGCGCGACGCGCAGGCCGATCTCGTGGGTGCGCTGGGCGACGGTGTGCGCCATCACGCCGTAGATCCCGACCGCCGCGAGCAGCAGCGCGATGCCGGCGAACGAGCTCAACAGGAACATCAGGAACCGCGGCCGCGCGACCGCCTCCCACAGCACGTCGTCCATGGTGTGGACGTCGAACAGCGGCAGCGCCGGATCGAGCTCGGCGACCGCCCGCTGCACCGCCGGGATCAGCGCGGCCGGTTCGTCGGTGGTGCGCAGCACGGCGCCGTCGAGCTCGTCGGCGAGCGCCGCCGGCGAGGCTCCGGGCGCCAGCCGCGCCACCCCCTCGAAGTTGAAGCTGGCGCCGTCGTCCTTCGAGAAGTCGGTCCGCGACGGCGCCCAGATCTCGGCGTGCTCGGGGAACCGGAACCCGGCCGGCATCACGCCGATGATGGTGACCGGCACGACGTCGAGCTGGACCGTCTTGCCGATCACCCCGGGATCTCCGTCGAACACGCGCTGCCACACGTCGTGGCCCAGCACGACGACCTGCGGATCGCCGGGGCGATCCTCGCCGGCGTCGAACCAGCGGCCCAGCGCCGGCTGGACGCCGAGCAGCGGCAACAGCTCGTGGGTCGCGTAGATCCCGTGCACGCGCACCGGGCGATCGCCGCCGGCGAGCGACGCCGAGGCCTCGCGCCAGGCGGCCACCGCGGCGCAGGTCCGGCAGTCGTGGCGCAGGTCGCGGACCTGCAACGTCGAGAGGCCGACGCGCGGCAGCCCCACCTTGCCGGCGATCTCCGTGTACAGCCGCGCCAGCCGGTCCGGCTCGCGGTACGACAGGGGCCGCAGGATCACCGAGTTGACCACGCTGAAGATCGTCGTGGTCGCCCCGATCCCGAGCGCCAGCGTGATGACCAGCACGGCGGTCAGCCCGGGGGCCTTCGCCATCGTGCGCAGCGCGTAGCGAAGATCGAGCCACAGCGACGTCATGCTCGCCGTTGCAGCACCCGGCGTGCCAGCTCAACCCTGCGGACTTCCGTGGCGTTCCGGCCGGCCACCGTCCGGCGCTGGGATCGCAGATCCCATGTCCGGACACCGGCATTCCCCCGATCACCGGACGTCGATCGGTCGTCGAGCAACGGGGACTGCACCACGCCGCGCCGCCTGCCGCTCTGGCGTTCACCCGGGGGCCGGGCTCTGCTGGCGCGTGAAAAATGCGGTCCCACGCGATTCGCGGCGGTATCTGCCCCATTGCAACCATGCTTCTGTCGCACGACACTACGGTGGACGGCGTGGGAAGCGCCGATGGTTGTACGGAGGCATCGAGGGCGATATGGAACGATCACGAGGGCCGTGGTGGTATGTCGTCATTGCGATCGTGGTCCTGGTCGGCATTCAGGTTCCGCGGAGCCATGCCCAGTTGGCAAGCGCCGAGGCGGAGGCGCTGTTTCGCCAGGGCAAGGAGCTGATGGCGGCGAACAAGATCGCGGACGCGTGCACCACGTTCGACCTGAGCCAGAAGCTCGACCCGAAGTCCACGACGCTGCTCAACCAGGCCAACTGCCGCGAGCAGAACGGTCAACTCGCGACGGCCTGGGCACTGTACCTCGAGGCCGTGCGGCAGATGCGCACGGCGACCGATGCGGCGAGCCAGCAACTGCGCTCGGTCGCCGCCGATCGCGCCGCCAGGCTCGAGCGGCGGCTGTCGACACTGCGCATCGACGTGCCTGCCGAAAGCAGCCTGCCGGGCCTCCAGGTGTTTCGCAATGATCAGCTCTCCGATCCGGGGGCGTGGAACCGGCCGCTGCCGCTCGATGGTGGCACCTACCGGATCTCGGCGCGAGCCCCCGGTGCCGTCGAGTGGTCGAGCGACATCACGGTGGCCGCGGAAGGTGACGCCAAGCAGATCGTGATCCCGCGGCTCAAGCCGGCCGAGGTCGCTCCGGGCCCGGGGCCCGGGGCCGGTGGTGGGGCCGGTGCGTCCGGGCCGCGGATCCCGACACCTCAGGGCTCGACCGGCGTGTGGACCACAAGGCGCAAGCTCGCCGCGGGGCTTGCGGGCGGCGGTGTGCTCGCGGTGGCCGTCGGCGGCGTGCTCGGTGCCTCGGCCAGGAGCAAGCAGAGCGACGCGCACGCCTTGTGTCCGTCGCCCCAGGCGTGTGACGGCGCCGACCGCGCGAATGATCTCATTCGATCCGGACACAACCTCGCGATCGGCGCGGATGTGGCGTTCGGCGTCGCTGCGGCCGCCATGCTCGCCGCCGGCGCGCTGTGGTTCACTGGCGCTCCCGAATCGCCGCACGGCCTCGCCGTCGTTCCGGTGCTGTCGCCCGGACAGGCGGTGCTGACCGCCTGCGGGAGCTTCTGATGGGGCGCCGGCCCTGGACGATCGCGTGCTCGTGCGTCTTGCTCGCGGCGTGCAGTGTGCCGATCGAGCACTTCGCGCGCGCCGACGCGGCTGCACCCGGAGACGCCGCCGAGAGCGGAGACGATGGCGACGCGGGCCAGCTGCCACCGTTCGCGCCGCTTCACGTGCCGCCGGACGCGATCGTGAGCGATGCGCCGGATCTAGCGCTGCACGGGGACCCAACATCGATCGATACCACCGCGTTGACGATCGATGCACAGACCAGCCCGTACTTCGTCCATGTAGGCAACTACGCCGTGCTGTTCGCCGGGGCGCTCTCGATCGATGGTCCTGTGGAGATCACGGGGAGCTCGCCGCTGATCATGATCGCTCGTGGTGCCATCACGGTGGCTGCGCGCGTCGATCTCGGCGCGGTGGCCGCGACGCCGGGGCCCGGAGCATCCAGTGGGAACGTGGGCGCCGGCGGCAGTGGCACATCGGTCCACCTCGGTCCGCCGGCCGACGTCCAGCTCTCATCCGGCGGTGGAGGCGGCGGATATGGAACACCCGGGGCGGGGGCGGCGGCGGAGCCGGCAGGGCGGCGCCCGGTCCGGCAGGCGTGACCTACGGAACGCAGCCCAGCGACCCACTCATCGGCGGTGCGCACGGCGGTGGCGGTGGCTCCATCTCGTGCACGAGCGGGTGTTCCGGCGGGGGCGCGGGCGGCGGTGCGCTGCAGCTGTCGTCGGCGATCTCGATCATGGTCAGTGCGTCCGGTGTGATCACCGCCGGTGGTGGTCGAGGGCACGGCGGCGGCGGCGCGCCCACCGGCGGAGGCGGTGGCGGCGCTGGCGGTGAGATCCTGCTCGAGGCGCCGTCCATCGTGGTGGCGGGAACGCTCGCAGCCAATGGCGGCGGCGGCGGAGGAGCCGGCGGCAACGGCGGCGGCG
>JBGQCL010000681.1:0-5549 GCA_041495365.1 Kofleriaceae bacterium | reverse complement strand
CATGCGGTCGCTCAGCAGCAGCTTGGCGCGCAGCCGGTCGCGCTCGGTGACGTCGCGGCCGGTGACCACGACGACCGGTCCGTCGCCGAGGTCGATCCGGCGGCCGGACAGCTCGCAGCGGCGCCAGCTGCCGTCGCCGGCGGCCAGCCGGAGGTCGACCGCGTGGCCCTGGGGCTGGCCTTCGAGGCTGTGGACGCCGCTCTGGGTGTCGCTGTGGGCGTCGCGGAACAGCCGGGCGGCGCGCCGCCGGTCGTCGGGGTGGATCCGGTCGACCAGGTCGGTCTGGCGCGGCGTGCCGGTCGCGTCGGCGCCCAGCATCCGGCGCGCCGCCTGGTTGAGGTAGATCAGCTGGTCGTCGCGGTGGACCGACACCAGGTCGGGCATCGTCTCGATCAGCTCGCGGAACCGGGCGTCGGATTGCTGGCTGAGCTGCCGGGCGCGGCGCCGCCACAGCACGCGCTGCCGCCAGGTCACCGCGCCACCGAGGGCGGCGAGCCCGAGGCCGCCGGCGAGCGCGATGAACCAGCGGGTCTGCCACCACGCGGGCAGCACGGCGAACCGCAGCTCGGCGGGCGGGCCCCACGCGCCGGCGCCGGTCCGCGCACGCATCTCCAGCTGGTAGCTGCCGGGGGGCAGCGCCGGGTAGCGCGCCTCGCGCAGCCGCGTGGTGCTCCACTCGGTCTCGAGCGGTGACAGCCGGACCTGGAACTCGAGCCGCCTGGGGTCGATGAAGCTGTCGGCGGCGAAGCTCGCGGTGACCGAGTTGCGCTCGTGCGGGACCTGGATCGAAGCGGCCGTGCCGGCCGGGACCGGCGAGCCGCCGAGCGCGGTGCCGAGGACGGTGGTGCGCGGCGCGATCGGCGGGCCGCGGTAGTGCTGGGCCTGCACGTGGGACACGCCGGTGCTGGCGCCGAGCCAGATCGAGCCGTCGCCGTCCTCGAAGAACGCGCGCGCGGTCGAGTCGTTGCCGGCCAGGCCGTCGGTCTCGTCGAAGTGATCGACGCCGCCCGCGGTGACCACGTCGACGCCGTCGCCGGTGCCGATCCACAGCCGGCGCTGGCGATCCTCGCCGACGAAGTAGACCCGGCCCGAGGTCAGGCCGTCGGCCAGGCTGATGTCGACCAGCTCGGAGGCGCGGGCGCCGTCCCACCGGAAGCAGGTCAGGCCGTCGACGTCGGTGAACGACACGCACATCCGGCCGTCGCGCCGCCGGATCACGTGGCGCATCGCCGAGGCGCGGAACCCCGAGCTGCGATCGAGCAGCCGCCAGGTCCCGTGATCGAGCACCGCCAGCCCGGAGTCGCTCGCGGTCCACAGCCGGTCGTCGACCGCCAGCACCGAGATGAAGCGGCCGTCGATCTTGGTGCCCGGGATCGCGACGCGCTCGGGGTGGCCGGGCTGCGCGCCGGGCAGGCGGTACAGGCCCGACGTGGTCGCCAGCCACAGATCGCCCTCGGGCCCGAGCGTCGCGGCCATGATGTGGCGATCGGCGGCCTGCTCGCCCTGGAGCTCCAGGGTGGTCGCCTGGCCGGCGGGATCGACGTACAGGAGGTCGGGCGGACCGCCGCCGACGAACACGCCGCCCTGCGGGAGGAACACGAACGCCCGCACGCTCCAGCCGACGGTGGCGGGCAGACAGCTCCAGCGGCCGTCGATGGCGCGCGCCAGGCACTTGCCGGTGCCGAGCGCGAGTTCATTCCGGCGATCGCGGCCGATCGTCCACACCGTGTCGTCGGGCAGCCCGCTGGCCATGTTGTGGCGGGCGATCAGGCCGCGCCCCATCCACTGGAACAGCCCCATCGAACCGATCCATACCGTGCCCTCGCGATCGACGAGCAGCGCGCGGGCGTCGCGCGCCGGGAGCCCGGCCGATGCGTCGAGCAGCTCCCAGCGGCCGGGGCGGCGGCGCGCGATGCCGCGCGCGGAGCCGACCAGGACGTCGCCCGACGGGCTGATCGCCATGCCGCACGCCACGCCGCTCGAATCCGAGCCGGCGGGCAGCCCGTCGCTCAGGTCGACGACGCGCGCGGCTCCGCGCGGCAGCGTCCACAGGTGATGCACCGAGCGGATCCACAGCGCGCCGTCGCGGTCGCGCAGCACGCTGTCGATGCGCTCGCCGCCGAGCCCGATCTCGGGGCCGAGCCGGCGCCACACGCCGTCGCCCGCGCTCAGCGCGAGCGCCGCGTCGTCGCCGACCACCACGCCCTCGGCGTCGGCCCAGATCGCGCGGACCGGGTGCAGCGGCCGCACCGGCCAGCCCGGCGCCGGCTCGAACGCGCCGCCGCCGCGGCGGACCAGCAGGCCCTCGGTGGTGCCTGCCCACAGCGCGCCGGGACCGGCGGCCAGCACCTGGACCGACGTGCGTGGCACGCCCTCGGCACCCCGCGGCGAGAACCGGGCGCCGTTCCAGCACGCCATGCCGTCGCGCGTCCCCGCGCACAGCGCACCGTCGGGCGCGATGCCGAGCACGCGGACGCCCATCGCGGGCAGGCCGTCCTGCATCGAGTAGTGGGTGAACTGCTGGCCGTCGTAGCGGTACACGCCGTCGTCGGTGGCGACCCACAGCATGCCATCGCCGTCCTGCGCGATGCCCAGGACGATCAGGTTGCGCAGACCGTCGGCGGCGCCGAACGGGCGGGTCCGGACGTGGCCCAGTGGAAGGTCGTCGTCGGGCGCCGGTGGCATCACCAGCGCGGGCTCGGCCTGCGCGGCAGCCGGGGAGGCGGCGGCCGTGGCAATGAGCGCGACGATCGGCAGGCTCGCGGCTCGCAACAACATCACGATAAAATTCGACCGACTGCGCGATCGTGTAAAGCTTGTTTTTTGCTGCGGGTGACCCAGCCCGTGACCACGATTGCCACACGCGGACACCGAAGCCGACACTGCCGCACACTGCCGCACAACACGGCAGGCCAAGCCCGCGGATCGAGTCAGTGATCGACTGAATCGGTCAGTGCCACGATCTGCTGGAACACCGCGTCGGGCGGCAGCTCCCCATCGATCACCTCGATCCGCTCGCCCAGCGCGGTGAGCTCGGCAACCGTCGCGCGGTAGCCGGCGTCGACCTCCTGCTGCATCTGGAGGTCCTCGAACAGCTCTTGCACGCGGCCGGCCGCGACCCGGCGCTGCGCCGCGATCTCGGGGCGGACCTGAAGAAAGATCGTGAGGTCGGGCCGACGCGCGCGCGCGTTGAGGGTGGCGATCCAGTCGCGATCGGCGCCGGTGCCCTGGTACGCGAGCGACGAGTGGTACCAGCGATCCGAGATCACGATGGCGCCGGCGGCGAGCCTGGGCTCGACCTCACGCTGCAGGTGGTCGAGCCGGTCGGCGGCGAACAGCAGGCCGAACGTCGACTGGCTGATCCGGCCGT
Organism: Kofleriaceae bacterium; assembly: GCA_041495365.1. Taxonomy (GTDB): domain Bacteria; phylum Myxococcota_A; class Polyangia; order Haliangiales; family Haliangiaceae; genus JABFXX01. The sequence continues at coordinate 2,179 of JBGQCL010000681.1, read as the reverse complement.
CGGGCAGCGCGTGCTGCCCGGTCAGCATCTCGCGGATCAGCCGGCCGACCGGCCCGTCGCTCGGCTCGCGGGTCCCGTGCGCGAGCCGGCCGCGGCCGCGCAGGTGGTCGACCAGCCGGCGGGCCTGGGTGGTGGTGCCGGCCCCGTCGAGGCCTTCGAGGACGATCAGCCGGGTCATGCGTGCCGCCGCATCATGGCTGCGGCGAATAACAGCATCGCCACGACCGCGGCGCCAGCGGCAGCGTACAGCATCCACGACGGCCGGTCGGCGGCCGCGACCTCGCGGGCCGCGCTGCGCGCCGGGGCGTAATCGGGCTTGAGCGCGACGGCGCGCCGGAAGTCGGGGCCGCCGTCCTTGCCCTGGGCCTCCAGCGCCTTGCCCAGCGTGTAGTGGTGGGCGGCGAGCGCGTCGTTGGCGGACGCGCCGCCCGGGTCGAGCCCCTGGGCCTTGGAGTAGGCCATGGCGGCGTCGGCCCAGCGCTGGTTGGCCTCGAGCTGCTTGCCCCAGGCGAGGTACAGCCGGGCCATCTCGGCGCGCTCGGCGGGCTTGCCGCGCTGCGGGTCGGCGGCGAGCATGCGGTCGAACAGCTGGACCGCGGCCGGCAGGTCACCGGCGTCGAACTTCACCTTGGCGGCGAGCCACTCCCCGCGGTCTCGCTCGGCGCGCGCCAGATCGTAGAACTGGAACAACCGGCGGGTCAGGTCCTCGACGTCGACCTTGACGGTCTTCGACCGCCGCGGGTGATCGTCGTCATCGTCCTCGAGCGTCGGGTCCTCCAGCGGGTAGTCCTCGTGCAGCAGCTCGTTGGCGGCCTTGCGCAGCTCGTTGTCGGCGAGCTCGCGGTAGGTCAGCCACAGCGGCTTGGGCTTCTTGGTCTTCTTGCCGCCGGGCAGGTAGAGCTTGGCGACCGGCGCGGGCGGCGGCGGCGGGCCGGTGACGTACGCCATCCAGGCGGCGCGCGCCGCGGCCCGGACCCTCGGCGAGTCGTCGTTGACCCGGCGCCACACCGCGTGGACCGCCTCGCGATGGTGGGTCTTGCGGAACACGTCGAGGATCGCGATGGTCAGCGCCTCGTCGCCGGCCGCGGCGTCGAGCGCGTTGCCCGGCTCCTGGCGGTCGAGCCGCTCGAGCTGCCAGGTCGCGTAGCGCTTGCGGTCGTAGTCCTTGGCCATCGACTCGGCGGTCAGGGCCGGGATCGAAGCGGGCTCCATCTTGCGCAGGTAGCGGCCGCACTCGTCGCGGTAGATCGTGGTGTCGGCGCTGAACGCGGCGTCGAAGATCAGCTGGGCGGCGTGGATGTCGTGGGTGCCGGCGAGCGCGCGGATCGCGGCGTCGTCGGCGATCACCTCGCCGACGGCGGGCATCGAGAGGCCGAGAGTTGCGGGATCGAGGCCGAGCAGCGCCGCCTGCCAGTCGAGGTCGTCGTCGGCCTTCTGCTCCTTGCCGGTCTGCCGCGCGGGCTGGCTGAACTTGCCGGTCTTGTCGGGCACCGACGCCTGGATCGCGGCGAGCACGGCGCGGCGGTCGGCGACCTCGGCCTGGTGCGGGCGCGCCAGCCAGCGGCCGATCGCGTCGACCGCGTGCGGCGCGGCCCGAGCGAATGGACCGAGCTCGCCGATCGCGGCCTTGCGGGCGCCGGTGTCGGGGCCCGCGACGATGCGGTCGAGGATCGCGAGGGCCTGGGCGTCGTCGGGCCCCGGCGCGGCGGGCGCGTCCTTGTCCGCCGGGGCCGCGGCGCTGCCGGCGGCGGGCGCAGCCGGCGCGACCGCGGGCGTCGTCGTCGGCGGGGCGGACGGCGCCGCGCTCACCGGGCCAGCGGCCGGCGCAGCCGGCTCGGCGCCCGTGGGCTTGTGACGGGCCGCGCGGGGCGCCGCGGCGACGCTCCCCGAGGCAACCACGCCGGTGAGCAGGACCGCGAACAGGACGAGGACCAGGGCGCCGCGCATCGCGGAGGACTTAACCAATCGGGCCACGGCACGCAAGATAGCGATGCAACGTCGTGCGGCAGGTCAAAATTCCCGGGGCGGGCGCGCCCGGGGTGGGCGTGATCCGCGCCAGGGGGTGTCCCTGTTCAGGGCCACCCCCCAGTCATCATCTTCCGTCCGTTCCTCGCTGCGCTGTTCCACCGAGACGCGCCTCTGGCGCGCCTCGTCGGGCTCCGCTCGGCCCGGACTAGTG
>JBGQCL010000680.1:0-5554 GCA_041495365.1 Kofleriaceae bacterium | reverse complement strand
GGACGCCAGGCGCGCCGCCGCCGAGATCCTCGATCCCAAGGCCTACGTGGTCGTGCTGGTCGGCGACGCCAAGGACCTCGAGCCCGCGCTCCACAAGGAGGGCTGGCGCTACGAGAAGGTCGCGTACACCGATCCGGTCTCGCCGCCCCACGTCGCGCCCGAGGTGCCGGCCAACGCCAAGGAGATCGCCGCCGCGCGCAAGCTGATCGACGACGCGCTCGTCGCCAAGGGCGGCAAGGCCAGGCTCGCCGGCATCAAGGGGCTCAAGCTGGTCGCGACCGGCGTGAGCACGTTCAGCGGCCAGCCGGTGCCGGTCGAGATCGCGCGCACGCTCGCGCTGCCCGACAAGATGCGGATCGACGCGACGCTCAAGCTGCCGCAGCCGCAGGGCGACACGGTGGTCTCGATCGTCGTGGCGGGCACCTCGGGCTGGCAGCGCGCGCCCGACGGCCGCGGCGGCTACCAGCTGGTCGACATCACCGGCCCCGCGCAGGCGACCGCGGCGTTCGAGCGCTGGCGCGAGCCCGAGCTGATCCTGCTCAAGGCCGCCGAGCCCGACGCCAAGCTGACGCCGCGGGCCGACGAGACGATCGACGGCAAGCCGTGCGCGGTGGTCAAGCTGCGCTCGCCGCTGCCCGGCGTCGACGTCGAGCTGTACATCGACAAGAAGACCAAGCTGATCACCCGGATGATCTACAGCGACGGCGGCAGCAACGAGACCGACGACTTCTCCGACTACCGCGACGCGTCGGGGCTCAAGGTCGCGTACAAGCGCACGACCAACGGCGCCGGCCGCTCGACCAGTCTGGACATCAAGAGCGTCGAGCTCGACCCCAGGATCGACCCCGCGCTGTTCGCCAAGCCGGCGTCGTGACGGCGCGGGCTCCGGTCATCGCCGTGCTGACCGCGGTGCTCGCCGCGGCCGGCGTGGCGCACGCCCAGCCGGCGCACCTGGCCCCCGGCGAGGTCCCGTCCGGCGCGATCGAGCCCGAGCCGCCGGTGATCGAGCTCCTGACCTTCGGGATCGGGGCGCGGATCTTCGAGAAGTTCGGGCACGCGGCGATCTGCCTGCGCTACCACCAGCCCGAGCACCCCGAGATCTGCTTCAACTACGGCGTCACGGACTTCAACACCTCCGGCACCGCCGGCGCGGTGATGGTGTGGAACTTCGTGCGCAGGCAGCAGAGGTTCTGGGTCGAGCCGACCAGGCTCGCCGCGATGCTCGCGTTCCACCGGGGCGAGGATCGCGACATCTGGCGCCAGACCCTGCCGATCACCGGCGCGGCCGCGCGCGCGGTCGAGGCCCAGCTGTGGAGCGATATCCGCGAGGACAATCGCTACTACTACTACGATCACTTCTACGACAACTGCGCGACCCGGCTGCGCGACATGATCGACCGGGCCACGGGCGGCGCGCTGTCGGCCGGCGCCAGCGCGCGCTATCCCCGGGCGTTCCGCGAGCTCGGCCGGCGCGGGCTCGCCGACATGCCGCTGTTGCTGGTGACCAGCGATCTGATCACCGGGCGCGAGCTCGACCAGCACCCGACGGTGTGGCAGGCAATGTTCCACCCCGACATCCTGCGGACCGAGGTCGCGCTGCGGCTGCACGCGCCGCCCGAGCTGATCTACCGCCGCCATGGCCCGCCGTTCCCGACCCGGGGCAAGAGCGGCCGGCTCCACTTGCTGGCGGTGGCGATCGCGCTGGCGGTCCCGCTGTTCATCGCCCACGCGGTCAGGCGCCACCGGACCGCGGCGCTGTGGGCGGTGGGCGTGGCGCTCGCCCTGCTCGGCGCGATCGTGTGGGGCCTCGTGATCGTCTCGCCGATCCCGGCCGTGCGCTACAACGAGGCGGTGCTCGTGGCCATGCCGCTCGACCTCGCGCTGCCCGTGCTGCCGCCGGCGTGGCGGCGGCGCTACGCGCAGATCCGGATCGGCGTGCTGGCGGTGGTGTCCGTGCTCGGGCTGATCGGCGTGTTCCACCAGACGCTGTGGGTCGTGATCCTGGCGGTGGCCTTGCCGATGGCGACGGTCGCGTTCGATCTGCCGCACGGCCGGCAGCGCCCGGAGTGACGCCGGTCTGCGCCATGATCCACGACGCCGTGATCGTCGGGGCGGGGCTGTCGGGGCTGGTCTGCGCGCGGCGGCTGATCGACGCCGGGGCGCGGGCGATCGTCGTCGAGGCGCGCTCGCGGGTCGGTGGCCGGCTGCACACCGGGCGGGTCGGCGGCGCGGTGGTCGACCTCGGCGGCCAGTGGCTGTCGGTCGATCAGCCGCGGCTGCTCGCGCTCGCCGGTGCGCTGGGCGTGACGTCGTCGCCGCAGCCGCGCGCCGGCCGCGCCGCGCTCGACGACGGCCGCGGGCTCGGGCTGTTCGGGCAGCTCCGTACGCTGGTCGCACAGCGCCGCGCGATCCGCCGGATCGACCGCCTGGCGCGCGCGATCCCGGCGGGCGCCCCCGGCGAGGCCGGCGACGCCGCGGCGCTCGATGCGATCGCCGTCGGGCCGTGGCTCGCCGGCGCGATCGCCAACCCGGCCGCGCGCGAGCGGATCGCGATACACGCCGAGCTGGTGTTCGCGGTCGATCCGGCCGGGCTGTCGCTGCTCGACTACCTCGCGCGGCTCGGCGCGACCGGCGGGTTCGCCCCGCGCGGCCCGGACCTGCCCGGCGGCGGGCGCGATCATCGGTTCCTCGGCGGCGCGCAGCGCCTGGCGCTCGGTCTGGCCGACGGGCTGGGCGCGGCGGTGCGGCTCGGCGAGCCGGTGCAGGCGATCGAGGCCGCCGGGGCGGGCCCGCTGACCGTCTGCGGGCCGGCGGGGAGCCACGCGGCGCGGCGCGTGGTGCTCGCGCTGCCGCCGGGCCTGGCGATCCGGATCGCGCCGGACCTGCCGGCACCGCTCCACCGGCTCGCCGCGGCGTTCCAGCGCGGCGCGGCGGTCAAGTGCTTCGCCGCATACGACCGCGCGTTCTGGCGCGACGCCGGGCTGTCCGGCGAGGCGTACCGCCCGCGCGGCACCGTGCGCGCCGTGGTCGACGCCAGCCCGCCCGACGGCGCCGCCGCGGTGCTGCTCGCGTTCGTGGTCGGCGCACCGGCCGAGGCCTGGCAGCGCCGCGATCCATCGGATCGCCGCGGCGAGGTCCTGGGCGCGCTCGGCGAGCTGTTCGGCGATGCTGCGCGCGCCCCGCGCGACTACCTCGAGGCCGACTGGGCCGCCGACCCGTGGAGCGCGGGCTGCGTCGCGAGCACACCGCCGGGGGCGCTCGCGGCCGGCGCCGTGTGGCGCGGTACGCACGGCCGGCTCCACCTCGCCGGCACCGAGGCCGCCGTGCGCTGGCCGGGCTACATGGAAGGTGCGATCGAGGCCGGCGAGCGCGCCGCGGCCGATGCCCTCGCGGCGCTGGCGGTGGGCGGCGTGCCATGACGCCGCGGCGTGTGACTCCGACCGCTGCGCTGCTGCGCCTGACCCAGCCGGGCCGTCAGCTGCCCGTGAACAGGAAGTCGAGCGCGGCGACGACCTCGGTCCGATGCGCGGCGACGGATCCGACCACGTCCCCGAGCTCCGAGGACAGGATCGCGGCCAGTTCCTGGAACACGGCGACGTACTCGACGCCATGGATCACCAGCACCGGGTTGACGATCCGCATCGGCCTGGCCGGATATCGTCGTCTTGGCGCGAGGGGTACCACGACGCGCGTGTCGAGGTGCGACAGCAGATCCGCCTGCACGTCGAGGAGCAGGGGATACACGGCGCGCTTGCGATCCTTGTGGACGTCGAACTGGGGCATCAGAACCGCCGCCGACCGGCGCTGAACACGCCGCGCTTTGCAACCAGGGCGTTGTACTCGACGATCGCGTCACGGTTCTCGTCGAGCCACGCCTTCGCCTCTGCCTCCCTGACGGCCTGCTCCAGGGCCGCATCGACCACGGACGAGAGCTTGAGCCCGAGCTTCTTGGCGCGCCGGACGAGATCCCCGCGAAGCGACAGGTTCGTAGGAACCTTGCGCGTTCTCCGTGTCGTGCTCATCTGCGCACAGAATATGCGCAATTCCGAGGCCATGCAAACGGGTCAGCCCGCACCGAACGGCCGACCGTCTCGAGGCCGAGAATGCGGATCATCGCTTGCGGTGAGCTCGGCCTCCGGCGTGAGGGGGCTGGAGCCCGACCGCGCGCCACCCGGCCGCGGTGATCGATTGCCGGAGCCGGGGGACGTCCTGCCACGGGTCGGCCTTCCGCGTGGCGAGCCGGCGCGGCACGGTCGACGTGGTGAAGGTCGCCGGGTCGACGCCGTGCGCGAGCTCGTCCCAGCTGATCGGGACGGCGACCGGCGCGCCGGCCCGCGCGCGGGGCGAGTACGGCGCGATGAACGTCGCGCCGCGGCCGTTGCGCAGGTAGTCGAGGAAGATCTTGCCCTTGCGCCGCAGCTTGAGCGGGTTGGTGGTGTAGCCGTCGGGCTCGGCGCGCTCCATCGCCTCGACCACCGCCTTGCAGAACGCCTTGAAGTCGTCCCAGCCGACGCCGCGCGCGATCGGCGCGACGACGTGCAGGCCCTTGCCGCCGGTGGTCTTGACGAAGCTGTCCAGGCCGACGTCGTGCAGCCGGCGGCGGAGCTCGAACGCGGCGAGCACGACGCGCTCCCAGCCCAGGCCGACGTCGGGATCGAGGTCGAACACGATCAGATCGGGCTGCTCGAGCCGGTCGGCGTGGCAGCCCCAGGTGTGGATCTCCAGCGTGCCGAGCTGGGCGAGCGCGGCGAGTCCCGCGACGTCGTGGACCGTCATGTAGTCGGCGGTCTCGCCGGTGTCCTCCGTGATCGCCACGCGTTCGATCGCCGCCGGCGCACCGGGAAGCACGTGCTTCTGGAAGAAGCAGGCCCGGCCGCGGCCGCGCTGCGCGATGCCGGCGATGCCCTCCGGGCAGCGCACCAGCGTCAGCGGCCGGTTCGCGACGTGGGGCAGCGCGTGGTCGGCGACCGCTGTGAGGTAGGCGATCAGCTCGCCCTTGGTGATGCCCTGGTCGGGGTACAGCACCTTGTCGAGGTGGCTGAGCGCGAAGCCGAGCGGCAGCTGCTCGACGAGCGCGGCTGCGTTGCGGCGGTTGCTCTCCTCGGTGTCACGGGCGGCGGGCCGCGCCGGGCGCGCGGCGGCGATCCGGGCGGCGCGGCGGGCGGCGACCGTGGGCTCGGCGATCTTGTTGCTGTGCCACACCCGGTCGGGCGCGGCGGCGATCTGCTCGACGGTGCGGCCCGACAGCACGCTCGCCGGCTGGCTGGCGACGATGTCGACTCGATCGCTCGCGGCGTCGTCGCGGCCCTTGAACAGGAGCCAGCTCTCTCCGCGATCGCCGCCGCGGGTCCGCACCAGGTGCCAGCGGCCGCGCAGCTTCTCGCCGTGCAGCGCGAAGGTCAGCTTGCCGTGCGCCACGCCGTCGCGCGCGTCGCCCTCGGGCTGCCAGGTGCCGCGATCCCACACCACGACCGCGCCGCCGCCGTACTCGCCCTGGGGGATGACGCCCTCGAAGTCGGCGTAGTCGAGCGGATGGTCCTCGGTGCGCACCGCG
>JBGQCL010000679.1:0-5570 GCA_041495365.1 Kofleriaceae bacterium | reverse complement strand
TGTAGGGCGTAGCGCCCCGGGAGAACGCCTGCACGCGCGCTCGCCGGGGCTGCTGCGCGGATGGGTGTCGGGGCCCGCGCCCGCCGAAGAACCACCGGCGCCTGCGCGGGCGGCGCGAGGTATGTGCGGAGCAAGGCCGGCCAATCCAAATCACGGTCGCGGCCGCCGACCCCATCCGCTCGCGGTCGCCCCCGGCGAGCTTGCGTTGACGTCTGGCGAGCGCGCCACGAGGTCGATTCCGGATGGACAGTGGCTGCACATCGCCCGTGAACGAACGCCGCGGCCGCCACGCCTTGCGCCGCAGCCGATCTCGGTGCTGGATCTCGGCTCCGACCCGTGATGGTCATGCATGTCCGCTTCTCGGACAATGTGAACATCAATACCCGCGCGATGCTTGTCACGCGCAGCGAGATTTGGCAACATCGCGCCGATGTCGGTGGAAGGCATGGATGGTCTTGCGGCGCTCCGTGCCAGGTTGCTCGAGCTCGTCGAATGGTTCGGTGAAGACGTCGATCGTCTACCGACCGCACAGGCACGCTGGCGCGCGGCGCAAGGCGTCAGCCCTGGCGATGACCTGTGGCGACATCGGGTCGATCGTGAGGTCGAGCGCTACCTGGCTCAGCTCGATTCGCCACCGCTTACCTTCGACGTTCTGTCCCCGGACCGATCCGCAGAGACCGTCCTGCTCGAACTCGAAGCGATCGATCAGGCGGCATGGCAATGGCCTGGCTCCGGGCATGACCTGGCGCCGCAGCGCTTCGGTTCCGGAGATCGCGCACGCTATGTCGTGCGTCTTGGCCGCGAGCGCAAACCACACACGGGGAAGCAGGCCGGCGTGCTGTACACGCACCTCCGCCATCACGCGCTCATTCCGCTGCAGGTCACGGTACCCGCGCGACCAGGTTCTCTCCGAGTTCGGCTCAAGACCGCGACGGTAGGATTCGAACGGCCCTTGGCTCGCGCCGACGTCGGCCTCGCAACCACGAGCTTCGACGACCACGCCTCGATCGTATTGACCGGCGAGCGCGCCACGGCGATCCACAATGGGGCGGATCGCGCCTCGAAGCTCTGGGCGACGATCCAGGCCGCGGCGGATGACGGGATCGACGTGCTCGTTGCGCCCGAGCTCACGGTGACGCCGGAGGCGCGGCGCTGGATCGCCCGGCAACTGCGTTGGCTTCCCGAAGCCACCTCAAATCGTCTCGCTCTGGTGGTGCCGGGGAGCTTTCACGAACAGGTCGGTCACCGGTTCGTGCACCGTGCCATCGCATTCGGCGGTTCCGGAAACGAGTTGCTCGAGCACCACAAGCTCGTGGCCTACGGGTCACTCGCAGGCTGGCTCGAGGACATCCAGCTCGGAGACACGATCACCGTGCTGATCACGCCGATCGGCACGATCGCGGTCGCGATCTGCAAGGACTTCTGCGACGACCATGTGGGGGCGATCTGGCACGAGATCCAACCGGAGTGGCTGCTCGTCCCAGCGTACGGTCCCGGCGAGCCAGCGCATCAAGCGGCGGCCACTCGCATCGGCCGGATGATCGGGACGGTCACCGTGCTCGCCCACCAGGGCGACCACAAAACCCCGTTCCGCAGCTTCATCCACGACGCTGGCAAGTCGAGCGATACCCAGGGGAATTCGCCAGACTTCCGGGGGCTCAGGATCGTCATCGCGCAGCGAAAGCCTTGATTTGACTTGAAGTAAGGTCAGACATAAACTTCCCTAAAGATCGAGGTTTAGAACCCGCATGCTGCTCACCAAATCCCCGGAGTACTGGGCACGCGAGGCGACCCTCGCGGAGCTGCAGGCAGAGGTTCGCAAGCTCGATACCTTCGACGAGCAGAACGCGGAGGTGCTCGACTCCGTGTACGTCGATCGCTGCATGCGCATCCTGGCGCGCGTGCACGATGGCTCGCGTGACGACGCGCTCGCGCTGGCCGATCACCTCGAACGCGTTGCCCACGACAGCGTTCGCGATGAACTTGACCGGCTGGAGCGGCCCTACTTTGCGCGCTGGCGTCTGCTATCGGAGATCATGTCTCGCGGCGCGTTGCGCCTCGAAGTCCCGAACCGGATCCTCGAACGTCGACACGTTCGCGAGATCCTCCTCCAGCTGCATTGTGCCGGTGGTCGCGTCGCCCAGGGCGACCTGACGCTGATCCCGAACGAGGGCCAGCGCTCGGTGACGCTCAAGTTGATGGAACAGTGGGACCTGATCATCCGCCAGGCCAACGGGCAACAACGATTCGTCTCGATCACCGAGCTCGGACGTCTCGCGATCAAGGACGACATCGCGGCGCGTGTCACGACATCCTCATCTCGTGCGAGGATCGAGCGTGGCTGTCGCATGACCGAACCTGTGCGTGCGGCCTCGTGACCGCGTACGCCACTACCTTCTACAGCTTCAAGGGTGGCGTCGGCCGCACGACTCTCCTGGTCAACGTCGCGAACGTCCTCGCAGACCGCGGGGAACGTGTGCTGATATGGGATCTCGATCTGGAGGCGCCCGGCGTTCACCACTTTCCGGGATTGCAGCCACCTGAGCAGGTATGGCAAAGTGGGTTTCTGGAGTGGCTCGGAGATACACCGCGCTGCCCCACGGCTGATCCGACGCCAGCATGGCCATCCGAACCATGGCTCAACATGCTCGGCGAGCGTGTGTACGCAGCACGCGGTGAGCATCGCGGCACCATTTTCGTCCTGCCGGCACTCGGCTCGCTCACCGACCTCGGCCAGCGCTATGCTGCGGTCGACTGGAACACGCTGTTCGTCGAGTACCCCGAGCATGGCCTCCACCTGCTATGCCGGGCACGCGATGCCCTGATAGCGCGGTTCGAGCCAACATTTTTGTTCATAGACTCGCGAACCGGGGTCTCGGATCTCGGTGGCTTTGTCACACGATATCTACCCGACTGCACGGTCCTCGTCGGAAATTACAGCGCACAGAGCACCGAAGGTCTCCGCAGCGTGTATCTTGCGCTCGATCGTTTCGCGACGGAGCGTGGCGAGTCCGAGCCGTATCGGCGTAGCAAGCTCGATCGCATGCTAGTTGCATCCCCGGTACCGGTTTCACTGCCTGCACGCGAGCGCGGGCGCGAGCGATGGTCGAGCGGTTTTCCGGGTGTCGCGCCTCGCACGTTGATCGAGATACCTTTGGTCGAGAATCTGCTCTATGCCGAGGACGTGCTGATTCGCAGCGCCCCATCGAGCGACGCCGCGCGCGCCTACCAGCTGGTTGCCGAGCGACTGATCGAGCTGCGGACGACACGCGTCCGGAGCGAGCAAGGTGCACGGACTCACGCAGAGACTGACGAACCCTCTCGCCTGGCTAACGTGGAGCGACTACTCCAGCTGCTCGGCTTCGAGACTGCGCCGTACCCCCATGCCGATGCCGATTTCGCGGCGCGGGAGCGAACACCACTCGCCGAACGTACGTACTGGGTTACCTATATCTCGGCCCAGGCGAACTCGACCGTATCTGATTTCCTCGATCGCATTCATGACCTGCCCGCATCTGCACGTGCTAAAAAGCTGTTGATCGTGGAGATGGCCCATGATGACGAACGCGGCGCTGCGCAGGCAGCGGGTATCACGCTACGAACCGTCCGAGAGCTTGAGGATCAGCTCGTCGACCTGCGAGCCTACGCTTACGCGATCCGGCGCGCGTTCGAGGACAGCGAGTTGGCGCGCACCTATGTGACGCAGCCGACGACAGGAAAAGGCGGTGCTGGCGACGCGCTCGCGGTGGCAATGCGATGGGCAAAGGGCCATGGCCCACGAATGCTCATGCTTGTCGGCGAAGCTGGCAGTGGAAAGACGAGCTTGCTGCGCCGGCTGAGTTACGAGCTTGTGATGCAGCGCGACGGCGATCCGAGCTTGCCGGTGCCGTTGCTGATCGATCTGGGTCGGGCGGGTCCCAATGCCACCTTCGTTACAATGATGCAGGAACACCTGCATGCCGCGATCGGTTGGCGCGGCAACCCCGAGGCGATTCTATACCTGCTCCACACCGGCCGGGTCGTGCTGCTGTTCGATGACCTCGAAGACAGCACCGCCGCTCCCCGGGGGATTCAACGCGTGCTGCGAAGGCTTGCCCGATCTACGACCGCGTCTGGCCCGGCCACTGCCAACCGAATGGCGGTGACAACTCGGTCGTATCTCGGCTCAGCAACGGGCGAGATGTTCAACGATACCAGTGTCCCGCAGAACGCCCAGATCGCAGAGCTTGCGCCATTCGATCGGTCGCAAATAGCCACCTTCCTTCAGTACAAGCTAGGCGCGATACGAGCAAAGGCTGCGCTCGATCGGATCGTCGCCGCACCGGCGCTCTCGACGCTGGCATCACGACCGCAACTGCTCCAGCTCCTTGCTGACGTCATCGTCGAGGCCGATGACACCCTGGAGCAAGCGACGACCTCCTCGCTTTATGATCGCTACGTAGCACGCTGGATCAACGCGGCTTCACATGGCCTCCTGCAGCCGGGCCAGCGCATGCAGGTCCTCGAACACCTCGCCGCCGAGCTTTGGGAACTCACAAGTGATGAGCTCTCCGGAGAGGTACTGCCCCGGGACACGAGCCTCACGGCGGATGAGCTTGATGCCGAGCTATGGAGCGCACCGTTCCTCGTCCGGTCAACCGAGCGCAGCTACCGGTTCTTGAATCGTGGCTTCTTCGACTACTTCCTCGCACGCTATCTCGCCAAGTACGCCCGCTCCGGAGCCAAGACTTTGCGTGACGTGCTCGCGACCGAACAGCTGACGCGATCATGCGCAGCGCTGGTGGCAGAGCTCATCGCTGGCGAGCCTGCGTCGCTCGAAGCAATCGAAGCGGTCGCAGAGGGCGATCACCTCCGCTACGCATCCGAGAATGCCGTCCGGATTCGCGAAGCGCTTCGCGCACGATCCAAAGCCTGATCACGCCCCACGTGGCGGAGGAAGCAATGGGCTCTCAGTTCGGCGGCTTCTGCACGATCCGCCACGGCTGGCGCTTCATGATCTTGCCCAGCTCCTTGGTGTCCTCGGGGAACTCCGGGTCGGTGAGCAGGCGGCCGAGCGAGCCCTCGCCGCGGGCGATCCGCTGGGCGAGCTCGCCGGCGGTCGCGAGCAGCGGATCGATCCGGTCGAGCGCGCGGCGCAAGGTCGCGAGGATCTGCTCGGCGCGGGCGGCCGGATCACCGGCGACCAGGGGGCCGCGGACCCGGGCGAGCTCGGCGGTGGCCCGTGCGAGACGGGGATCGAGCAGGTCGATCGCAGCGCGGACCTCGGCGAGGGTCGCGCGCGCGGCCCCGGCGGTGGCGATCAGGTGCGCGACGCCGGGGGCGCCGCCGAGCGCGGTGTCGCAGGTCCGGGTCGCGGCGTCGAGCAGGCCCCGGGCCCGGGCGGCGAGCGCGACGAGCGGATCGGGCGCGCCGGGTCCGGCCGCGGCGCGGGCGTCGCCGGCGATCGCGTCGAGCCGGTCGCGCAGCGCGCCGAGCTGATCGCGCAGCGCGGTGAGCTCGGGCCGCACGGTGTCGACGAACTGCTGGAACGTGGTGAGGTTGGTCCACACGCGCTGGAGGACGGTGTCGAG
>JBGQCL010000678.1:0-5575 GCA_041495365.1 Kofleriaceae bacterium | reverse complement strand
GAGGCGATCGTCGCGACCTGGGCGATCTCCTTCTTGTCCTTCGTGGACTTCGAGAGCTTCTTCAGCTCCTCCGTCACGGCCTCGACGGCGGCCTCGATGCCACGCTTGAGCCCCATCGGATTGGCGCCGGCCGTCACGTTCTTCAGGCCCTCGCGGAAGATGGCCTGGGCCAGCACGGTCGCCGTCGTGGTGCCGTCACCGGCAATGTCGGAGGTCTTCGACGCGACCTCTTTCAGCATCTGCGCGCCCATGTCCTCGTACGGGTCCTTCAGCTCGATCTCCTTGGCGACGGTGACACCGTCCTTGGTGATCGTCGGCGCACCCCACGACTTCTCGATCACCACGTTGCGGCCGCGCGGCCCGAGCGTGACCTTCACGGCGTTGGCCAGCGCGTCGAGCCCCGCGCCGATGCGTGCGCGTGCGGTGCTGTCGAACAGGATGGCTTTTGCGGTCACTGGGTACCTTCTTCTTCGAGCACAGCGAGGACGTCATCTTCGCGCACGATGATGTGGTCCTTGCCGATCAGCTTCACGTCGGACCCGGAGTACTTCGCGATCAGGATCTTGTCGCCGGCCTTGACCGCGATCGGCTGGACCGTTCCGTTCGCGAGCAGCTTGCCACTGCCGACCGCGATGACCACGGCTTCGAGCGGCTTCTCCTTGGCGTTGTCGGGGATGAACAGGCCGCCGGGTGTCTTGGCCTGTTCGTCGAGACGCTGGGCGAGGATGCGATCGTAGAGCGGACGGATCATCATGATTGCCCGGTCCCGGCAGCGCCGCCCTGGGTGAGGGGTTGACGTCTGGATTCCGCCAGCCAGTGCTCGAGCCTGTGCTTCACCTTGTCGCCGAGGCTCGCCCAGCCATCGACGACGCCCCACTTGAGCAGGTGCGAGAGCTCGGACAGCCTCGCCTTGAGCTTGTCGCCGGCCTCGCCCGCCTCGAGGCGCCTGTCCGCCTTCAACGCGCGGAGCTGTGCGACCAGCTCCGCGCGACACAGCTTGATGCGCGACTCCAGATCGGGCTCGGAGCTCGCGTTTGGAACTCCGAGGCCGTGCTGGACCTCGCTCGGGACCGGCGGCTCGATCGCCAGGTCGGACCCGGCGCCGGGCCGCGGATCCTCGGTCGTGTTGATCGTCATGCCCCGCGGGACTGCAAGTCACGGGCCGGACCCTGAATCAGTCATGAATTCAATGATTCATCATTGGATGGCGACACGATTCAATCAAGATGAGGTGCCAGATCCATCAATTCGAAGGAAGTTGACGAGGCGTGCACGCGCACGATCTCGACCACGATCTCGACCTGATGAGCAGCTGGCAACGCCCGCAATGCTTGCGCGACCCGGGCGCGGGCCGGCGACCATTCGCGGCACCGAGCTCGGCCCACGCCGTCGATCCCGACGACGGCGCGCCGCCGTTCCAGCGCGCCGCGGCGCGTCGAGACGGCACGGGTGATGCACTGACCTCGCGGTGCACAACCGCATGGAGAACGTCATGGGAACGATCGAATCGAGTGTCGACAAGACCGTGTCGAAGCTGGAAGACCAGCTCAAATTGTGGGGCACCAGGCTCAACGAGCTCGCCGCCAAGATCGATGTCGCCGGCCAGGGAGCCAAGATCGACGCACGCAAGGGCCTCGGCGAGATGAAGGCGAAGATCAAGGTCGCACAGTCGAAGCTCGACGAGGCGAAGGCCGCGGGCGGAGACAAGTGGGACAAGTTCAAGTCGGGTATCGAGAGCTCCTGGAAGGATCTCGAGGGCGCATTCCAGCAGCTGACCCGGTGATCCATCAAGGAACCAGCCGCGGTCCTGTTGAACCTGCTCTGGGTGCTGGCCGTGTCCGGGTGATCACGGGGACGCCGGATCGTCTGAGGCGGAACTCGTGGATCGCAACGCCGCCTGTCTGCGTCGCCCATGGTATAGAGGCTCGCCGCTTGCGCGCACCGGACGCAGCTCTCGGTGTTTCTCGTGCAGCGCCCCCTCGAACCATCTGCGGTCCGCAAGTCGAAGCGTCCGGTGACCGACGGTGCGGCTGGCGCGCAGCTCCACGAGCTGCCGATGCGCGCGGAGCTGTTCAGCGTCAGCCAGCTGGAGCGCCACGCACGGACGATCGCCGGCTGGCACGAGCTCGCCTCGGGGCCGGGCCACGATGACTGGCTGCTCGCGCGGCTCGACGACAACGAGGTCGCCCTGCGCGACGCGTACACCCTGGTCAGCGATGCGGTGCAGCGCGGCCGCCAGATCACGCCGGCCGCCGAGTGGTTCATCGACAACTACCACCTGATCGAGGAGCAGATCCGCACGGCGCGCAGGCACATGCCGCGCGCGTACCACCGCGAGCTGCCGCGGCTCGCCAACGCGCCGGCGCCCGGCACGCCGCGCGTCTACCACATCGCACTCGAGCTGATCTCGCACGCGCATGGCCGGGTCGATGCCGAGGGGCTGCGCGCGTTCGTCGCGTCGTACCAGGAGATCCAGCCGCTGCGGCTCGGCGAGCTGTGGGCCATCCCGATCATGTTGCGGCTGGCGCTGCTCGAGAACCTGCGCCGCATCGCCATGGCGATCACCGCCGGGCGCCACGATCGCGAGGCCGCCGCGAGCTGGGTCATTCGGATGTCGGCCGCCGCGGCGGCGAACCCGACGGATGTGGTCGTCGTGCTGGCCGAGCTGGTCGCGGCGAACCCGCCGCTCAGCAACGCGTTCGTCGCCGAGCTTGCGAGCCGCGTGCAGGCCCATGGATCCGCGCTGGGGTTCCCGATGTCGTGGCTCGAGCATCGCCTCGCCGAGTCCGGCCAGAGCGTCGAGCACGTGTTCGAGATCGCGACCCAGAGCCAGGCCGCCGACCAGGTCTCGATCGGCAACAGCATCGGCAGCCTGCGGTTCCTGGGCGCCACCGACTGGCGCGACTTCGTCGAGGCGATGAGCGCGGTCGAGCGCACGCTGCGCGGCGCTCCCGGGTACGGTGCGATGGACTTCGCGACCCGCGACCGGTATCGCCGGGTCGTCGAAGCGATCGCGCGGCGCAGCACGCGGTCCGAGGACGACGTCGCGCGCGCCGCGATCCGGCTCGCGAGTGACGGCACCGGCCGCGCGGCGCATGTCGGCTACTTCCTGATCGACGGGGGCCGCCGGCAGCTCGAGCGATCCGTCGCGATGCGGCGAACGTTGGGGCAGATCGTGCGCCGCACCGGCGGCGCGCTGCGTAACCCCGTCTACGGCGGCGCGATCGCGCTCGTCACGGCGATCGTCGCGCTCGTGCTCGTGCAGCTCGCGTCGCTCGCGCCGAGCGTCGCGTGGTGCGCGCTCGCCGTGCTGTGCGCCAGCGAGCTGGCGGTCGCGCTGGTGCACTGGGCCGCAACCCTGATCGTCAGGCCGCAGATCCTGCCGCGGCTCGAGTTCTCGAGCGGCATCCCCGCGGACCACCGCACCCTGGTCGCGGTGCCGGCGATGTTGACCGATGGCGACGAGATCGACGAGCTGGTCGAGGCCCTCGAGGTCCGCTTCCTCGCGAATCGCGATGCCAACCTCGCGTTCGCGCTGGTCACCGACTTCCGCGACGCGACGACGGAGGTCACCGATGGCGACGACGCGCTCGTGCAGCGGGCGACCGCGGCGATCACCGCGCTCAACGTGAAGTACCCGGGTTCGCAGTTGCGCGGGTTCTTCCTGTTTCACCGCGCGCGGCGGTGGAACCCGCGCGAGCAGCTGTGGATGGGCTGGGAGCGCAAGCGCGGCAAGCTCGAGCAGCTCAATGCGGCGTTGCGCGGCGAGCTCGGGCTGTTCACCACCGTCGTCGGGCCGGCCCCGGGCCTGGCCGGCATCAAGTACGTGATCGCGCTCGACGCCGACACCGGCTTGCCGCGCGACGCGGCGCGCATGCTCGCAGGCACGCTGGCGCACCCGCTCAACCGGCCATGGTTCGACGCAGCCCGCGGCCGGATCACCGAGGGCTATGGCATCTTGCAGCCGCGGGTCGGCGCGACCATGGCGAGCATCTCGCGGTCGCGGTTCGCGCGGCTGTTCGGCGGCCGCGCCGGCATCGATCCGTATACCCGCGCGGTGTCCGACGTCTACCAGGACGTGTTCGACGAGGGCTCGTTCATCGGCAAGGGCATCTACGACCTCGACGCCGTGCAGCGCGCGATCGGCGGCCGGCTCCCCGACGACCGGGTGCTGAGCCACGACCTGCTCGAAGGTGCGTACGCGCGGTCGGGCCTGGTCAGCGACGTGTTGCTCGTCGAGGATTTTCCATCGAGCCACGCGGCCGACATCAGCCGCCGGCATCGCTGGATCCGCGGCGACTGGCAGATCATGGTGTGGCTGTTGCGGCGCGTCCCCAGCCGTGGCCGGCGGGTCGCGAACCCGATCTCGGGGCTATCGCGGTGGAAGGTGCTCGACAACCTGCGCCGCAGCGTGATGCCGGTCGCGCTGGTGACGCTGCTGGCGGTGGGCTGGGCGCAGGGCGCGGCGTGGTTCGCGACGCTGGCCGTGCTCGCGATCGCGATCGCGCCGAGCGTGGCCGCGGCGCTCGGCGCGATCGCGATCGCCGAGCCCGATCAGCCGCTCGCCCAGCATGTCCGCGAGGTGCTCGCCGGGTTCGCGCAGGCGCTCGCGCGCGACGGGTTCTTGCTCGCGTGCCTGCCGTACGACGCGCTGCAGTCGGTCGACGCGATCGCTCGAGCCGCGCTGCGCGTGGCCGTCACCCGCCGCAAGCTGCTCGAGTGGCGGACCGCGCGCGACGCCCAGCGCACCGCACGCGGTGGCCTCGCCGGATCGCTGGCGACGATGTGGATCGGGCCGGCGGCCGCGGCGGCCGCGGCCGCGTGGCTCGAGCCCGAGGCCGCGGTCGCGGCGGCACCGCTGCTCGCCGCGTGGGTGCTCGCACCGCTGTGGTCGTGGTGGCTGAGCCGGCCGATCACCGCGGCCGGGCCGCCGCTCGCCGCGGCGGACCGCACGTTCCTGCGCACGGTCGCGCGCCGGACCTGGCGGTTCTTCGAGGTCCACGTCACCGCCGGCGACCAGTTCCTGCCGCCCGACAACGTGCAGGACGATCCGCCGCGCGGCGCGGCGCATCGCACGTCGCCGACGAACATCGGGATGTCGCTGATCGGCAACCTCGCGGCGTATGACTTCGGTTATCTGTCCTCCGGCGAGCTGATCGCGCGGACGGCGCAGACGTTCGCCACGCTCGATCGCATGCAGCGTCACCGCGGCCACTTCTACAACTGGTACGACACGACGACGCTCGAGCCGCTGCGCCCGCTCTACGTGTCGACGGTCGACAGCGGCAACCTGGCCGGTCACCTGTTGACGCTCGCCGGGGGACTCGACGAGCTGGCCGACCGCGCGGCGCGACCGACGCTGACCGGGCTGGGCGACGCGCTCGAGGTCCTCGCCGAGCTCGCCGCGACCTGGCCCGAGGTCGTGCGCGAGCTGGCGAACCTGCGCGGCGAGCTCGCGGGTGACGTGCGAACCACCGCGGAGGCGTACGCCGTGCTCCGGCGCGCGGCGCCGCGGGCACAGGACCTGATCCGCGTGCTCGACGCGCGAAGCGCCGCCGAGGCGATCTGGTGGGCG
>JBGQCL010000677.1:0-5604 GCA_041495365.1 Kofleriaceae bacterium | reverse complement strand
CAGGACGCCCACCTCCGCGCCGACCTCGGGTACCGCGAAGAAGCCGCGGCCGTCGCTGCCCCCGCCGACCGTGCCGAGCGGGAACGCCCAGGCGCTCGCCGGCTCGATCAGCCCCGCGATGCGTACGCGCACGCGCCCGAGCTGCTCCGGATCGGCGCGGTCGACGACCTGGCCGATGTAGAGCCCGTGGTGACGCAGCTCGTAGCCCTCGAAGTCGCCGGCCATCACGACTCTCCGGCGGCCGAGCGGCCGTGGCTCGGGCGGTATTCGATGCGGGTCTGGCCGGTCTCCGGATCGACCACCTCGACCGGCCGGAGCGCGTCGGGATCGTTGTCCGCGGCGCTGCCACGGTTGGGCTTGCCCTTCGACGGCGGACCGCCGAGCTCGCTGTGGCCGTCGCGGAGGCACTTGAGCTCGACCGTGTAGCCCGAGCCGTCCACCTTGTGCTTGGGCGCATAAGTGAAACAGCGCATAAGTGAAACAAACAGGTGTTTTCGGAATCGACCAGGCAGCGGGGGTGGGCTGGCAGGCGATATTGGAGGGGGCCGATGGAACCATCGCGTAAGCTGCGCTACGGAACACGGACTCCGGATCGGAGTCTGGACGCAGGTATACAACCCGACATGCAGGCCGGCGCGGAATCATCTCGATCAGTCGTCGTCAAACACGCGGCTTGGTGGAGCGGGTGCGCGGGCGTGGGGCCTGGTGGGAAGGCCGAGGTGCTCAAGAGATGACTGCGCGGTGGCGGGATGAGCGTCGCGAGGCGACGCAGGAAATCGGAAATCGAGCGGCGTAAACGCGAGCTCGGTGCGACCGTCGCGCAAGGGACGATTGAGGGAGACGACGACGCGCCCAGACGGATCGAGTGAGAGCCGCGTGTTGGCGACCGGGGATCTCGCACCATAACGACATAACCGCTCGAGGCCATCCCGGTCGTTGGCGTCGATGAGGTGATCGGCGTGGAGCGAGTAGCCTTCGAGGAAGGCGGAGCGACGACTGGTGGAACTCGGTAGCGGCGCCCGGTCGGGCAAGGGCGGCCCGGCGACGGCTTGGGCCTGTTCGGAGACCAGTAGATCCGGCGGCTCGTCATCGCCGCGTTGCGCGAGGCGGCGCTCGACGAGGCGGTGGATCGCATGGGCCACCTGACCGAGCAGCCTGGCGACGTCGTCGTCCCACGGTGGCGGCAGCGGATGAAACCGGACCGCGCCATCGGAGCCGGCGGCGAACACGCCATCGGGGAGCAAGGCGTGGGCGTGGCAGTTGAGATTGAGCAGCGAGCCGAAGCGCTGCACGAACGTGACGGCACCGCCGTGCGGGTCGGCGATGCCGTGGGCACGTGCGCGTCGCCGCTGCCAGGCAAACAGCTTGCCCAGGAACACACCGAGAACTTGGCTCAGCAAGTCGCCGTCTCGGGCGAGCAGAAACCGCACCCGACGCGGCAACGACAATACCCACTTCCGGTAGGGCACAATCGGGAGTACGTGGTTGACGAGATCTGCCGCGGTACCTGCCATCCGGCGACTCGTGCAGGAAGGGCAAAATCCGCGGGTCTTGCACGAGAACGCGACCAAGCGCTCCTCGGCGCACGTGTCGCAACGTACGCGCACGAAGCCATGGCATAGCAAGCCACAGGCGAGGAACTTCTCGAACTCGCGCTCTACGAACTGTGGGTAGCCAAAGCCGTGTTCCAAACGATCGCGCGCGGTGTCGAGCAGCGTTGCGAGATGGTCCTGCACGACGCCGTAGAGCACGGTGCCCTCAGGCTGGCGGCGGGCATAGCCACGCGTTGCCGGGGTGATGTGGGTGGAGTGGCCAGCGTGCATATTCGTCGAGACGAAGGCAGGTGCCATGCCACTTGGCTCCGCGAACGATCTCGATGGGTTGGGGGCGAGATCTTCGTCGTGGTGTCCGCCGGCTGGACATTCTGCCATCGGATGTCCGGATCCCGGACAAGAACATGGAACCGCCAGCGCTCGGTAGTCGCCGTCCCCGAATCGACGGGTGCTCTCGGTGAGCTCGCAGGGACCGGACGTCAGGAAGCCAGCCAGCTCGGTGACTTATCCACGTCCCGGCACACCGACCGGCGCGGTCCCGTCAGCGAGAATTAGGCATCCATCTCTTACTCTGATTCAACCATGCGTCGGAGCGGGGATCCACTCGGTGAGGATGGGTGTGAAGGCCAGAGCGTAGTTGCGCTGTGCGTCTCGATGCCGCGCGCGGCGCTCGCCGAGCCTCGACGCGATCGTCGAGCGATGCTGCGCGGCCGGGGCCGGCACGCTGGCGCGGTCGCGGTTGATCCGGATCGCGATCGTCAGGCTCGACGTCGAGGCGCTGATCCTGGAGTTGAGGCGGACTCGAGGACCCACCGAGGAGGACCGATGCCCGAGCAACCCGAAGAACGCACCACCCGGCCGGCGTGCAGCCGCCGCTCGCGTGCCACGCTCGCCGAGGAGCTCCAGGGCGAGCAGGACGCGATGGGCGTGCCGATCGCGGTCCGCCGGCTCGTGGACGTCAGCGTCGAGCCAATCGTGGTGGCCAATGTACCGGCTGAGCACGCGCGCCGGCGCGTTCGCGCTCGACGCGCGAGGCGATCCCCCGCCGGCCCGGTCTCCGATCGCGGTCGACTGTTCCAGCCTGGCGATCCGCGACGCCGACCCCGACCTGGCGGCCGACGTCATGGTGTCGGGCGCGACCTGACTCGCGACGCAGCACGGGATCGACCGCGAGATGCTCGTGAACCTCGTCACCGGCACGCCGCGCGGCCGCGGCGCGCCGACCGGCGCGCTACGGCGTGGTCGACCTGGTCGACCACCACGGCGTGGGGGACCGGGCGCGCGGTTCGCGCAGGCCGCGCTCGCGCGGTACGGCCAGGCGGGACGGCGACTCGGTGCGCCTCGCAGATCTCGTGGTGCATGGCTACGATCCTGTCGTCGAGTCGCGTCGGTGGCCGAAGCCGACGATCAGGTGCTCGATGCCCTCGTCCGCTGTCCCATCGAAGCACCCCCAAAGGAAGCTGTTGCGGTTAAGCGGCACGCGGAGATCGAGCATTCGATCCGGCCCCCGTGGTTCTGACGAAGCAGCATCGAAAACGGAGCCGCGCGCGTTCGGCGCCTACTGCGGCAAGCGCCGGGTCGGATACCTCGACCTTGTGATGCAGCGCGAGCGACATCGCCGAGCCCCGGCACAACTCGACGAAGCTCGTCGGGTCGCACTGTCCCAGCCACGTCCCGTCCTACTTCGCCGTGGCACCCTTCGCCGTGGCGCCGCGAAGCGCGTGGACGCCTTCGTTGCAGCCGGGGTGGGAGACCAGAGCTGACGTCGGGTCCTGCTCCGCAAGCGTGATCGGATGCTGGATGTCCTCCGCGTGTTCAAGTGCACCGCGATGGCTGGCGCCATGCGGCTGGTCGGCATGCTTCATCGAGCTACGGTCGTGGACGAGCGGAGGTGAGCGATTCTCTGCCCACCGCTCACAGATCCTCCAGCTTCGCGAGGAGCTGATGGAGGGCGCGCCGCAGCCCACGCGGATCGCGCGTCTGCGACCACGCCACGGCGGCACCATCGAGCGCGCTCGCGGTCGGGTCCTCGACGGGGCGTGCAGCTACTTCTACTACCGCGTGACTGCCGTCTTGTAAGTTATCTTGATTATTTGATTTTCTGGCGGAGCGGACGGGGCTTGAAGCTCGGGGCCCCGGAGCCGGGGTGCTCGGCGCCGCCCCGCGGTCTGGTAGCGTCGTGCGCATGGCGATCCTGCGCACCCCGGACGAGCGGTTCATCAGCCTGCCGGGCTACCCGTTCGAGCCGCACCACGTCGACGTGCTCGGCCTCCGGATGAACTGCGTCGACCAGGGCAGCGGGGCGCCGGTGCTGCTGCTGCACGGCGAGCCGTCGTGGAGCTACCTGTACCGCAAGATGATCCCGCCGCTGGTCGCGGCCGGGTTTCGCGCCGTCGCGCCCGATCTGATCGGCTTTGGCCGATCCGACAAGCCGGAAGCGCGCGACGCCTACACCTACCAGCGCCACATGGACTGGCTGACCGCGTTCGTCGTCGCGCTCGATCTGCGCGACATCGTCCTGGTGTGCCAGGACTGGGGCGGCCTGCTCGGCCTCCGGCTCGCCGCCGAGCACCCCGGGCGGTTCGCGCGGATCGTCGCCGCCAACACGTTCCTGCCGACCGGCGATCGCACGCCGTCCGACGCGTTCTTCGCGTGGCAGCAGTTCTCCCAGAGCGTGGCCGAGCTGCCGGTCGGCAACATCGTCAAGTCGGGCTGCCACGTCGCCCCGCCGGCCGAGGTGATCGCGGCCTACGACGCGCCGTTCCCCGACGAGCGCTACAAGGCCGGCGCGCGCCAGTTCCCGCTGCTCGTGCCGACCCGGCCCGACGATCCCTCGGCCGCGGCCAACCGCGCGGCGTGGCAGGTGCTGGAGCGCTGGGACAAGCCGTTCCTCACCGCGTTCTCCGACCGCGATCCGATCACCCGGGGCGCCGACCGGGTGCTGCAGCAGCGGATCCCGGGCGCCGCCGGCCGCGTCCATCCCACGGTCGAGGGCGCCGGCCACTTCCTGCAGGAGGACCGCGGCGAGGAGCTGGCGCGCATCGTGATCGACTTCGCATGCGACAGGTAGGCAGGACCCGGTGCGATGGCGTGTTGGCGGACCGCAGTTGATCCCGCCGCACGGGCGGGCAACCATGGCCGCGATGCGGTACGGGGTGCTCGCGACGCCGGTTCTGGTGATGGTCCTGGCCTGTGGCCGGATCGGTTTTGGCACGCTGCCGGGCGATTCCGGCGGGGGCGGGGGCGGGGGCGGGGGCAGCGACACGGGACCGGATGGCGGCGCGGCGGTGAACGCGCTCGCGGTCGGCAACAACTTCGCGTGCGCGATCCGCAGCGGCGCGGTGTGGTGCTGGGGCGACGACCACGACGGCCAGCTCGGCGACAACGCCGCGATCCCGCAGGCCCGCCCGGTCGCCGTCGGGATCACGGACGCGATCGCGCTGGCCGCCGGCGCGTCGCACGCCTGCGCGGTGCGCGCGGGCGGCGGCGTGTGGTGCTGGGGCAACAATGACAGCCAGCAGGTCGGCGTCCCGGCCGTCGCGGTGCAGCGCGTGCCGGCCCAGGTCGACAAGCTCGGCCCGGCGACCGCGGTCGCGGCCGGCGGCGAGCACACCTGCGCGCGGCTCGCCGATGGCTCGGCGTGGTGCTGGGGCGGCAACGACAGCGGCCAGCTCGGCGTCACCGGAGCGGAGACGCCGACCCCGATCCACGTGCTCGATCAGGTCGCCGCGATCGCCGCCGGAGACCAGCACACCTGCGCGCTGCGCGACGACGGCAGCGTGTGGTGCTGGGGCAAGAACTTCTTCGGCCAGCTCGGCGACGGGACCGAGACCGCGCGCGCGACGCCGATGCCGGTGCCGGGGCTGTCCGCGTCGGCGATCGCGCTCGACGGCGACTTCAGCTGCGCGCTGTCCGGTGGCCGCTACCGCTGCTGGGGCGACAACGCGCAGGGCGAGCTTGGCGACGGCACGTTCCTCGGCAAGGACGAGCCGGTGCTGGCGTCGGGGCTCGACGGCATCACGGCGCTCGGCGCCGGCGCCACGCACACGTG
>JBGQCL010000676.1:0-5606 GCA_041495365.1 Kofleriaceae bacterium | reverse complement strand
GCGTTCGTCTTTCGAGGCGAACAAGGATAACCGACCGACACACAACGCCACTCCGGCGATGATCGCGAGCTCGTCCAGTTCGAGCCAACTCCCGCCGCCGCCCTCCACAAGAATCGTCCCCCGCGTCAGTCGGTTATCCCTATCCGCCTGCACCTCCCCCGGCCGCTCCGAGCAACGCGAGGTGCAACTGACGGGCCGGTCGCCGATCGAGTCCGGGCCGAGCGCGCCGGGCCGAGCGCGGACCTGGACGAGTTACCTGACGACCTGTCCAACAGTGACGGAACGCCGACGTGTCGAGCACGACAGTTCGACATGTCGAGCGACCATCCGGATGCCCGACAGCATCCCAGCTGACGGTTATGGCAGTGATCGAAGTTTTCCATCAGCCTGGCATGTCGCTTGTACCCCCGGTCTCCGGGCGCGGTCGGGTATGGGAACGCGCTGGATCTGGTCTCAGGCAATCACTGCCTGGGATTGTTCATGAGGGAAAGTAGGAGTGTAGGTATGACTCGGAACCAGCTTTTGCCAAAGTATGTAAAGGATCTGTCGGACGGCGTGCTGTTCACCGTGGATGGCAGCGGGAACATCACGCCGACGGCGCAGCAAACCGTCTGTCAAGGGTACACGATCTTGACCCAGAACGATCCGGCCTGCACGACGCCGTTCAACGGACACGTGTGCGCACGCCAGAGCAACGCGTGCCAGTGCTCCACACTGGTCGCGGGCGTGTCCAGCGGCAATCACATGGTGATCGGCACGGAGTACACGGTCAACAGTGTCCCGCTGAACAGCCACTACGAGCTCTACGCCGTGACCGGCTCCGGACCGGTCGCGAACGCCACCAACGGCGATATCTACGTCGGCGGATGAGCTCGTAGGCAGTACCGCTGCCGAGCGGTAGACGCCGCCCGGCAGCGCGACCCGGAGCGGGCGTGGCCGTGGCTACCTGGCGAGTGTCTGGGCCAGCGCGGCCTCGCCCGTCCAGACATTCTTCACCGCGTGATGGGCCGTGAGTGCCGCGTCGAAGTCGACGCGCGCACGCTCGGCCTGCGCGTGTCGCTCGCCGGCATCGCGCGCCTGTTGCGCGCGGACCAGGGTCAAGCTCGCCCGTAACAAGAGCGCATCGGGAAAGCCCCGCCGGCGATCCAGCACGCGGTTGGCCTGCGCCAGCCCGCAGGCGACGGCAGGCTCCGGATCTCGTCCCGCGCTGCGCTCGACCATGGCCCAGGCGCGGCAGAACCGGCCGAACAGGATCGCGAGGTCCTGGTTGTCAGGAGCCAGGTTGACCGCGTGCTCGAATGCCTGGGCCGCCTGGCCGAGCTCGCTCGCATTGCCGCGGGCCTGGCGCACCGCCAGCCGGGCGTGCAGCCCGCGGAGCTCCGCGGCGTAGGTCTGGACCTGGGCATCGCCCGGGTACTTGTCCAGCGCCGGCCCGAGCGCGTGCTCGGCGTCGCGCAACGCGGGCAGCGGATCGCCCCCGTGCTCGAGCGCGTGCTCGGCGAGGATGCTGTACGCCATGGCGAGATCCGCGCGGAACGTGGGATGGTTGGGCACCTTGTCGACCGCCTGGGTCAGCATCGCCACGGCGTCCTTCGCGTTCGCGCTCGGATCCTCGCCGCGCGCCCGGCGAAGCCCTGCACGCTGGATGTGGAGCTCGCCCGCGTTGTCATAGCCGTAGCCCTGCTCCGGCGCCTCCGCGATCGCCTGTTCGAAAGCGGCCTGCGCCTGGTCGAGCAGCTGCGCGGGGTCCTCGCCGCGATCCCACGCGGCGCTCGCCAGCGCCTGGAACACCCCACCGACGCCGTTGAGGAGAAGCGCGAACGTCGGATTGATGGCGAGCCCGCCGCGATACGCGGCCAGGCCCTTGCGGAGATCCGGGCCGGGGTCGCCGCCGCGCGCACGCGATCGCTGCGCCATCGCCTCGTAGATCCGTCCCTCGTAATAGTACGGAACGAAGTGATTGCGATCGATCTGCTTGGCCCGGTCGAGCGCATCGAGCGCCTGCTGGAAGTCAGCGTCCGGATGCTTCGCGTGCGCCACGGTGGCCCACTTGAACCAGTTGTTCCCCACGTTGATCCAGATGTCGCGCTGCTGGTCCTTGTGATGAAACGCCTCCGCGTAGCGCAACGCTTGCGTGTAGGCGGAGATCAGCTCGTCGCGGTGCGCCTGTCCGTCGCCGCCGTTCTCATCCTCGTAGTCGGCCCATACCGAGAACACCAGGCCACGGTTGACCCAGTACGCAGTGTCGTGATCCTCCGGCGACAGCGCATCGAGGGCCGCGATCGCCTGGCGGCACTGCTCGCTGGGGTCGTCGTGGCGTTCCTTGCGATAGCCACCCCACAGACGGAAGATCCATGCGATCTCGATGCGGGCCTCGGGCCGCCCCGGTGACAGCTCGACGGCGCGCCTGGCATCGGCCAGCGCCTTGCGGAGCAGGCCCTCGACGTCGTCGCCCTGGTTTGCCCGGTGCTCGGCCATGCTGCGCTGGATCCGGGCCGCGAGCACGCGGGCCTCGTAGTGATCGGGTGCAATCGCGAGGGCCTGCGCGGTAGCGTCGAGCGCGCGGGTCGCCGGCGGCATCACGTCGCCGTGCCCGTAGAGCTCCATCACCATCGCGGCGTGCTCCAGATCGGCGAGCGAGTCGTACACCCCCGGGACGCTCTCGCCGATCGCCGCCGCCGCAGCGTAGGCGTTGCGACCGGCCTCGAAATCGCCCCGCGCGCGCTCGTGCTCGCCGCCGTCGCGGAGCTCCAAGGCCCGCGCGAGCAGGACATCGCCGCGCAGCTTGGGCACCTCGTAGAACCAGGCGCGGGCGTCGATCGCGCCGACATGCTTCAGCGCATCGTCGAACCGGCCCTCGTAGTAGGCCACGAGCGCCGGCACGTACTCCGGCGACTCCAGCTCCTGGATGCCCGCGCTCGCCGCCAGGAAGCCGAGCGCCGGATCGCGGTAGCGCCAGCCGATCTCGCGCTTGCGAGCCTCGCGGGTCTCCTTGTCATCGGTCTTGTCGTCGATCCGCTCCGCCGCGAGCAGGTGCTGCTGGTAAAGGTGACCCATCACCTGGGCCAGCGCGTAGGCGACGCGCGGCTCCCGGTAGCCGCCGTTCCACGCCACCGCGAGGTGCTCGCGCGCGTGGATGTCGTCGTCGAGCGCGAGGTAGCCGCGACCGAGCGCGTAGTGCCCGGGACCGGCGGCCGCCTCGCCACCGCGCTCGATCTCGGCCTCGATCCTGGCCATCTCGGCGCGGATCGCCGCGCGGTCGCCCCGGATGTCGTGGCGCGGCGCCAGCGCCGAGTAGCGCGCGGTCGACTCGATGCTCGCGACCGTCTCGGTGAACTGCCGCGCGAACTGCTCGCGGTCGGACGCCTCGAGGCGGGTCGAGATCGCCCAACCGATCGCGACCACGAGCGCCGCGAACGCCACCGCCGCGGCCGCGACCAGCCGGCGGTGCTTGGCGAGCCGCTTGCGCAGCCGGTACCAGGTGTCGGCCGGGCGGGCGATGACCGGCTCTCCGTTGAGGAACCGGCCGAGGTCGTCGGCCAGCGCGCGCGCCGAGTCGTAGCGCGCCGAGCGGTCCTTCTCCAGGCACTTGAGCGTGATCGCCTCGAGATCGATCGGGATGCCGGGGTCATGCGCGCGCAGCGGGCGCGGCTCGTTCTCGATCAGGTTGTGGATGACCTCGGCGACGGTCTCGCCCGCGACCGCCGGCTCGCCGGTGACCAGGTGATACAGCGTCGCGCCGAGGCTGTACACGTCGGCCCGGCGGTCGAGCTTGGAGGTCGCGCCTTGCGCCTGCTCGGGGGCCATGTAGCGCGGCGTGCCGATCACCGCGCCGGTCTGGGTCTCGCCGACGTCCTGCACCGAGCGCGCGAGGCCGAAGTCCATGACGTAGGGCCGGAGCTCGCCCCCGTCGCTGCGCTCGACCATGATGTTCGACGGCTTGAGGTCGCGGTGGATGATGCCCTCCGTGTGGGCCGCGTGGATGCCCTCGGCGGCGCCGCGCACCAGCGTCACCTTCTGCTCGAGCGTCAGCTCGTCGGCCATCCGGCCCAGCGGCTTGCCCGCGATGTACTGCATCGCGATGTAGACCTTGCCCTCGACCTCGTCGACCTCGTAGACCTTGCAGATCCGCTCGTGGCTGACCCGCGCCTGGTTGCGCGCCTCGGAGATCAGCCGCCGGACGTGGTCGGCGCTGTTGCCCCGCACGAACTTGATCGCGACCTCGCGGCGCAGCCGGGTGTCGATCGCGAGGAACACCACGCCCATGCCGCCCTGGCCGAGGAACCGCACGGGGGTGTAGCGGTCCCAGCCCGCGACCGGAAACGGCGGCTCGCTGGGCGGCGGCGGCTCGGTCTGCATGGTGTACGTGCTCGCCGATGCGTCCGTGCCGGCCGCGCGCCACACCGGGTCGTTCATCGCCTCGGTGAGGATCGACTGGAAGCTGTCCTCGGACAGCCGGCCTTGCTCGACCAGCAGCGCCAGCGGGCTCTGCTTCCTGCGGCGCGCTTCCTCACGCAGCGCGTCGGCCTCCGTTCGCGACAGCACACCCTCCGCCACGGCGATCCTCAGCTCCACCTCGCGCAGCTCCGGCATCACGCAGAAGCATACTCTCGGCGCGCGAGGTGCCGTGGCCCACGGTGGCCGTGAGGATCAGCTAGCGATCCGCGCTGCAGGCCGCCGCGGATCGCGGCGGTGTACGCGACCGCCTACCAGTGTGCGCCGGCAAGGGCCGGTCGGCGCCGGCGCCGCCGCGATCACGGTCGCCGGGTCGGCTCGTCGGCCGCGTCGCGCCGCCACGCGATCATCGCGGGCAGCGCCGCGATCGCATCGACGTAGCCGCGGCAGGTCGGATCGAGCTCGACGCCGTAGGTCGTGAACCGCGTGGTCACCGGAGCGAACATCGCGTCGGCGATCGTGAACGCGCCGAACAGGAACGGCCCGCCGCTCGCGCCCAGCGCGTCGCGCCAGATCTCGAGCACCCGGCGGGCGTCGGCGAGCGCCTCCGGAGTGTGACCCTGGCCGGCGAGGTCGGCGCACAGGTCCATCGGCATGTTGCTGCGCAGCGCGGCGAACCCGGAGTGCATCTCGGCGCTGATCGCGCGCGCCCGGGCGCGCCGCGCGCGATCGGCCGGCCACAGCTGGGCCGCGGGAGCGAGCTCGTTCACGTACTCGCAGATCGCGATCGAGTCCCAGATCACCACGCCGTCGTGGTGGAGCACGGCCAGGCGTCCGGCCGGGTTGACCGCGGCGATCTCGGCGCGCGTGGTCGGACGGTCGAGCAGGATGAGCCTGGTCTCGAACGCGAGCCCGGTGTGGGCGAGGGCCAGGTACGGCCGGAGCGACCACGACGAATAGCGCTTGTTCCCGACGTAGAGCGTGAGCGACATGCCGCGGACTGTATCAGCGCCACCGCGCCGCCATCGGCACAGCGCGCGATGCCGCCGCCGGTACAGCCGATCCCGGAGTCCAGACCTCCTGACATGACCGGCGCGATCCTCGACGAGGACATACCCGGCTGACGCACGCCGGGGGTGCGGCCCAAACCTGTCCGGTTTTTTCGTGCGAGGGAGGACAGTTCGCCGGTGCCCGACCCACCCCAGCGTGAG
>JBGQCL010000675.1:0-5609 GCA_041495365.1 Kofleriaceae bacterium | reverse complement strand
CGCTCGATCCATCGCCCTCGGTCACCCCGCGGGGGTTCCCTCGGGCCAAGGTGGCGGGGGCCCCCTTCCCCCCGCTCGATCCATCGCCCTCGGTCACAACAGGCCCTGGGCCCGCATCTCCGTGCGCAGCTGGTCGACCAGCCCCTGCGTCGCCGGCACCAGCGGCAGGCGGACGTCGACCGAGCAGCGGCCGAGCAGCGCCAGCGCCGCCTTGGTCGGCGCCGGGCTGGGCTCGGCAAACAGCATCTGGTTCAGCACGCGGAGCTCGTAGTGGCGCTGCCGGCCGCGCGCCCAGTCGCCCGCCTTCACGGCATCCCACATGTCGCTCATCGCGCGCGGCGCGACGTTGGACACCACCGAGATCACGCCCCGCGCGCCGATCGCGTACAGCGGAAACGCCGTGGCGTCATCGCCCGACAGGACGACCATGCGCTCGCCGACCCGCGCGATCAGCTCGCCGCCGCGCGCCAGGTTGCCGGTGGCGTCCTTGATGCCGACCACGTTGTCGATCGCGGCGAGCCGCGCCACGGTCTCGGTGAGCAGATCGCACGCGGTCCGGCTCGGCACGTTGTACAGGATGATCGGCAGCCGGGTCGCCCGCGCGATTGCCTCGAAGTGGCGGAACAGGCCCTCCTGGCTCGGCCGGTTGTAGTACGGCGTGACGTGGAGCAGCGCGTCGGCGCCGGCCGCCTCCGACGCCCGGCTCAGCTCCAGCGCCTCGCTGGTCGAGTTGCCGCCGGCCCCCGCGATCACCGGGACCCGGCCGCGCGCGGCCTTGACGGTCGCGGTGATCACCGCGACGTGGTCCTCGACGTCGAGCGTCGCCGATTCGCCGGTCGTGCCGACCGACACGATGCCGTCGACGCCCTGCTCGATCTGCCAGTCGACCAGCTTGGCCAGCCCGTCGAAGTCGATCTTCCCGTCGCGGAAAGGCGTGACCAGCGCGGTGAGACAGCCTTCGATCGTCGCGTGCTTCGCCATGGCGTCCTCGTGCGCCCTGCTCGGGCGACTCCATAGCTACAACGTCCGCGCGAAGAAAGCCATTCCGGCGTCGCGGCGGCGCGCAGGCCGCCGCCGGGGCCGAGATCGGGGCGCGATCGCCGTGGGATCGGCGCTGCGGATCGCTGCGGTCAGGACTCGTGGTCGGGGTGCGGCGGCAGGTTCACCATGTCCTCGGGGAACCGCTCCGCGACGTGCGTCAGGATATCGCGGATCGAGATCAGCCCGAGCACGTGGCCGCGATCGTCGACGATCGGCAGGTGGCGGCGGTGGCCCTGGGTCAGCCGGCGCAGCGCCTCGCTCAGCGAGTCGTCGGGCCGGATCACCATCGGGTGCGGCGTCATCACGTCGCGCACCACGACGTGGGACCACAGCGCGTCGCTGTAGTCGACGCGGTTGAGCAGGTCGCGCTCGGTGAAGATCCCGACCAGCGCGCCCTCGTCCTCGACCAGCACCGCGCCGCGGCCCTTGGCCGCCATCTCGGCGACCACCTTCCACATCGCGTCGTCGACGCCGACCCGCGCATGCGGCCGGGGCGACAGCTCGCCGACCGTGGCGATGGCGAGCTCCTGCATGCCGCCGCTCACGAGCCGCCTCCCAGGTCGACCATGGCGATGACCGACGAGGTGTCGCCGCCCGGCGCGACCGCCCGCGGCGTCGCGTCGATCTCGTCGAAGATCGCCTCGAGGTGCCGCATCACGTCCCACACCGTGAGCACGCCGAGCACCGCCCCGGCGTCGTCGAGGATCGGTACGTTGCGGAAGCCCTCGACCGCCATCCAGTTGATCGCGAACGCGACCGGATCGCGGGGCCGGAGCGTGCGCGGGGTCGGCGTCATCACGTCGCCGAGCATCAGCGCCGCCGGGTCCGCCCGCACCGCCGCGACCCGGTTGAGGAAGTCGCGGCTGGTGAAGATCCCGGCGAGCTCGTCGCCGCGCATCACGAGGACGCAGTCGTAGACTTCGCGACTCATCTGATCGAACGCCCGCGAAACCCGATCGGTGACGGCCAGACGTGGCACCGCGTGCGTCCAGCCGATCTCCTGGATGGTCTTTTCGAGTCGGCGCATGGGACCTCCACGGTCACGATAACCCGCGCGACGCGGCGCGCGGAGAGGGGATTTCACGGCTTCGCCGCAAAAAGGGCCCGGGAAACGCGTTTCATGGGGAGCCCCCGCGGGAGCATAGCCTAGATCCGCGAGGTCAGGAGCGCGGTTCCGTTACGGAGAGGGAGCTCGATCGCAAACCGTGCGCCTCCGCCCAGCGCGTCGGCGACGGCGATCCGTCCGCCGTGGTCCGAGACGATGCGGTGGACGATCGCCAGGCCCAGCCCGGTCCCGCCCTTGCTGTGCTTGGTCGTGAAGTACGGTGCGAAGACCTTGTCCTTCAGGTCGGCGGGGATCCCCGGGCCGTTGTCCTCGACGACCAGCATGACCCGGTCGCTGGCGTCGCCGATCCGGGTCGCGACGATGATCCGGCCGTCGCTGCGCTGACCGATCGCGTCACGCGCGTTCTCGACCAGGTTGAGCACGACCTGGTTGAGCTGGTTCTTGTCCGCATCGATCCGCGGCAGCTGGGGGGCGATCTGGATCTCGATCGGCGCCGCGCCCTGGTACAGCGCCAGCGCCGAGCGCACCAGCTCGTTGAGATCGAGCCGCTGGAACTCGGGCTTGGGCATCCGGGCAAACCCCGAGAACTCGGAGACGATCTTCTTGAGCCGGTCGGCCTCCTCCATCACCGTCGTGGTCGACTCCTCGAGGATCTCGCCGAACGACGGGTGCTGCTTCCTCCAGGTCTTGCGCAGCGTGTCCATCGCCATCTGGATCGGGGTCAGAGGATTCTTGATCTCGTGGGCGAGCCGGCGCGCGATCTCCTGCCACGCCGCGATCCGCTCCGCGATCACCAGACGCTCCTTCGAGCTCCGGAGGTCCTCCATCATGAAGTTGAAGGCCTTGGCGACCGCGCCGATCTCGTCTTCCGAGCGCACCGGCACGCGATGGTCGAGGTCGCCGCGTGCGGCGGCGAGCGAGCCGGCGACCAGCTGATCGAGATCGCGGGCGGTGCGGCGCGCGACCAGCAGGCCGATCGCCACGACGCCGACCAGCGTGAGCAGGGACAGCGCCGCCGAGATCAGCGTGACGGTGTACAGCGCGCGCGCCATGCCGCCGTCGGACACCGCGATCTCGACCGTCGCGACCAGCGCTCCATCGGGGCCCAGCAGGTCCCGGCGGATCAGCGGGTCGGGCGACCGCTGCGGCCACCCCGGACCCTCGGGCACGATCAGCACCTCCTCACCGGGCGCCACGATCCGCGCGTCGGTCCGCTCGTCGCACTGGCGCCAGCAGCTGCTTGCCGACCCGGCGGCCGACCGCGACCGCGACCTCGGTCGGCCCGTCCTGCGCGAGCCGGGCCGCCTCGACGACCAGCTCGAGATGCGACGTGGTCTTGCCGTGCTCCTCGGTTGTGACGTCCTCGCGGAGGAAGTACGGCCGGCCCTTGCTGGCCCCGGCGCGGTCCTGGAACTCGCGGTGGTTGGACTCGCCGACCTTGCCGTGGGCGTGCGGCTCGCACAGCACGCGGCCGCGGTCGGTGATCACCAGGACATCGAGCGACAGCTCGAACATGATCGACTGACAGTTCTGCTCCAGCTGGCGGCGTTGCTCGTAGTCGAGGCCGCCGGCGGGCGCCTTGGCGAGGTCGAGCAGCAGCCGGCCGATCATCCGGTCCTCGTGGCTGACCAGCCGGGTCACGATCTCGTTGACCTGGTCGGTCTGGCTCCCGATCGCGTCCGCCAGCTTGGCCTGCGCGATCTTCTGGGCCTCGACGTAGGCGGTGCGGTAGCGCTCGGCGAACACCTCGCGGGTGACCACCGCGGCGACGCTGATCGGGACCAGCGCGGCGAGCGCGAGCGCGAGCGTGAACCGGCCGCGGAGCTTCATGGCGGCGCCTTGAACCAGTACAGGTCGGCGAGCGCCGGCCGGCCGCTCGCATCGAACCCGAGGCCGTGCACCTCGTTCTGGTGCCAGATCAGCAGCGAGCGGAACATCAGCGGCACGATCGGCAGCGCGCGGCTGAACTCGGCCACTGCGGCCCCCGGATCGATCGCGCCCGCCTGGAGCTGGCGGCGCGCCCAGTCTTGGCCGCCGGCGGCGAACGCCGCCCCCCACCACACCGCCGCGATCCCGACCGGCGCCGCGATCTGCCCGATCCACAGATCGCAATCGCCGAGCGCGACGCGGTCGCGCAGCACGGCCGCCGGCACCGCCTCGACCGTGGAGCCGATGTCGAGCCTGTGGAGCCCGCGCGATACCCGCAGCGCGATCTCGCGATCGTCGGGCCGGGTCTGATCGACGAGGATCGACAGCGTCAGGCCGCGCAACCGGTCGGGCGCGAGCACCGCGACGCGCGCCCCGGCCGCCGCGAGCAACTCGCCCGCCTTGCCCGGATCGCCGCTCCGTCCGGCGGCGTCGAGCGGGGGTGCGCCGGCCTGGCCGGGCAGCGGCAGCCGGGTCGGCTCGGTGTGCTCGCCGGTCGTGATCGTCGCCAGCGCGCCGCGATCGAGCGCCAGGTCGAGCGCCTGGCGAAACGCCGGCTCCTTGACCGCGGCGTGATGGCGGCCGAACCCGACGAACACCAGCAGCGCCGCCGCACTCTCGATCGGCGACGCGGCGTGCATGGGCCGCGCGCCGGCGAACGCCGCCATCCCGCGCGCCGACAGCTGCGCCTTTCCGGTCTCGAACCGCCGGGCCTCGCCGTCGGGCGTGTCGAACCAGTCGAGGTCCAGGCGGTCGAGGTACGGGCGGCCGGCGAAGTGGTCGTCGAACGCGCGCAGCACCAGGTGGCCGGCCACCGCGTCGAAGCTGTCGACGGCGAACGGCCCCGATCCGATCGGCCGCGCCAGGGTCGGCACCTGACCGCGCCGGGTGATCGCGGTCTGCGGCAGCGCGAGCAGCGGCGCGACGTCGATCCCGGGCGCGCGCAGCGCCAGATCGATGCCGTCGCCGGCCGCGCGCACGGAGGCGACCGGCGCGAGCAGCCAGCCGACGCGGCTGCGCACCCGCTCGAGCGAGTCCACCACGTCGGCCGCGGTCATCACCGCCTGGTCGTGAAACGCCACGCCGCGGCGCAGCGCGACGTGCGCCGTGGTGCGCGTCGCGTCGAGCACCGGCGGCCCGACCGCGAGGTGGGCCTCGACCGCACCGTCCGCGCCGATCGCGTACAGCGTGTCGAACACCAGCCCGATCACCGTGATCTCGGCGTGCGACTGCGCGGCGACCGGATCGAACGTCACCGGCGCGCCCAGCAGCGAGCCCCTGACCTCACCGCCGTACGGCGGCCGGATCTCGGCGCGGGCGAGCCCGGCGAGCCCGGCGACCGCGACCAGCGCGCGCGCCGCGTGCCGGCCGATCCGGGTCAATCGAGCCTCCACAGGTCGACGCGCGTGGCACCCGCCAGCCGGACCACCACCACCACCTCGGGCACCCCGTCGCCGTCGCCGTCGGCGACCACGATCCCGGCGACCCCGCCGTTGAACGGCTTCTTGAACGCCGGCTTGCTCGCCGGGCTGCCCAGCGGGATCACGCGGACCGCATCGGCGTCGCCCGGCGCGCT
>JBGQCL010000674.1:0-5640 GCA_041495365.1 Kofleriaceae bacterium | reverse complement strand
GGAGCAGGAGCAGGAGCAGGGACATCAGATGAGTTGCAGCGGAGGGCCCCGCCGGAGAAACGAGCGCGGAGCCCTCCGCCGCCAAGTCGGTCGGACCTGGCCGGTGGGTCCAGGGCGGTCGGGTCTAGATCGAGTTCACGAACTTGAGCAGCAGCGCCTGGCTGATCGGGTCGAGCGCCGCGAACGTGTTGCGCGCCGCGAGTCCCTGGCCGTCGTGGGCGAGGATCGCGGCACGCACGGTCTTGGCGCGGCCGTCGTGCAGGAACTGGGTGTTGAATCGCGCGCCCCACAGCGGCGCGGTACGCATCTTGCGCGTCGTCGCGACCGAGTCGCCGGTGTTGCCGATGCCGTCACCCAGCGACCCCATGTCGTGGACCGCGAAGTCCGAGAACGGCGAGAACGCGAAGTTGCCGGGCACGCCGTTGAACGGGTGCGCCGGGGTCACGAACGTGGCCGCGGAGTGGCAGTTGCCGCACCCGGCGGCCAGGAACACGAGCTCGCCGGCGATGAAGCCGATCGGATCGGACGTGTTCTGCGGCGGGGGCGCCATGCGCTCCATGAAGATGCGGAAGTTCAGGAGGTCGTCCTGGACCTCGTCCACGCCGCCGGCGCAGCTGCCGACCGCGTCGTCGGTGAAGCTGCCGTCGGGCTGGCGCGGCGCGAGATCGCCGCCGTTGCACGACGCGTCGACCGCGGCGTTGTTCGGCTGGTTGTCGTTCGCGAACGCGAGCACCGCCTGGCCCTTGAAGCAGCTCTGGGTCGAGATACCCATCTCGTTGATGTACGCATCACCCGCGAACGACACGAGGTTGGTCTGCTGGTTCTTGATGCCGAACCGCTGGACGCGCGTCCTCGTGAAGCTCTGGTTGGGATCGCGCGAGTCCGGGAAGTCGGGCACCTTGCGCTGCACGGTGCCGCGGGTCGACGCCGGCTCGAAAGCCACGAGCAGGTCGAAGAACCCGTCGGGCATCGCGTCGACCAGGCCGAGGCCGAACAGCGGCAGCGTGCGCCGGCCGACGTTGTGGATGTTGGCGTCCGCCGGCTCGCGCTCGACCGGGATCGTGCAGGTCTTGCCGTTGAGCGTGTACGGGTCGTTCGCGAACAGCTGGCGCAGCGTGCCGCCCTCGTTCTCCGGCGCGCGGTCGTAGGCGAAGAACACGCCGTTCTGGACGCTGCCGTACCGGCGCTCGATCTGGTCACCCGAGCCGCCGACCACCGGGGTGGTGTGGCAGTTGCCGCACGCCCGCTCGTTGAACACCGGGCCGAGACCGTCCTCGCTCTCCTCCTCGGCGGCGAAGTTCGCCTTGGCGTCGGCGAACGCGACCGGGTCGGTGCCGGGCAGCGGATCGCCGATCGCGGTCGCGGTCGCGGCCTGCTGGGTCGCGGCCACCGGTTCGTCGCT
Source organism: Kofleriaceae bacterium (assembly GCA_041495365.1). GTDB lineage: Bacteria > Myxococcota_A > Polyangia > Haliangiales > Haliangiaceae > JABFXX01. The sequence goes on along the minus strand of JBGQCL010000674.1, from coordinate 4,238 downwards.
GGGGCTGGCGTCATCGGACGCCGCGCAGCCGGCGAATCCCAGTGCCAGCGAGCTCGTCGCCACAGAGATCAAGGTTCGTTGCTTCATGGTTCTCCTCGAACAGGCTTGAGAATCGGACAGCACGAACCAGCTCGGCCGAGCTGCCCTCTCGGTACTTCCACTCGTCGCTTCAGCGCGGCGAGGATTTCAGCAAACAGGAATTTGCCGAGATCCGCAATGTACGATTTCTGATGAGACGGTAATTCAACCTCCCGAGTCATCTCGAATTTTTGAGGCGACGAGGGCTGGCTCACGCTCGTCCGTGAATCGTCATCGCGTCATGCGCGCGCGGCGATGAAGCGAAATGGAATTGGTGGATTGCATAGCCGTCAAAAAACCGAGTCTGGTGACGGGCACCGCATGCGCTGGCAACGGCCGCCGATCGCCCCGAGACTCTGCTGCGGACCTCCGATGATTCCGCATGTACTTTCTGAGGGTCTGACCGCCGATTCACTCCGCTGGGGATCGCGCACCTGATGGGGAAGCACGGCAGTCTCGGGATCGATGTCAGCCGCGGCCAGCCGATCACCGGTAACCCGCGTCCGCGACGCTGTCGCCCTGCGCTCCGCCGATCACGCCGCGCGCCGCTGCAGCTCCCGACGACGCCGTGCCCTCTCGCGCGCGCCGCGGCTGCCATGAGGTCGCGCGCGCCGGTCGTGCAGCAGTCGACCTTCCGCTTCAGCGGACGATCGTCGCGGTCGCGCTTGGTGAAAAACCTTCAACCGCGCCGTGCGCTCGCCAGCGTCCGCGATCGCGCGCGATCTGCGATCGATCGCGATGGCGAGCCGGCTCTCACGTGGCGCGAACCGCTGTCGAGCCTGCGCGCGCAGGCCGGCGGCGCCGTGCAGCGGCGGCTCTGGAATGCTCGCCTGCGGTCTCCTGATCGGGAGTCGAGCGCGATCCGCGCGCGATCCGCCGGTGGTCGAACATGTCAGATCGCGACTGACCATCATCGCGCGGCGACCGGCACGCACGGCGACCGGCACGCGCGGCGCCGCGGCCGGGGCGATGCCGCGACGCGCACCCGGCGGCTCGCCGCGCGCCGCCCGATCATGAAACACTCGGGGGCATGGTCCCCCTCATCATCCTCGGCTGTGGTTACGTCGGCGCTCGCCTGGCGCGGGCGGCGCTCGCCGACGGTCGCCCCGTGCGGGTCTGCGCGCGTGGCACCGGCCGGCTCACCCCGCTCGGCGAGCTCGGTGCCCAGGTCAAGTACCTCGACGCCGGCGTCCCGCGGCAGCTCGGCCCGGCCATGAGCGGGCTGCCCGGCGCCACCGTGGTCTACTCGATCCCGCCGGTCGCCGCGCTGCCGCCCGGCCTGGCGATCCGCGCGGCGCTGCAGGCCGCGTACGGCGCCGGCGCGGCCTGCTTCGTCCAGTTCAGCTCGTCGGGGCTGTACGGCAGTCAGCCCGATGACGAGGTCTGGATCGACGAGGACACCCCGGTCGCGACCGACGATCCGGCGATGAACAACGTCAAGAGCGACGAGCTCGAGGTCGAGCGCTGCAGCTTCGATCGGCTGCGCACCGTGATCCTGCGGCTCGCCCCGGTCTACGGCCCCGGCCGCGGCCTGCGCGAGCGGATCCGCAAGGGCGAGTTCCGGCTGCTCGATGACGGCCAGCACGCGACGTCGCGGATCCACATCGACGACGTCGCGCGCGTCGTGTTCGCCGCCGAGGCCCGCGCCCCGCGCGGCGCGCGCTACCTGGTCGCCGACGACGAGCCGACGACCCAGGCCGAGTACGCGCGCTGGCTGTGCGACCGCCTCGGCCTCCCGCTGCCGCCGTCGCGCCAGATCGTCGAGCCCGGCAAGCCGCGGGTCGCGCACCGCAACCGCCGGATCCGCAACACCCGGCTCAAGCAGGAGCTCGGGGTCGAGCTGCGCTATCCGTCGTTCCGCGACGGCGAGGCCGCGATCGAGGCCGAGGCCGCCGCGCCGGCCTGAAGAGGTGTCGATGACAGGCCGGGAACGTCCTCGCGAGCCGGCGCGCGCATTCGCCCGCGGCCCGATCCAGGGCGCGATCGACCGCGCGTTCCCGCGGTGAGGAGTACCATCGCGCGATGTCCGCCGACGCACCGCCCGCCGGCCCCGGTCGTCTCGAGCGAAGCGAGCCGGGGGGTGGGGACCCCGAGGGCTCCGCCGGCGCGGCGGGGGGCAACGCCCCCCGTGGGATCGATCGCGCCTGGGCGATCGTCTTCGCCCGCCTGGTCCTCGGCCTGATCTTCTTCATGGCCGGCGTCTACAAGGTGTTCGAGCTGGGGCCGCTGGGGCACGCGCGCAAGTGGTTCCTGCCGTTCCAGGACACCTTTCTGCCGGTGTGGTCGCTGTGGGCGGTCGGCACCGCGATCCCGTTCATCGAGCTCGTCGCCGGAGGCCTGCTGCTCGTCGGCTGGCGCATCCGCGAGGCGCTGCTGGCGCTCGGCGCCGTGCTCGTGATCGTCACGTTCGGCCACCTGCTCCACGACGCGCTGTACCCGTTCCACGAGCACGTCATCCCGCGGCTCGCGCTGCTGGTGTTCGTGCTCGCCATGCCGCGCGATGACGACCGGTTCTCGCTCGACCACCTGCTGCACCGCCGGGCGCGCGCATGACCGCGCCGGCCGACGACGGCGAGCTCCTCGCCCGCGCCCGGACCGGCGACCGGACGGCGTTCGACGCCCTGGCCGCGCCGCACCTGCCCCGGCTGCGCAGCTTCCTGCACCGCCTGGTCGCCCATCCCGACGACGCCGAGGACCTCGCGCAGGACGCCATGGTCCAGGCCTTCCGCAAGCTCGCCGGCTTCCGCGCCGACTCGGCGTTCTCCACCTGGCTGTTCACGATCGCGCACCGCCTCGCGCTGACCCACCTGCGCACCCGCAAGCAGCGCTGGCCCGACACGATCCCGCTCGAGATGCACGACCGCGCGGCGTCCAGCGCCGAGTTCGGCGCCGAGCTCGCCGGCGAGATGTCGCACCCCGAGTTCCGCTACGAGGTCGCCGAGCACATCGCCTACTGCTTCTCGTGCATCGCGCGCTCGCTCGACCCCGAGGACAGCGCAGCGCTCGTCCTGCGCGAGGTCCTCGACCTGCCCAACCGCGAGGCCGCCCGGATCGTCGAGCTCTCCGAGTCGGCGTTCCGCCACCGGCTGGCCGCGGCGCGGCGCACGATGACCGAGGCGTTCGACGGCCTGTGCGCGCTGATCAACAAGCAGGGCGCCTGCCACCAGTGCAGCACGCTGCGCGGGCTGTGCCCGCCCGATCGCCGGGGCCCGCCGGTCGAGCCGCTCGGCGACGTCGCCACCGGCGATCCCGACGCGCTGCTCGACCGCCGGCTCACCGCGGTCCGCGGCGCCGACGTCGTCGCCGGCAGCACCGCGCGCATGCACGCCGTGATGCTGCGCTTCATCGCCCGCCACGCCGACCCGCCGGCCAGCTCGGATTGAACCAGCGGCTCATCCTCCGGGCGGCTGATCATCGCTCTCAGCCCGTCGGCAGCCGACGACAGGTGCGCGGACTGCCAGAGCTGCCACTTGGCGATCTCGGCGCGGGCGCGGCGATCGGCGGGCCACAGCGGGGTGTCGCCGTGGCCCTCGGCGAGGTACCACAGGATCGCGTTCGACTCCCACAGCACGAGCTCGCCGTCGCGCAGCACCGGGACCTTGCCGTTGGGGTTGATCGCGAGAAACGGGCGATCGGGCCGGAAATCCGCCAAGTCGTGAAGATCGCGTGTGCGGTGCGCGCCGGCGGCCGGGTAGGTGGAGGTCGGAGCGGGAGGTGTGACCTCGATCCCCGGCTGGGGCGGCCGATTCCCCAGGCGATGGCCGCCCCTGCACCGCCCCCGACCTCCGACCTGCCGGCGCAGCTGATCGAACGGGTGCGCACCACCGAGATCCGGGTCCCGCCCTACCCCGCCGTGGCCAGCTCGCTCGACCGGCTGAACCACGACGGCCGCGCCACGGTGGCCGAGGTCGCGTCGATCGTGGCCACCGACGCGGCGCTGGCGGCGACGGTGCTGCGCCACGCGACGTCGGCGGCCGGGCGCTCGAACGCGCCGGCGACGCTGGAGGTCGCGATCTCGCGGCTCGGGTTCGACGAGCTGACCCGCGTGGTGATCGCGACGACGGTCGGGGTGGCGGCGGCGGCGGCCGGTCCGCTCGCGGTGCTGCGGCGGGACCAGTGGCGGCGCTCGCTGCTCGCGGCGATGTTCTGCCGCGAGCTCG
>JBGQCL010000673.1:0-5654 GCA_041495365.1 Kofleriaceae bacterium | reverse complement strand
TCTCGGTCATGCCCCAGCCGATGTTGGGCAGCGCATTGCCGAAGCTCGCCGCGATCTGGCGGACCTGCTCGGGCGCGCGCGGCGCACCGCCGCCGCCGACGGTGAGCAGCGAGCTCAGGTCGTGGCCGCCGGCCCGGGCCACACGCACCAGGTCCCCGGTGATCGCCGCCGGCGCGACGATCGACGTCAGGCGCTCGCGCTCGATCAGCCGCGCCGCGAGCTCGGGGTCCCAGCGATACATGCAGACGATCCGGCGCTGCGCGCCGTACGACATCAGGTACGACGCGTGCAGCCCGGTGACGTGGAACAGCGGCACGGCGAGCAGGGTGCCGGGCTGCCCCGGCGACGCCGCGACGACGCCGGTGACGAGCTCGTGGGTCCGCAGATCGAGCCCCCACGACATCATCGCCGTGACGATGTTGCGGTGGGTCGACGGCGCCCCCTTGGCACGGCCGCTCGAGCCCGAGGTGTAGAGCAGGGTCGCGAGGTCGTCGGGGGCGATTGCGGCCGCGGGCATCGCCACGTCGCCGACCGCGGCGACCGCGTCGGACAGCGCACGCGCGCCGTCGGGCCGCCGCGCCGCACGCACCGCGAGCACCTGCAGGCCGGGCGGCCGCGCGCACCGGGCGAGCCGGTCGAGGCGCTCCTGGTCGGCGAGCAGCACCCGCGCGCCGCTGTCGGCGAGGCCGTACGCCAGCTCGTCGGGCTGCCAGTGCGCGTTCATCGCGACCGCGGCCGCGCCGATCGAGGTGATCGCGGTGAACGCGAGGATCCACTCGGGGTAGTTGCGCATCGCGATCGCGACCCGGTCGCCGGCGCGGACGCCGCAGTCGTGAACCAGCACGTGGCCGATGCGCGACGCCGCCCGCCAGGCCCCGGCGAAGCTGAGCCGCTCGTCCTCGTAGATCAGGAACGGCAGGTCGGAGGCGTACTGCTCGTACATCGCGCGCAGCGACGGCGGGGCGTGCTTGAACACCCGCACGGTGCGGCCGGCGATGTCCCGGCGCTCGAGCTCGAATGGCTGGCCCGGCGCGGTCAGCGCGGCGATCGCGGCGAGGCGCGCCAGCGGGGTGATCGACGGCGTGATCGACGGCGTGATCGACGGTGGGGTCGGCGGCGCGGTCATCGGCCCCTCCCCGGCTCGGCCGCCTCGCGGTCGTACGCGGCGTACGACGCCTTCATCACGGCGTGGGTCGGCCCCTCGATCGGCCCGGCGCGCAGGCCGAGACCTTCGGCGGTCGCGTCATCGTGGATCGACTTGTGGCCATCGTGGCGCTGCTCGGCCAGCATCTGGCGCGGGCGCCGCAGCGGCCCGCACAGCGCGGGCGGTTCGGAGAACGGAGAAGACATGGCGGGTCCGGCACGGCGAAGCGGTCTCGGCGACCGCCGGGACCGGGCGCATCATCGTGCAATGAGCTTCGACTGCGCAAGCGAACCCGGCTCCGCGCCCGGGACCGCTCGACCGATCCCGAGTCGCCGCCGGTGAAGTGGTGGACCATCCGGGTCAGGCGGCGAGCGAGTCGGTCAGCGGCTTGAGGCCACAGTGGTACGGCAGCGGCTCGAAGCGGTGGTCGCGGTGGAGCGTGAACGGGCGGGCCGCGAGCGTCACGCCGGTCAGGCTGCCGCTGGCCTTGGTCCACGAGATCGGGTGCTCGAAGCGGACCTCGCGGATCGGGTAGTCCTGCCAGCCGTTCCGGCTGCGGTAGATCGCGGCGTCGGTCTGCGACGGGAACACGTAGATCGGCCGCGCGAAGTCCTCGTCGCCGCGGAACACCACGTAGCCGCGCAGCCAGTTGACCGGTGCCAGCCCGTCGCAGTAGTCGCAGACGTAGGAAATGAACAGGGCGGTCATCCTTCGCTTGCACGCGGGGCACTGCATCGGCGGGAGGCTAGAGGCCCGGCGCCCCATCGACAAGCAACGAGCGCTAACTGCCGCGTGAGGGACAGGGCACCGGCGCGCCGGCGCGCGCACCCCCGACGACACGCGTGGCGACGCGCCGGTGCGACAGCGCTGAAGGCCCCTCGAGGCTGCGAAGTCTCCGGACCGACGTGGCGGGCCGCGGCGGCCGGCTCTTCGATGCGCTGCGGCGACGCGCGGCCGCTCCAGCGGATGCTGCGACGCGTCCAGCGTGAGGCGGTCGTGCATCACGCACGGTGCGGCGCCTCGCGGACGCCCGCGCCGCGGTCACAACGTCGCGGCGACGTCGCGCAGCACGCGGGCCGGATCGCGATCGATCACCTCGTGGTGCGAGACCACGATCCGGCGCAGCTCCGGGGTGGCGGCGAGGCGCTCGAGGTGAGCGCGCAGCGCGGGCTTGTCCCCGGCGATGAACCAGCGCGCGATCCGCGACACCGCGGGCCGCCGGTCGACGCCGTGATCCAGCGCAGCACGAAGCCGGATAGCGGTCGTGGAACACGCCGGCGTCGAGCCGGTGGTGGCCGCTCGGGACGACGATCGCCGCCACCGGCCCCCAGGCCTCGATCTCGGCGAGCGCCGCGTCGTCGACCGCGATCGCGTTGTGCACGACCAGACCGCCGTCGCTGCGCCGGGCGATCGCCATCACGCGGCGCAGCGGCATGCTGGGGAGCGCGCCCTCGATCCGCCACAGGCGCTCCGACAGCCGCTCGATCGGGGTGTGCGGCAACACGGTCCACCGGGTGTGCGCCTTCGCTCTCGCCATGGCGCGCAGGGTAACGCCACCGCCCGCGCGGCGGCCAACCGTCGGTGCGGCTACTTGCCGCGATAACGGATCCGCCACAGACAGCTGCCGGCGTCGTCACTCACGACGAGGGCGCCGTCGCGCGTCTGGGTGACCGCGACCGGCCGGCCCCACACGTTGCCGTCGGGAGTGACCATGCCGGTCATGAAGTCGACGTACTCGCCGGTCGGGACGCCGTCACGCGCCGGCGCCCAGATCACCTTGTAGCCGGTGTGGCGCGCGCGGTTCCACGAGCCGTGCTCCGCGGCGAACGCCTGCTGCCGGAACTCGGGCGGGAACTGCGTGCCGGTGTAGAACATCACGCCGAGCGACGCGGAGTGCGACTGGAGCAGCACGTCGGGGACGATCACGCGATCGCGGAGCTCGGGGTGCTTGCCGCGGTGGCGCGGATCGGCGTGCGGCCCGATGTAGAACCACGGCCAGCCGTAGAACCCGCCGTCGCGCACCCGCGTGATGTAGTCGGGGACGAGGTGATCGCCGAGCTCGTCGCGTTCGTTGACCGAGGTCCACAGCTCGCCGGTCGCCGGGTGGATCGCCAGGCCGACCGGGTTGCGGATCCCGGTCGCGTAGACTCGCTCGTGCTTGCCGTCGGGCGTGTACTCGAAGATCCGCGCGCGGCGCGCCTCGCCGGCGTCGTCGGAGACGTTGGAGCGCGAGCCGACCGAGACGTACATCTTCGCACCGTCGCGCGAGAACACGACATCGCGGGTCCAGTGGCCGCCGCCGCGCAGCCGGCCGCCGCCCGACAGGTCGTCGACCACGACCTCGGGGCGGCCGCGCGCCACCAGGTCGCCGTCGCTGTACGGGAACCGGACGACCGAGTCGGTGTTCGCCACGTAGACCCAGCGCGGCGCGTCCGGCGGGTAGAACCCGATGCCGAACGGCTGGCGCAGGCCGGTCGCGAACACCTCGATGCGCTCGGGCCCGGCGTCGCGATCGGCGCCGCGCACGACCTTGACCCGCCCGGCCGCCGATTCGACGACGAACACGTCGCCATTGGGCGCGGTGCGGATCATGCGCGGCTCGCTGACCTTGGCGGTCAGCAGGTCGACGGCGAACCCGCCGGGCACGCGCGGCATGGCACCGGCCGGGCGGCGCACGATGGTCGCGCCGTTGTCGGCCGACGGCGTGGCGTACGGGGCCGGCAGGTCGTCGGGCGTGAGCTTGCGCCGGACGCCGGGCGCGTCGGTGGTCCAGTCAGCCATCGCGGCGCGCCCGGTGAGCACCGCGGGGGCCGCAGGGGGAGCGGCGGGACCGGCCGGCGGGGTGGCCGGCGGCGGCGCGCCCGCGGCGAGCGTGGACGCGAGCACCGCACCGGCGATCGCCGGGGCGAGGCGGGAGAACGCAGATCCCATGCCGGCACTCTACCGCGGGACCGCGCAGGTGTTCCGCGCGCCGTACCGGAGGATCTCGCGACCCGATCACGGCGGCAGGACGCGGTGATCGCGATCCCTCAGTCGCGCAGCCGGGGCCGCGGCGGATCGGCGCCGAGGCCGAACACCAGGCCGAAACGACAAACGGCGCCAGCGAGAGCACTCGCATGGCGCCGACTCTGGCGCGGCCGGGCGTGGCGCCGGCGGCCGCCCTTGCAGGGCCGCGCGCCGATCAGAACATCTGCGCCAGCCGCATGTACAGGAACCGGCCGATGTAGTCGTACGTGCCGGAGTCCGACGTGCCGGCGAAGCCCGAGTAGATCACCGCCGGGAGCTTGTTCATCACGTTGTTGACGCCGATCCCGATCTGGGTCGTGCCGGCGCGCGACTTCATCGTGTAGTTACCGAACACGTCGACCTTGGTCCAGGCGTCGATCGGGCGCGCCGGCTGACCGTGATTGCAGTCCGTGTTCTGGCACTCCTTGAACGAGCCGATGTACTGGACATTGAACCCGGCCCCGAGCCCGCTCGGGTGCGACCACTGCTCGTTGAAGTTCGTCTTCCACTTGGGGAACACGCCGAGGTCGTAGTTGCCGCGGTAGTGCAGGACCTGGACGGTGTTGTCGACGTTGTACTTGAACAGGTACTGGGTCTCCAGCCCCTGGCGGAACCGGCCGACCCCCGGGAACGAGCGGTCGAACGCGGCCGCGAGGTCGAGGCCCGAGGTCGCGGTGCCACCGACGTTCTGGGTGGTGTTGTTGATGAAGTCGATCTTGTAGTTCAGCGCCGGGTTGCGGTGGATCTGGCTGCAGTAGTCGTCGAGGCCCTGCACGTAGCAGTTCGACAAGACCACCGACGCCGGCAGCGCCTGGATCGCGTTGGTGATGTCGATCTTCCAGTAGTCGGCGGTGAGCGACAGGCCCTTGACCTGGGGCGGTTCGAACACGATGCCCGCGGTGAGGGTCTTGGCGGTCTCGGCGTCGAGCTTGGGGTTGCCACCGATCACGGTGCGCTGCTGCTTGTCGGCGTAGGTCGGACCGGCCGCCAGCGGGACCCCCTGCGCCATGCACTTCTCCTTCGCGGTATCGCCCAGCATCTTCGTGCCGCCCACGGTGTTGCACGGGTCGAGGTTGGTCGGGAACGAGTCCGCGGTGCCGCGGTAGAGGTCGGGGATCGACGGCGCGCGGAACGCCGTGGAGTAGGTGCCGCGCACCGCGATGCCGTTGACCGTACGGAACAGGCCGCCGGCCTTCCAGGTCACGCCGTTGCCGAACGTGCTGTAGTGGAACCCGCGCGCCGCGAGGCTGAGCTCGACCCACTCGGCGTACTTCTCGCCGCTGACCGGCACCACCGACAGCTCGGCGAAGCCCTCGGTGACGTGGTACTTGCCCGCGGTCGGCTGGCTCGCGTTGCCGGTGGTGTCGCCGGTCGCGGTCAGCGGATCGGGGTTGGTGCCGCCGGACTCGGCGCGATAGTCGGTGCCGACCGCCATCGAGATGTCGCCATGGTTGGGCAGATCGACCAGCTTGCCGTGGCCCTGGGCGAGCGCGATCTGCTGCTC
>JBGQCL010000672.1:0-5662 GCA_041495365.1 Kofleriaceae bacterium | reverse complement strand
GCGATCGCCGCCTCGCACTCGGCCGTTCCAACCACGTCGGCGATGGTGAACACCAGCGGCGCCATCCCGTCGAGGCTGTCGCCGTCGACGTACAGCCGGCCCGTACCCGCAACCAGGATCTGCATCTTCCCCGGTATCGTAGCATCAGGTAGCAGGATTCAAGCCAGCGCGACGTTCGGCCCTGTCTGGGCGCACGAGCTCCCTGCCATCGAGCGGGTCAGCGCTGCGGCAGGCAGCCCTCGGCGCTGAACACGGCGAAGTAAGGCCAGTCCTTGCTGCCGCCGGGCGCGAGCTCCGCCTGGATCAGGGCCAGCGCATGAACTGGATCCTCGGCGCCGCCGAAGTCGTAGAACCGGCGGACCAGCTGCTCCGCTCCGTCATCGGACACGCGCGCCAGCGTTCCGACCACGTGCCGGGATCCGCCGGCGAGGAACGTGGTCGCGAGCGATGCGGCGAGCTCGGGATCCGACGACCGCGCGGTGCTGCACCCCGCGAGGACGACCACCGAGGGACCGAGCCGGGTTGCCGCGATCTCCGGTGCCGCGACCCCGCGATCGTACATCCGCAGGATGCCGCCGCCGGCGTTGAACTCGGCGTGCACGGCGATGTGCAGCAGCGCCTCGGACTTCGCGGCGAGCAGCGCACCGCTGGTCGCCGCCGGCCCGACGAGCGGCGTGGTCCCGAACCGCGACGCGACCGCGCCGGACTCGGCCCGGGCGGCGGGGAGGTCACCGGCGCCGTCGGCGAGGACCACCGCGCCGTCGACCCCCGCGCGCGGCCCGCAGCTCCCGGCGATCGGGATCCGCGGCGCGCGGATCACCGCCCGCGCCGCGATCACGGGCCGGTGGTCGCGGCGCAGCGCGACGAACGGGAGCCCTGCCAGCGGCGCGTCGAGCACGACGTACAGCGGGTCGTCGGTCGTGCGGATCGCGTTGGCCGGCACGATCAGCGCGCCCAGCTCGTCCGCGAGCGCAGCGTCGGTCGGCTCCGCCGCGAAACGATCGAGCCGCTCGCGCAGCGCGGCGAGCGTCCCCAGCGGGTCGAGCGCGGGATGACCGCCGACCGCCGACAGCCGCCAGACCTCGCCCTCGGCCACGGCCAGCGCGACGATGTCGAGCCTGGCCAGCGTATCGTGCACCGCGCGAGGGTCGCTCGTCATCAGGGGTGCCGCCGACGCTGCCGGCAACCACTGCCGCAGGCTCTGCACCATGCTCGCGGTGCTCGCAAGCCCCGGCGCCGGCTCCGAGCTCGGCCGCGCCATCTGGTCGAGCAGCGTCCGGCCCTGCCAGCGATCGAACGCGGCGGCGGCGTCCTCGATCCGGCGGGCGCGCGCGTGCGCCGCGAACAGCAGCTCGAACGGTCCACGCCGGCTGGCGAGTACCCACGGACGCAGCTCGCTGACCACCTGCTCGCGCCGGATCTTCTCGGCGAGCTCGACGCCGCGCGTCGCCCACGTCACGGCGCCATCGAGGTCTCCGATCGCCAGCGCGATCCGCGCCTGCATCACGGTGACCTCGATCCGCTCGTCGGCATCTTCGACCGCCGGATACTGCCGCTCGTTCATCGTGTAAGCGAGCGCGAGGTTTCCGCGGCGATACGCGATCCGCGCCGCGAGCTGCGCGCGCTGGCCCTCGTAGTCGCGGTCGTGATCCAGCACCGCGGCTTCCGCGAGGTGACGCTCCGCGTCGTCGACCCGGCCGAGCTCGGCGAGCGAGTACGCCAGGTTCAGGTGGAGGTTGAGCGCGAGCGCGGTCAGCCGGCCGCGCCGGGCCAGCTCGAGGCCGCGCTCGAACTCGACCACGGCCTGGTGCTGGTGGGGCTGCTGGACCGCCCCGCGATCGTAGTCCTGCTCGAGGTTGCCCTGCAGGAAGTGCAGCTGTGCGAGGTCTCGGTCGGCGGTGAGCAGGCGGCGCGCGCGGTCGATCGCCTGGCTCGCGGCCTCGAAGTGGCCGACCTCGGTCAGGACCCGGGCCGCGGTCAGGTGACAGAAGCCCTCGATCATCGGATCCTTCACCGCGGCGGCCTCCGCGATCCCTTCCTCCAGGGTCTGCAAGGCCTCGCTGTAGTGCGCCAGGCTGCGCTGCGCGTTGGCCAGGGTCTGATCGTCCCGCGCCACGCCGAGACGATCGCCCTGCGCGCGGTGCACCCCGCGCGCGTCCTGCAGCAGGCGCACGCTCTCGTCGAACCGACCGCGCCCACTGGCGACCTTGCCCAGGATCTGGAGCGCGGTCCCGCGCGCCTCGCCCCCCAGCAGCTCGGTGGCGACCGCGACCGCGGCTTCGATGTTGCCGCCGTGCCGGTAGGCCTCGGCCAGAAGCACGCCGGTCGCCGGCAGCCGGGTGCGCCGATACTCGTCCTGGCACACCACGACCGCCGTCGCGTCGGTGTCGAGCCGGGACGTCGCCGCGCAGTCGGGTTGGCGGAGGCGATGTGCGGCCAGCACGCCCACCGCGACCGCGAGCATCGCCGACGCGATCGTCACGCGCCGGGTCCACCACCGGCGCGTTCGATGAGCAACGGCGGAATGATCTCGCTGTAGCACTCGGTCCATACCCGGTAGGCGTCGCCGCCGCGTACGATACGACGATCGGCCGTGGATCTCACGATGCGTCCTCGCACCGCATCGGAGCGCCGCCGTCACTCCCGGCCGCCGCGGCCGTCACAAGCCCCGGAGGTCCGCGGGGACGAACGAGCGCAGCGCCGTGTTATCGATCTTCAGCGCCTGCATCGTCGCCTGCGGATCCGGCCAGTTCCCGTCCTTGTCGTTGGCGGTCGCCAGGATGTGAACCGCGCCGCCCGGCGCGCTCACGCCGATCGCGTTCCTCGAGACCAGCTTGAACACGCCGGCGCCGACGGTGACACTGTTCGCCCCGGCGCTCAGCGAGATCGCCGCGGGCGCCGTGGTCTGGCCCGGCATCGCCATCGCTTCGAGCTGAAGCGACTCCGACGTCTGGATGTTCAATGATGTCTTCTGGGTCGTCATGATCACGGTGCGCATCGTCCTGTCCTCCTCGTGGCCCCTGTCGGACCGGCTGTCAGGCGACGGAGCCCTGCGAACCACGACAGAAAAACGTGCGAGGCCCGGCGTCCCTCGGAGATCCGTGCGGATGAATACAAACCGTCTTGACTGACTGTTTTTGGGGCGGTAAGACCCCACCGGATGCCCGAGGCCAGGCTCGATCCGACGCGCGCACCGCGCACCCAGCAGCAGCGCCGCGAGGAGACCCGGCGCGCGCTGCTCGACGCGGCGGTCCAGAGCCTGATCGAGGTCGGGTTCGCGCGGACCACCACGCTGGAGGTCCAGCGCCGGGCCGACGTGTCGCGCGGTGCGCTGCTCCACCACTTCCCGTCCAAGGCCGAGCTCCTGGTCGCGGCGGTCGACCACCTCGCCGAGATGCGGGCGCGCGAGATGAAGGCGTTCGCGTCGCAGCTGCCGCCGGAGCGAGCGGACCGCGGCGACCACGAGGCGTCGGCGCACGGCGAGCCGGCGCCCGGCGGCGATCCGCGGACCGGCGCGGTGCTCGACCTGCTGTGGCAGTGCTTCTCGGGGACGTTCTTCAAGGTCGCGATGGAGCTGCGCACCGCGGCGCGCACCGATCCCGAGCTGCGCCGGGTGCTGACCACGGCCGAGCGCTCGCTGCGCGATCGGATCGTCGCGCAGAGCCGGACCCTGTTCGGCCGCGCGGTCGCCGAGCACCCCGGGCTGGAGCGCGCGCTCGACCTGACGCTGCAGCTGATGATCGGCGCCGCGATGACCGCGGTGCTGCACGGCCACAGCTCGCAGCTCGACGATCTGATCGCTGACTGGAAGGCGCTGTTCCCGCTGGTGCTGGGCAGCGCGGGCGCGCGCGGCCCGGCCAGCCCGCAGGGCGCGCCCGGCGAACTCACCGACCGCAAGAAGCTGAAAGGCAAGCGATGACGACACTCAGGTTCGACGGAAGAGTTGCGATCGTGACCGGGGCCGGCGGCGGCCTCGGCCGCGCCCATGCCCTGCTGCTCGCGTCGCGCGGCGCCAGGGTCGTGGTCAACGACCTCGGCGGCAGCCACACCGGCGAGGGCAAGTCGGCGTCGGCCGCCGACAAGGTGGTCGCCGAGATCACGGCGGCCGGCGGCGAGGCGGTGGCCAGCCACGACTCGGTCGAGGACGGCGACAAGATCGTCAAGACCGCGATCGACGCGTTCGGCAAGATCGACATCATCATCAACAACGCCGGGATCCTGCGCGACGTGTCGTTCCAGAAGATGACACAGGCCGACTGGGACCTGGTCTACCGGGTCCACGTGCTCGGCGCGTTCCGGGTCACCCACGCAGCGTGGAACCACATGCGCGACGCCGGCTACGGCAGGATCGTGAACACGTCGTCGGCGTCGGGCATCTACGGCAACTTCGGCCAGGCCAACTACTCGATGGCCAAGCTCGGCCTGCACGGCTTCACCCAGACGCTCGCGCTCGAGGGCAAGAAGCGCAACATCATCGTCAACACGATCGCACCGACCGCGGGCTCGCGGATGACCGAGACCGTGATGCCGCCAGCGCTGGTCGAGGCGCTCAAGCCCGATCTGGTCTCGCCGCTGGTCGCCCGGCTGGTCCACGAGTCGCAGGACGACACCGGCGGGCTCTACGAGGTCGGCGGCGGGTTCTTCGCCAAGCTGCGCTGGGAGCGCTCGACCGGCAAGACGTTCCGGCTCGGCCGCGCGATCGCGCTCGAGGACGTCGACGCGGCGATGCCGCAGATCACCCAGTTCGACAGGACCACCCACCCCGAGAGCATCACCGCGGCGCTCCAGCCGCTGATCGAGAACGTCGAGGCCGGCCCGAGCAAGGGCGGCAACCAGTTCATCGACGTCGACGCCGCGCTCGGCCACAAGTACCCCGAGTTCCAGTCGAGCTACGACGAGCGCGACGTGGCGCTGTACGCGCTCGGCGTCGGCGCCGCCCGCAGTCCGACCGACGAGCGCGACCTCCAGCTGGTCTACGAGCTCAGCGGCCGCGGCATGAAGGTGCTGCCGAGCTTCGGCGTGCTGCCCGCGATCAACATGGTGTTCAGCCAGGCCAAGCAGGGGATCAACGCGCCCGGCCTCACGTACGGCCTCGATCGCGTGCTGCACGGCGAGCAGTACACCGAGCTCAAGCGGCCGCTGCCGACCCGGGCCAAGCTGGTGACCCGCGGCACGGTCAAGAGCATCTACGACAAGGGCAAGGGCGCGGTGGTCAACACCGAGTTCATCACCTACGACGAGGCCGGCGACGAGCTGATCCGCAACGAGGTGGCGACGTTCGTGCGCGGCGCCGGCGGCTGGGGCGGCGAGCGCGGCCCGAGCTCCGACGTCAACGTGCCGCCCGATCGCGCGCCCGACAAGGTGGTCGAGGACCGCACGACCGAGAACCAGGCGCTGCTGTACCGGCTGTCCGGCGACTGGAACCCGCTGCACGCCGATCCGTCGTTCGCCAGGGCGTTCGGGTTCGAGCGGCCGATCCTGCACGGCCTGTGCTTCTTCGGGTTCGCGACCCGCCACGTCGTGCAGGCGTTCGCGCCCGACGGCAACCCCGACCACGTCAAGTCGATCCGGGTGCGGTTCTCGTCCAGCGTGCTGCCCGGCCAGACCCTGATCACCGAGATGTGGAAGGACAGCGACGCCCGGATCATCTTCCGCTGCAAGG
>JBGQCL010000671.1:0-5664 GCA_041495365.1 Kofleriaceae bacterium | reverse complement strand
TGGTGTAGAGTCCCGCGACGATGGCGCTGCGGGCGTCGCGCTGGCTGGATCACAGCGTCGTTCGCGGCGTGACGGTGCGCCGCATTGCGCTGGGACTGGCGATCGCGGTGGTCGCCGTGGCGGCGCGCTGGCGGTGGGACCAGCTGGTGGGCGCACAGACGCCGTACATCGACGCGGACACCAAGGTGTTCCAGCAGATCGCCGAGCGGCCGCTCGGCCTCGGGCTGGTGTTCGACGGCAAGCCGCTGCTCGTGCCCCTGGTGTACCGCGCCGCCGGCAACGCCCCGGCGGCGATCAGCCGCATCCAGGCCGAGCTCGCGTTCGCGTCGTGGGCGATCCTCACCGCCGTGCTCGCGTGGGTCGTGCAGCGGCGATCGACGCGGGCGGCCGCGATCGCCGTCGGGCTGGCCTTCCTATTCGCGCCGACGCGCGTCGGCTACACCGGATCGCTGCTGCCCGAGTCGATCAACGACTCGGCCATGGCGCTGGCGCTCGCCGGCGCGCTCGCCGTGCTGCGGCTGCGCGGCCGGGCGCGGATCGCGGCCGCGATCGCGACCGGGCTGGTCGGCGTCGCCTGGCTCTTGATCCGTGACACCAACGCCTTCGTCGTGGCGGCCGCGGCCGGCGTCACCGTTGCGGTGTGGCGCAGCGGGCGATCGCGCACCGCGTGGGCGCTGTCGGCGCTGATCGCCGCGGCCTGCGGTCTGGTGCTGTGGACGACGACGGTCGGCCGGGATCCGCTGCCGTGCCAGCAGGGTTGGTACCCCCGGTTCACGCCGCGCGGCGCCTATCCGCTCGTCCACAATGTCCTGTGGCGGGTGTATCCCGACGAGCGCGACGCGCTGCCGGCCGGGCTCGCGCCGTTCGCCATCTACCGATCCGACCAGATCGAGCGCTTCGTCCGCGCCGATCCGGAGGCCCGGCCTCTGCAGGACTGGATCCTCGATCACGGCGCCGGGATCTATGCGCGCTGGCTGGTGCGCCACCCGATCGATCGCGTGCGCGAGCTGTTCGCCGCGCGCTGGCACCTGTTCGCGCCGCGCCTGGAGGCCTACATGGCCGCGGGCTGGGACCCGGGCACGGGCTCGCTGCGGGCGCTGACCGCGAACCGCTGGCTGCTGATGGTGCTGCTGCTCGCCGGTCCATGGCTGCTGTGGCGGCCGCGCGCGGATCCGCTGCGCAGTGCCGCGCTGTGCGTCGTGGTCAGCGGCGTCGTGGGCGTCGTGGCCTCGTACTACGGAGACGCGACCGAGCTGCGCCGGCACTGTTACGGCCCAGGACAGCAGGTGTTGCTCGGGCTGGTGATCGGCGCCCTGGTCGCGATCGATCGCGTGCGGCGGCGCCGGGCCGGCACCGGTCAAGCCGGGAGCGGCGAGGCGACCGGGCCGTCGTGACGCGCGATCTGTACCGGTCGCGCGGATCGCTTCGCGCTACGGTGTGAGGATGGCGACCACCGAGCACCGCGTCGCGACCCATCTGGGGCTCGCGACCAGCGACTACGACGCGCAGATCCGGCGCTACACCCCGCGCTACGACGAGATGATCGACACCGTGGTCGCGATCGTCGGCGGGCTGACCGCGCCGTCCGTCATCGACCTCGGAGCGGGGACCGGCACGCTCAGCGGCGCGATCCTCGATCGCGTGCCGCGGGCGCGGGTCCGGTTCCTCGACATCGATCCCGCGATGCTGGAGGTCGCCGGCGCGCGGGTCGCGGCGCACGGCGCGCGCGCCGAGCTGTGGCGCGGCTCGTTCGACGACGCGCTGCCGGCGTGCGACGCGGTGGTCGCCTCGCTCGCGCTGCACCACGTCCCCGAGCCCGATCGCAAGTGCGCGCTGTACGCGCGGATCCACGAAACGCTGCGGCCGGGCGGCGTGCTGCTGGTCGCCGACATCACGGTGCACGAGCACGGCATCGCCCACGACCACATGTACGGCGCGTGGATCGCGAGCATGGCGAGCCATGGCATCACCGGGCCCGAGGCCCGGGCGCTGCTCGCGCAGTGGGCCGGCGAGGATCGCTACTACCCGCTTGCCGCCGAGCTGGCGATGCTCGGCGTCGCCGGCTTCGCCCAGCCCGAGTGCTTCTGGAAGTACGGTCCGACGACGGTGTTCGGCGGCTTCCGCTGATCGAGGCGCCGGGGCGAGCGCGGGCGTCCGCGGACGTCCGCATTCAGGCCGGGCGCAGCACGAGCACCGGCAGGCGCGTGGCGCGCAGCAGGCTGTCGGCGACCGATCCGACCAGCGCGCGGGTGAGGCCGGAGCGTCCGTGCGACGCGATGCAGATCACGTCGACGCCGAACCGCGCGGCGCACTGGGCGATCGTGGCGGCGGTATCGTCTCCGCGCACGATGTGGGCGTGGACCGTCTGGCGGGCGCCGGCCGGGGCGAGCGCCTGGAGCTGGCGGATCAGACCGGCCTCGTCGATCTCGGCGTCGTCCTTGACGACGTGCAGCACGTGGACCTCGCCGGTCGGCAGGGTGAGCGCGAACGCGTAGGGTACGGCGCGGTTGGCGAACTGCGACAGGTCGGTGGCGACCACCGCGCGCTGCAGCACCGGGACGGCCTGGGTGACGACCACCGCCTGGGGCGGGACGCACACCACCGACTCCGGGGCGTCCTCGACGATCACCGATGACACCGAGCCGAGTCGACCCAGCCCGGTCTTCTGGCCGGTGCCGACGACGATCGCGTCGACCTGCTCGTCGCGCGCCAGCTCGATCATGTGGTCGCCGATCCGTCCCAGGCCGCGGCGGGCGCGCGCGGTGACCTGGCGGGCGATCGGCAGCGTGGGGCCGCCGAACCGGCGGATCAGGTCGCGCTGCATCAGCCGCTCGATCTCCGGATCGGTCTCGACCAGCGAGCGCGCGGGCAGGCCGTAGTACGCCGCGGCGTCATCGGGGTAGTAGATCGCGCCGAGCACGACGTCGATCGGGCCGCGCTTGCCGAGCGCCAGCGTCCACTGCACGCCGAGGTCACAGGTCGCCGAGTCGTCGATGCCGAGCAGGATCTTGAGCGGCCGCGTGCCGCGTGCGAACGCGATCCACGGCGCCGGATCGCGCACGACGATCACCGGGACGTGGGTCAGCGCGATCACCTTGGCGGCGGTCGCCCCGAGCCGGGGCTGGCGCTCGGCGCGCGAGTGCGCCGCGATGATCAGGAGGTCGCTGGCCTCGCCCTCGGCGACGCCGACCAGGGTCTTCTCGATCGGCCCGGTCAGCAGCTCGGTGCGGATCGCCGGCCCCGGCGCAGCCCGGCGCGCGGCGGCCTGGGCCTCCAGCCGCGCCCGCAGCTCCGTGCGCTCGGCGTCGCTCGGCTCGCCGGCGTCCGGGTCGACGACGTGAGCCAGCACGACCTCGGGATCGCCGCGCTGGGCGGCCAGCGCGCAGGCGACATCGAGCGCGCCGCCCGAGGCCTCCGACAGATCGGTTCCACAGATGATCGACATACGTCCTACGCCAGGTCCACGCCAAGCCTATGCCAGGCCTATGATAGATACGCGAACCGGCCGATGAGCTCGAACAGGCGATCGCGCACTTCACTGTCGAGCTTGACGAACCGGATCCCCATCCCGGGGTGCAGGTTGTCCGGCGTCCCCGGACGATACGGGTTGACCCAGATCACCTCACCCTCGACCTCGACGCTCTCCGCGTCCTCTGCCGACAGCTGCAGCTGGAGGCGGGTGCCGGGCTGCTCGGGCGTGGTCGTGCGGACGAAGATCCCGGTCGCGCTGATGTCGGTGATGTACGCGAACAGGTAGTTGTCCTCGCTCGCGCAATCGACCTCGAGGTGGACGAGCACGCGCGGTGTGCCCCGGCGCTCGGCGTCGGTCGGATCGACCGGCACCGGCACCTCCGCGACGGCGTCGCCCTTGACCTTCGGACCCATCGCCGCCGTCATAGCCTCAAGTCCAGACCGGGGTCAACGGCCAGATCACGTCGAGGTCATTCGAGGCCGATCGTGGCGATCTTCACGCGATCGACCGTGTCGCGCATGTCGCCCGGCGCCTCGCTCAGTGTCATGTTCCGCCAGTTCGGGTTCGACCCGGTGAAGAACCCGGTCCAGACCTCGTAGACGCCGCTCGGGAACGCGCCGCCGCCGGCGCTGGTGGTGAACCGATCGATGATGTAGTCGCCGAGCTGCCAGGTCGAGGTCGGGCACCGGCCGCCGATCGGGTCGTGATCGCCGATCCCGGCGCGCACGCCCGCGCCGTCGATGTGGACCAGGGTCTTCCAGCTGCCGCCGACCGGCTGCAGGATCTTGTAGTACAGCTTGACGTCGAACCGCGCGCCGCGCACCACCGACTTCGGGGCGTCCCAGCCCAGCAGCTGGATCCGGCCATCCCACACCACGCGGCCCTTGGGGCGGTACGGGATGGCCCTGGGCTCGTCGTGGACGATCGCGGTGCGCAGCGGGTTCTGGTCGGTGGCGCCGTCGAGGCGGTTCGACAGCAGCAGGTTGCGCAGGTTGCGGTCGTCGAGCACGAAGTAGGGCTTGCCGGCGATCTCGCGGTGCAGCGTGCACAGCTCGCTCTGCGGCGCGATCGCGAACACGCGCCCGGGGCGGCCGAGCGCGGCGATGATCTGGGCGCGATCCGGGACGATCTCGGGCGGCTGGCGAGTGTAGGCGAACGGCGCCTGGCCGAGGTCGCCCATCACGACCAGCGCGTCGCCCGGCCGGGCCAGCGCCTGGTAGGTCTCGAACATCGCCTTCGACGACAGGTGGGTCGCGAGCACGGGCTGCCAGATCGCGGTCCAGAACGCCGCGAGCACGACGGTCGCGCCGATCGCGGTGATCGCGCCGCGCGCGGCGAGCCGGCGGTAGCGGGCGTCGCGCGGCGGCTCGCCGCCCTGGGGCGCGGCGATCGCGAGCGCGAAGCCGAGCGCGATCGCCATGCCGAGGATCAGCACCCACAGCCGGGTCGGCACCCAGGCCAGGTGCGACTGTACCGGATACGGGATGGAATCGTTGCCGACCAGCAGGGCGGTCAGCCGCTCGGAGAACGACTGCAGGTCCTTGCCGAGCTCGAGCGCACCGAGCACCGTGAACAGCGCGATCAGCTTGCCGCCCGGCGGCACCGCTCCCGGCTCGCCGCGCGCGCGGCCGGCGAACACGGCGTCGAGCCACGCGCCGACCGCGATCGCCATCGCCGGGAACCCGGCGTAGACCGTGAACCCGGCCTTACGCTGGAACGCTTCGCTGGCGACCCACGCCGCGCCGGCCCACGCGAGCGCGATCGCGCCGAGCCGGCGGCGCCGCGAGTCGGCCGCGCCGAGCAGCGCAGCCATCGCGATCGGTGCGAGCAGCCCCCACGGGTAGCTGCCGTAGGCGATCTGCTCGAACGTCGAGTCGTAGATGATGCGGAGATCGTCCTCGGGCCGCCACATCGCGCCGAGCGCCGACGAGTAGCAGCCGCCGGGGACGATCGCCTTGCCGAACAGCTCGCGCGCCGGCGGCGGCGTCATGCCGGGGTACGGGGTCTTGAGGTCGTAGAGCTGGTGGGCGAGCCACCCGACCAGCGCCAGCGCGGCGACCGCGGCGAGCGCGGCAACCAGCGCGGGCCCGAGCGGCTCGTCGATCCATAGGGGACCTTCCCGTCCCCTCTCGCCCGGCAAAGCCGGGCGATTCACCCCTCCGCGCGTCGCGTCGCGCGGCTCATTCCAGAGG
>JBGQCL010000670.1:0-5684 GCA_041495365.1 Kofleriaceae bacterium | reverse complement strand
CCCCCTTCTCGTGCAGCGCGTCGCCCCGGCCGGGCGCGATCCGCAGCGCCGCGGCGACCCGCCCCAGGGCCTCGTCGCTGCGGCCGAGGTCGTTGAGCGCCTGGGCCTCGAGCACGGCGAGATCGGCGACCAGCGGCGGGTTGCGCCGCCGCCGCGCCTCGGCCCTGCGACTCCCGCGCTGAGCGAGCTCCAGGCCGAGCCGGAGCGCGTCGCGGCCGCGCTCGCCCTTGCCGTTGATGTAGAAGTCCGCGACCGCGCGCAGGGTCTCGGGGTCGTCGGGATCGAGCGCCAGCGCGAGCTGGTAGGCGAGCTGCGCCTCCTGATCGCGACCGAGCGCCGCCAGCGCGGCGCCCCGCAGGTGCTGGGCCTCGACCGAGGTCGGCGACAGGTCCCCCGCGCGATCGGCGCAGGTCCACGCCGCGGCGTACTGCGCGCGCTCGATCTGCTTGTTGGCCTCGTCGAGCAGCGCGGCGACCCGGGCCTCGTCGTCGGCGCTGTCGGGCACCGCCGCCGGGCACTCGATCACCGGCTCCTCGTGGTGCGGCCGCACCACCGTGGCGCCCTCGACCAGCGAGCCGGCCTTGAACGCCGGGATCGCGGTCGACGCCGCCGCGCCGGCGGACGAGCCGGCCGAACCATGACCTGCTTTCGGCTCCGTGGGCGCCGAGCCGTTGCACGCCGCGACCAGGCCGGCGAAAGCGAGGAGGGCGCGCATCGGGCCAAGGATACCGGACGCGGGGGGTGAACGCGAAACGCTGACACAACTGCGCGCCGCGCGGCCCGCGGGAGATCGGATGCGCCACAGGGCGCGGAGAGCACAGCGATTGCGGTACCTTGTCGGCCGTGCTGACTCGCCGACGCTTCGTAATCGGCGCCCTGTCGACGGGCGCCTGGGCCTGCAACCGGTCGGCGATCGTGCGCTCCCGGCCGCCGCGGATCACCCACGGCGTGCAGAGCGGCGACGTCCAGACCGGCCGCGCGCTGATCTGGTCGCGGTGTGACGAACCCGCCCGCATGGTCGTCGAGTGGGACACCACCGAGCGGTTCGACCAGCCGCGCCGCGTCGCCGGTCCGATCGCCGGGCCCGACAGCGATGGCGCGGCCACCGTGGCGATCGACGGGCTGCCCGACGCGCAGACCGTGTGTTACCGCGTGCGGTTCGAGCGCGAAGCCGCGCGCGGCGCGAGCGCATGGGCGCACGGCCGGCTGGCGACCCCGCGCCGCGACCGATTCCGGTTCGTGTGGACCGGCGACACCGCCGGCCAGGGCTTCGGTCGCAACCCCGAGTGGGGCGGGATGCGTGGCTATGCGGCGATGCGCGATGCCCAGCCGGCATTCTTCCTGCACTCCGGCGACCTGATCTACGCGGACAACCCGATCCTCGCCGAGCAGCGGGTCGCGGACGGCCGGATCTGGCGCAACCTCACCAACGAGCGCGTCGCGCGGGTCGCCGAGTCGCTCGATGACTTCCGCGCGCGGTTCGCCTACAACCTCGAGGACGATCACGTCGCCGCGCTCGCCGCCGAGGTCCCGATCCTCGCGCAGTGGGACGATCACGAGACCCACAACAACTGGTGGCCGGGCCAGGTGCTCGACGACGACCGCTACCGCACCGAGCGCCGCGCCTCGGTGCTGTCGGCGCGCGCCCGCCGCGCCATGGTCGAGTGGACGCCGGTCCCGCCCGGCCCGGTCCATCGCGTGGTGCGCTACGGCCCCCTGCTCGACGTGATCGTGCTCGACTGCCGCTCGTTCCGCACCCCCAACGACGCCAACCGCGGCGACACCGGCGCGATGCTCGGCGCCGAGCAGGCGCGGTGGTTCGTCGACGCGGTCGCCGGCTCGCGGGCGCGCTGGAAGATCATCGCGTGCGATCAGCCGGTCGGCCTGGTGATCGGCGACGGGCCCGACAACGCGCGCAACGAGGGCTGGGCCAACGGCGATGGGCCGCCGCTCGGCCGCGAGCGCGAGCTCGCCGGCATCCTCGCCGCGCTGGCCGGACGCGGGGTCAAGGACCTGGTGTGGCTGACCGCCGACGTCCACTACGCCGCCGCGCACCGCTACGACCCGGCGCGCGCCACCGGCGCCCGGTTCGATCCATTCTGGGAGTTCGTCGCCGGCCCGATCCACGCCGGCACGTTCGGCCCCAACGCGCTCGATCCGACGTTCGGCCCCGAGATCGCGTTCCAGTGGGCGCCCGCGGCCGGCCAGTCGAACCTCCCGCCGTGGGACGGCCTGCAGAGCTTCGGCACGGTCGACGTCACCGCGGACGCGCTCGCGGTGGCGCTGCGCGGCATCGACGGCCGGGAGCGTTATCGCGTCGAGCTGTCGCGCACATGATCCGGTGCCCGCCGGCCGCGAAACCGCGCGCGCCGAGGTAGGCTACCGCGATGGGTTCCGATTCGAACGTGTGGCATCAGGTGCACGCGCAGCGCGAGGATGGTGTCGCGGCCATGTTCTTGATCCGCGACGTCGAGCCACGCGCCGATCAGCCGAAGATCTTCGTGATCGAGCTGCCCTACCCCGTCAACGACCTGTCGGGCCAGCCCGACGCCGCGGCCTATCGCCGGCTCAGCGCGTTTCAGGAGCAGTGGCTCGATCCCGCGTGCGCAGCGCTCGGCTGGACGTTCGTCGCCTGGAAGTGCGAGGACGGCTCGTTCTTCCTCTACCTCTACGGCGCGGGCGACCCCGATGCCCTGCTCGAGAAGCTCGCGCCGTTCGACGGCGAGCTCGGGTTCTTCAACGATGTCGACGCCGACTGGTCGGAGTACGCGGCGCTGCGTGAGCTGGTCGAGCAGGCCGAGGCCGAGGCGGACGACGGTGACGGTGACGACGACGACGACGACGGTGAGGACCACGACCACGTCCACGATCACGGCGATCACGGCCACGGCCACGGAGACCACGGCCACGCCCACGATCACGGCCACGATCACGTCCACGATCACGATCACGGCCACGCCCACGATCACGGCCACGATCACGGCCACGACCATGCCCACGACCGCGCCGCCGCGGCGCTCGATCTCTCTGTGGTCGACGTGACCGGCGAACCGGCCAGCGTCGAGTCCCCCGCCGACGCCGAACCGGTGCCGCACGTCCGCAACGGCAAGTCGCGCTCGATCGCCGCCGGCTCGGAGGCCGCGGCAGCGACCCACCGGCCGCTGCCGCGCGCCGCCCCCGCGCGAACCGGAGTCGCGAAGCGGGCGGGAGGGGCCGAGTCGACGGCGCGTGCGACCGCCGGGCGCGCGGCCGCCAAGACCAGACCGGCGCAGCGCACGGCGGCCAGGCCCGCCCCGCGCGCCGCGACCAGGCCCGCCCCGCGCGCCGCGACCAAGCCCGCCCCGCGCGCCGCGACCAGGCCCGCCCCGCGCGCCGCGACCAGGTCCGCCCCGCGCGCCGCGACCAGGTCCGCCCGGCGTGCCGCGACCAGGACCGCGGCGCCGGCCAGGCCCGCCGCGACACGGCCGGTCAAGCGCACCGCCGCCGCCAAGCCCGCGAAGCGCACGCCACCCGCGAAGCGCGCGGCATCGCCACCCAGCCGCCGACCCGCCACCAGGCCGCGCCGCTCCCGGTAGCCAGCGGCACCGCAGTGCCGGAGCAGCGGTGGCGCTGACACCGCGCCGGCTCACGCAGACTCCGGTGTTCGCCGCGAGCGACATCTGGCAGGCCACGATCGACCTGTCGCGACTATAGCAGCGCGAGCTGGCCGCCGCCGAGCTCGGTCTCGGCCTCGATCGCGCCGCTGCCGCGGATGTGGAGCACGCGGACCCCGCGCCGCACCAGCGTTCGCCCGATCAGCAACCGGCGGTGACAGCGCGCCGGATCCTCCTCGGCGCACAGCACGCACACCCGGCCGCGCCCGGCCTCGTCGAGCAGCTGGGCGATCCCGCGCTGGTAGGCGGCGAGCGGCTCGACCCGATCGTGGTCGAGCTTGCCATCGGGTCCGTAGCACGCCGGATCGGCGGGACGGCCGCCGAGCGCCTGGCCGAGGAACACGTAGCGGATCCCGGCGTCGCCGACCGCGCGCTCCAGCGCCGAGCGCGCGAACTGCGGCGAGAACCGGCTCGCCGGGTGGCTGCGGGCATCGATCAGCACCTCGACGCCGTGCTCGCGAACCAGCGCCAGGAACCGATCGATCGGATGCCGGCTGTGTCCGATCGTCAGGATCGACCGCGTGCGGGGATCGGCCGCCATGACCGAAGCATGCCCCGCCGCGCGCCTGCCGGCAGGCCGGCGAGCTACTGTCGCGATCCCCCCTGCCTGCGAGATCCTCCATGCGCCTGCTCCTCCTCGCGCTCGTCGCCTGCAACCTCACCGGCATGCCATCGCCCTCCGGTCCGTCGCCCTCGGCGCCCACCCCCGCGCGCACCGCCCCCACGGCCCCCACCCCGCGCGCCGCCCCCGCTGCCCCCGCTGCCCCCGCTGCCCCCGCTGCGCTCGATGCCGCGCTGGAGCCGCTGCGCCCACTGTTCGGCGCCTGGGAGGGCAGCGATCCCAACCTGCATGCGACCGGCCGGTTCACGCTGGAGCCCGACCTCGGCGGCAAGGTCCTCGTCCGCCGCAACCGCAACGACAGCCCGCAGGGTCATCACGACGATCTGATGATCGTCTTCGCCGCGCCGGGCGGCCTGCGCGCGAGCTACTTCGACAGCGAGGGCCACGCAATCCAGTATGCGATCACTGCGACCGCCGATCACGTCGAGCTGGTCAGCGACGAGGCGCCCGGCCAGCCCCGGTTCCGGCTGCGCTACGACCGGCACGGCGCCGACGAGCTCGCCGTCGACTTCGCGATCGCGATGCCGGGCGCCCCCGACTTCCGGCACTACACGGGTGGCGTCGTCCACCGCGCGCGCTGATCCGCCCCCTCAGCGCAGCCGCGAAGCCGCCGCCGTCTCCGGCCCCCACTCGCTCACCACCGGGACCGCCCCCACCGCGGCCGCGGCCTCGCGCGCCGCCGTGCGGCTCGGCGGGTGCGGCGGCTCCGCGTCGAGCGCGGGCAGCGCGCGCACGTTGCCGATCACGAAGCCGCTGCGCGGGCGCGTCGGCACCCGTCCGAGATCGAAGCTCAGATCCTGGCTCGACACCACCTCGTACGTCACGCACCGGGTCAGGAAATGCAGCGCGAGCGCGAGCTCGTGCATCGTGATCCACTCCCCCGGACAGCGGTGACCGGTCGCGCGATCACCGCCGCCCTGGGGGATCAGCTCGAACGCGCCGCCGCGCCAGGACGCGAACCGCTCGGGCCAGAACTCCTCGGGCACCTCCCAGATCCGCGGATCGCGCAGCGTGCCGTAGACGTCGAGCAGGACCAGCGTTCCGGGCTCGAACACGTGACCGCGCCAGGTGAACCGCGACCGGACGTGCGCGCTCAGATACGGGACGAACGGGTAGAACCGCCGGACCTCCTGCACGAACCAGTCCGCGTAGTCGCCGGACCGGTCCGCTACCCGCCCGCGCGCCAGTCGCTCGGCGGCGATCGGGTGGGTGTGCAGCGCGAGCGCGGCGAACGCGACGTACCACGCGATCGCCACCGTCGGCCGGATCACGTTGATCACCTCGGCCGCGGCGGTGCGCGCGTCGAGCAGGCGGTCGTCGGTCCCGCGCAGCTGCGCCATCACGCTCAGCGCCGACCGCGGATCGGCGCGCAGCGCGCCGCGCCGGACCTGCTCGACCAGCCCGGTGAT
>JBGQCL010000669.1:0-5722 GCA_041495365.1 Kofleriaceae bacterium | reverse complement strand
GGTCATCGGCCCGTCCTCGAGCAGCGCGCGGTCGAGACCGCGACCCGCCGCGAACTGGAACGCGGCGAACAGGCGGCCGTCGTCGGTCTGCCCCGAGTCGACCAGGCCGACGATGTTGGGGTGCTGTAGCCGGGCGCACAGGTCCATCTCGCGCCGGAACCGCGCGACGCGGTTGTCGCGCTTGCCCTCGAGCTCGTCCGCGATCGGGTGCATGACCTTGATCGCGACCGGCTGATGGGTCGCGAGCTGGATCGCCTTGTAGACGGCGCCGAACCCGCCGGAGCCCAGGGCGGACACGATCTCGTAGCGGCCTTGCAGGACGGACCCTGCGCGTAGATCGTGGGCGTCTTTCATCCTGTCCATCGGGGCCCCATCCGTGCACCCGCGCAGAGTTTCATTGGAATGACGAACGCGATCGTTGTCAAGCGTCGACAACTGTGCGGGTTCGCTCAACGCGCGGCGGCCGCGATCGTCGGCACCGTGGCCGCGACCGCTTGCCACGCGCGCTGGTAAGTGCGCGCGTACTCATCGGGCCGGCGCAGCGGGTGACTCACCCGGTACAGCTCCTCGAAGATGTCGAAGTGGAAGCGCTGCGGCAACGCATTCCACAGCCGGGCGCGGCCGTAGGTCAAGGCGATCGGGCCGAGCGCGCCGTCGAGGACGGCGAGCAGATCGCTCGCCCAGCACTCCAGCCCTGCGAGGTAGGCGGTGCGCGGGTTGGCACCGTCGGTGTGGGCGGGCGCAAACCCACATCGTGTCGGCGCGTACTCGAACACGTGGTGATCCTCGCCGGCTCGCGCGACGAACGCGAACGTCGGCCTGCGATCCATGAGCTCGGTGGTCAGCAACGAGAACAGGCCCTTGAACAGCGGGCCGCCGACCAGCGAGCCGGCGAGATCGGTGAGCTTCGCCACGAGCCGCGCGAGCTCGTCGTCGGCCAGCTCGCGGCGCCCGGTCGCCGGCGTGTAGTCAGGGGGCTCACCAGCCGCGCTCCGCGTCCGCGACGGCCAGGTGTCACGCGGCGCGGCGGCAAGGAACGCCGTGCTCGGCTCGATCGCCTTGAGCTTGCCGGCCTGCATCACGAAGGTCTGGCCGGGCACGCCGGCTACGAACTTCTCTTTCTTGTAGACCTTGGTCATCATCTGGCACACCGCCTCGCCGTCGACGCAGAACACCCGGTCGTTGAGGTGAGCCTTGTCGCCGCCGAAGTAGAACCCGCCGGCGCACAGGATCATCGCCGCCGGCGTGCCCCACAGCGTGGTCAACAGCTTGTGGCCGGTGCCCATGGCCAGGAAGAACTGCTGCGTGCCCTCGGTGCGCTCCCGCAGGTACTCGGCCATGTGGCTCCAGTCGAGCATGTTGTTGGTCCAGGTGACCAGGCCGGGCCGCGCGGCCTTCTCGGCGACCCACTCGACGTGGCGCTGGGTCAGCGGGATGTCGACCATCGAGAACAGGCTGCCGTGACCCTCGGTGCTCCGGATCAGGTAGGGCAGGGTATCCCATTCGTCGCCGCAGTTGACCGTGACGTGGTCGCCGGCGAACGCCAGCGCCTCCAGATCGCCGATCCGCACGCCGGCGCCGGGCTGCCACGCGTGCACGGTGAACCCCATCGCCGCCAGGATCTCGCGCGCGGCGCTCGACGACCGCGACGACAGGTACACCGGGATCCGGCGATCGAGCGTCGCGAGCGACGGGATGTCGAAGTGATCGTCGTGCTCGTGGCTGAGCAGCACGGCGTCGATCGGCGGGAACGCCGCCGCCGTGACCACGCGCGGCGGGAACACCCGGTACGACAGCGCGTGGACCTCGCCGAAATCCTCGCGGAGCAGGGGATCGATCAGGACGGCTGTGCGATCGGTGCGGACCATCCAGCCCTGGTGACCGAGGAACGTCGTCGCGAACACGCCGCGAGTATACCGTCGGACCTCGCCGGGGCGGCGTGCGCGCGGCCGCCGCCGGCCGGAGTGTGACGTTCACCGCGGCGCGGTCAGCGCCTCGAGCGCGATCAGGTACGCCATCGCCTCGGCCGGCGCGTCCCCGCACATCTCGGGCGACGGGCGAAGGCTCGCACACACGGCGGGCCGGTCCGGCGAGCCGAACAGCGCGCAGCGGATGTCGGCGGTGAGATGGGGGCAGCGCACGCCGGCCGGCTTGCCGCGGGGCAGTGCGGGCAGCACCGCCGAGATCGACGGAGCGATGCAGCACGCCCCACAGCCGGGCCGGCACGCAGACATGCGCCAGCGTACCCCACGGGAGGTCGGCGCGTCAGGTAGGATCCCCGCGTGGTCAAGCGCCTGTCGCCGAGCGACGCGATGTTCCTGTACAGCGAGTCGCGCGAGCAGATGATGCACGTCGCCGGCCTGATGCCGTTCACGCCGGCGCCCGACAGCCCGCCCGACCTGCTCCGCGGGCTGATGGACGAGCTGCGCGGTGCGCCGCCGGTGTGCTCGCCGTGGAACCTCAAGCTGAGCACGCCGAACCTGTTGTGGAACCCGCTGCAGACCTGGGTCGAGCAGCCCGATGTCGATCTCGAGTACCACATCCGGCGCTCGGCGCTGCCGTCGCCCGGCGACGAGCGCGAGCTCGGCATCCTGGTGTCGCGGCTGCACGGCTACCGGGTCGACCTGCGTCGCCCGCCGTGGGAGATCCACTTCATCGAGGGCCTCGAGCGCGGCCGGTTCGCCTGGTACACCAAGATCCACCACTCGCTGGTCGACGGCTACAGCGCGATGCAGATCATGACCAACGCGCTGTCGAGCGATCCCGACGAGCGCGATCGCCCGCTGTTCTTCTCGATCCCGCCGCCCGAGCGGCCCAGGCCGCCGCCCGCGCCTGCCGCGGCGAGCAACGGTGCTCCGGCGACCGCAACCGGCGAGGCCGAGCACGAGCCCGGCGCGCGCGGCATCCACTTCCCCGAGCTGCTCGGCGCGGTGCGCGAGCAGTACGGCGCGTCCAAGGCCGTGATCCGCGCGCTGGTCAACATCGTCCAGGCGTCGCGCGCGGGCGACCACGAGCTGGTGTCGCCGCTCGAGGCGCCGCGCTGCCTGTTCAACGGGCGGATCAGCCGGAGCCGGCGGTTCGCGACCCAGAGCCTGGCGCTCGACCGGCTGCGCGCGCTCGCCCGGGCCGGCGGCGGCACGCTCAACGACGTCGTGCTCGCGCTGTCGGCGGCGAGCCTGCGCACCTACCTGCACGAGCAGGGCGCGCTGCCGGCGGCGCCGCTGGTCGCGATGGTCCCGGTCGCGATCCGCGCCAAGGACGAGCTCGGCGGCGGCAACGCGGTCGGCGCGATCCTCGCGACCCTCGCGACCGACGTCGCCGACCCCGCCGAGCGGCTGGCGCGGATCGCCGCGTCGACCGCGCGCGCCAAGGCGCAGCTCCAGGGCATGTCGAAGGCGGCGATCCTGCAGTACAGCGCGCTGATCACCGCGCCGACGATGCTCCAGGTCATCCCGGGCGTCGCCGGCCACCTCCGGCCGCCGTTCAACATCGTGATCTCCAACGTGCCGGGCCCGGACCGTCCGCTGTACTTCCGCGGCGCGCGGCTCGAGGCCTGGTACCCGATGTCGATCCCGATTCACAGCCAGGCGCTCAACATCACCTGCACGAGCTACGCGGGCCAGGTGTGCTTCGGCTTCACCGGCTGTCGCGACACCGTGCCACACCTGCAACGCCTCGCGGTGTACTGCGGCGAGGCGCTCTCCGAGCTCGAACACGCGGTGCTCCATGCATGATCTGATCGTCGAGACCACGGCCGGCAAGGTGCGCGGCGAGCGCCACAGCGACGTCGCGATCTGGAAGGGCATTCCCTATGCGGCGCCTCCCGTCGGCGCGCTGCGGTTCCGGCCGCCCCGCCCTCCCGCGCCGTGGTCCGGCGTGCGCGACGCCACCCACTTCGGCCCGGTCGCCGCCCAGTCGCGCGATCCGCGGATCGCGATGATGAGCGGCGTCACCGACAAGGTCGAGTCCGGCGAGGACTGCCTGTACCTCAACGTGTTCGCGCCCGCCGCCCCCGGCCCGCACCCGGTCATGGTGTGGATCCACGGCGGCGCGTTCGTCATGGGCTCGGGCTCGACCCCGCTGTATCACGGCATGCCGTTCGCACAGCAGGGCATCGTCACCGTCACGGTCAACTACCGGCTCGGCCTGCCTGGCCTGCTCTACCTCGGCGACCTCGCGCCCGGCCACGACGCCGGCGACTGCTTGCTGCTCGATCAGGTCGCGGCGCTGCGCTGGGTGCGGGACAACATCGCCGCGTTCGGCGGCGATCCGGGCCAGGTCACCGTGATGGGCGAATCCGCCGGCGCGATCTCGATCAGCATGCTGCTCGCCATGCCCGCCGCACGCGGGCTGCTCCACCGCGTGATCCTCCAGAGCGGCGCACCGAGCCTGGGCCCGCCGACCCGCGCCGACGCCACCGCGGTGGCGCGCTGGGTGGTCGGCGAGCTCGGCGTGGCGCCCGACGCCCTCGCCGACGTGCCGATCGATCGCCTGCTCGCGACCCAGGACCGGCGGGCCCAGAGCCACGGCCTGGGTGGCTACGCGCCGTACATCGACGGAGTCACCGTGCCCCGGCTGCCGATCGACGCGATCCGCGACGGCGCCGCCGCCGGGATCCCGATCCTGCTCGGCACCAACCGCGACGAGTGGAACCTGTTCGAGGTGTTCTTCGGCGAGCTCACCGTCGAGCCGTTCAAGCCGCTGGTCTCGGGCCGGCTCGGCGCGCACGCCGATCAGCTCGTCGAGCTCTACCGCGACGGCCACCCCGATCGCTCGCCGCTGCGCGCCTGGGTCGACCTGGTCGGCGAGCTGGTGTTCCGCATCCCGGCGATCCGGCTCGCCGAGGCCCAGTCCGCGCTCGGCGCCCCGGTCTACATGTACCGCTTCGACTGGAGGTCGCCGGCGTTCGGCGGCCGGCTCGGCGCCGCCCACGCCCTCGAGCTGCCGTTCGTGTGGAACCGGCTCGACCTGCCGGTGGGGATCCTGTTCGGCCCCGACTTCACCCACCTCCAGCCGCTCGCCACCGCCATCCACCGCACCTGGTGCCAGTTCATCCGCACCGGCGACCCCAACGGCGGCGGCCTGCCCAGCTGGCCGCGCTACGACGCCGAGCGCCGCGCCACGCTGCTGATCGACCGCGAGAGCCACGTCGCCGAGGATCCGGCCGGCGAGGCGCGCGCCGCCTGGCCCGCGGTGTGGCCGGGCTGACCGGTCGAGGCGGGGACAGAGCCGCGCGACGCGACGCGCGGAGGGGTGAATGGACCGGCTCACGCCCAATGATCTCAGTTAGTTAGCGTGTCGTCCGGCGAATTTGGCCAATCCTTCGCCACCTCGACGGGGATCGCCGGGACCGGCGACGAGTCGGGCGCAGGATTCGCGGGCGGGTTCGGCGTAGGGACTGCCACAGGTACGCGGTCCAAGAGCCGCACCGCATCGCGTGCCACGTGCGGCGCCAGGTGGGCGTAGCGCATCGTGGTGATGATGGACGCATGGCCGAGTAGCTCTTGATGACCTTGAGCGGTACCCCGCGCATGGCCAGGTGCGAGGCGAACGTGTGCCGCTTATCCCGCGCGCGGGATAAGCGCCATTATCCCGACCGCCGAGTTATCCCGCATCGCTCATCGCGCGAGCGTGGTCGTCGTCGCTGCGGGGTGTCCGTCGACGCGCTGGACGCGGGATAATCAGAGGCCCTCCAGGAAGGCGAGGAGCTTGTCGTCGGGCC
>JBGQCL010000668.1:0-5742 GCA_041495365.1 Kofleriaceae bacterium | reverse complement strand
CTCTGCCCCCCGCCCCGCCCGCAAAGCCGTCGGGGTCCCCACCCCCCGTCTCGCTTCGCTCGAGGGTCGGCGACTCGTCGGCGAGCCGCGGCGGGTTGCCCTTGGAGCCGGCGACCCGCCGCGCGCTGCTCTCCAGCTGCTCCTTGATGTGCGGCGCGCGGACCTCGGGGTTGTCGCTGACGTGGATGCCCCATGGGCCGTCGAGATCGAGGCCGGCCGGTCCGATCGCGAGCTCGTTGCCGTGCAGCATGATGGTCGGCCGCAGCGGGTCGCGGCTCTCGGCGTAGGCCCGCATCAGCACGTGCTGCTCGGCCCACTTCTCGGCGATCACCATGACCGATCGGTAGTGGCTCGGCCCCGATGCCGGGCTGCGCCGCCAATCGTCGACGATCCGGATCTGAGCCATGTCGCTGGCATCCTACCGCAACCTGCACACCGGCCGCGATCCCGCCGCGAACCGCCGGGGCGGCGCGGCGATCTGCGGCACGCCTCCGGTTGCCCGCGCCCCCAAAAAAAACCGCCGGCGGCCTGGGGGAGGCTACCGGCGGGACCCGCTTGCGCGGGGGTCAGGGCAGCTCTCCGGCGCGGGTGGGACGCCAGATGAGCCGCAAGGGAATCACTTGTGCGCGTCGTCCTTGCGCTGGCTCTGGCTGTCGTGGTCCTTGCGGTCCAGCCACTGGCTCAGCTTGGTGCGGACCTCGTCGTTGACCCTCGCCCAGCCGAGCTTGAGGTGGGCCTCCAGCTCGTCGAGCCTTGCCTTCAGCCGGGTGCGAGCCTCGCCGGCCTCCTTGCGCGTGTCGGCCTTCAGCTCGTTGTACTTTGCGAGCAGCTCGTGCTTGCGAGCCTCGACCCGGTCGCGAAGCTCATCGCTCTTGTCCATGCCGCGGGTCATTGCATGGTCGATACCAGGTGACTAACACCGCGGATCGCCTGGAGATGGTGCCGACGAGTTTCCGGTTGTACCGGGTCATGCCGTGACCGGAGCGCTCGGCGCGCGGCTCCGCCCGCCGTGGGAGCACGCAGTCGTTTCGCGCATCCGCCTCGCAGCTGGCACTCGTGCTGCACGCCGATCGGGACATGGCGCGCAACACGGTTCGGAACCCCAGAAGCTACGATGACATCGTCCGGCAGACCGTCGTCGAGCCCGACACATCGATCCGCCCGACGCGGGAGCAGGAGCAGGCGGCCCGCGAGGGCTTCCGCGCGCTCGATCCCGACGAGCAGGTGCTGCACGGCCGCGTGGTCCAGGCGCTGGGCACGCTCGGACCCGACGCGTCGCGCGTGACGGCCGAGATCAGCCGTGAGCTCGTGACGCTGCGCGGCCAGGTCGCCAACGTCGCGACGCTGCGCCGGATCGAGGACGCGGTCGCCTACGTCACCGGCGTCGAGACGATCCACAACCAGGTCGTGGTCGCGGCATCGTGACGGTCCACGCCGCGTTTCGCAAAATCGCTCACGCCACGGCCTGCGCGATCGGCTCGCCGTATGCCTTCGCCGCGGCGGTGCTGGTCGTCATCGTGTGGGTGGTGTACGGGCCCGCCTTCCACTACTCCGACACGTGGCAGCTCGTCATCAACACCGGCACCACGATCGTCACGTTCCTTGTGGTGTTCATGATCCAGAACACCCAGAACCGCGACTCCCGCGCGATCCACCCCTGGCTAGATAGATAGATAGGGTACGTGTGCGGGGCTCACCCACCCCCGGGCCGTCGGGGGAGCCAAACGTGCCCGGTGCCCGAGCGGCCTCGCGCAGATGAGCGTGCGCGCTCGCCCGGCGAGCGTCAGCGTACGGCGCCGAGGACCTCGAGCACGTTGATTCGCGACCCTACGGCTCGCCGCGGTTCGGCATCAGTCTGGCATGTACGCTGCACCGACGGGGAGCATAATCATAGGAGAGAATCCAATGTTTTCCTGGGCCATTGCTTTCTTCGTCATTATTGCGTTGATCGCGGCCGTGTTCGGCTTCTTTGGCCTCGCAGCCAGCGCCGCGGGCATCGCCAAGATCATTTTTGTCGTGGCGCTCATCATGGCGCTCATCAGCTTCGTGGCCGGCCGCCGTCCAGTCGTCTGACCAGCGCTCGGGCAGTGCCTCGACTCACCAGGGGCAGAAAGGTATGACCTCGCCGTGAACGGAACCATCCTGATCGTCGATGACGATGACGACACCGCGGTGTTGCTGCGCGATAGCTTGCGCAAGCGCGGCTACGATGTGGATGCCGTCAATTCTGCCCAGCAATGCCTGGAGCGGCTGAGGACCGATCCAGCGGACGTCGTGGTCACCGACGTCCAGATGTCCGGAATGTCCGGGATCGACCTGTGCGTCGAGCTGCGCCAGCGCTACCCCGACCTGCTCCCGCTCGTGCTGACCGGCCAGGGCGGCCTCGACACCGCGATCGCGGCGATCCGCGCCGGCGCCTACGACTTCATCACCAAGCCGGTGAAGGTCGACGCGCTCGCGATCGCCGTGCAGCGCGCGGTCGAGCACCTGTCGCTGCAGCGCGAGGTCATGCGGCTGCGGCGCGACGCGCACAAGGACCTGCCGATCGACGGGATCGCCGGCGGCAGCCCCGCGATCCGCGAGACCATCGAGATGATCCGCCGGGTCGCCGACAGCGACGCCACGGTGCTGATCACCGGCGAGTCGGGCACCGGCAAGGAGCTGGTCGCCCGCGCGCTGCACCGGCTGTCGCCGCGCCGCGACGAGCCGTTCGTCGCGGTCAACTGCGCCGCGATGCCGGCGCCGCTGCTCGAGAGCGAGCTGTTCGGCCACGTCCGCGGCGCGTTCACCGACGCCAAGCGGTCGCGCGCCGGGCTGTTCGTCCAGGCCGGCGCCGGGACGATCTTCCTCGACGAGATCGGCGAGATGCCGATCGAGATGCAGGTCAAGCTGCTGCGCGTGCTCCAGGAGCGCAGGGTCCGCCCGGTCGGCGGCGACGAGGAGGTTCCGTTCGAGGCCCGCGTGGTGACCGCGACCAACCGCGACCTCGAGACCGAGGTCGAGGAGAAGCGGTTCCGCGAGGACCTGTTCTACCGGATCAACGTCGTCGCGATCCCGGTGCCGCCGCTGCGCGCGCGCGCCGGCGATATCCTGCTGCTCGCGCAGTACTTCCTCAAGCGGATCGCGGCCCGCACCACCAAGCCGGTGCAGGGGATCTCCGGTCCCGCCGCGCGGATGCTGATGGACTACGACTGGCCCGGCAACGTCCGCGAGCTCGAGAACTGCATGGAGCGCGCGGTCGCGCTGTGCCGGCTCGACGAGATCACGGTCGACGACCTGCCGTCCAAGGTCCAGGAGCATCAGTCGAGCAAGATCGTGATCACGACCGAATCGCCGGGCGAGCTGATCACGCTCGACGAGATGGAGCGGCGCTACGTCCGCCAGGTGCTCAATGCGGTCGGCGGCAACAAGACCCACGCCGCGCGCATCCTCGGCATCGACCGGCGGTCGCTGTACCGCCGGCTCGAGGAGCCTCGCCACGATCCGAGGACCGCCGAGTCGGCCAGCGCCGGCCACGCGCGGACCCCGGCGCCGGCACCACCGGCCGCCCATGGCGGCCATGGATCGAACGGAGGATCGAACGGACATATCGGCGCCGCGAATGGACACATCGGTGGCTCGTCGGCCTCCGGGACCGCGGCCAGCCATCCCGGGGAGGTCGAGTAGCGCGGGGCGGCGAGAATCATGAAGCAGCAGCGGATCCATCTCCTGCTGGTGGAAGACGACGACCTGGACGTGATGAACGTCCATCGCGCCCTGTCCCAGGCCCCCGAGATCGCCTCGATCACCGTCGCGCGCGACGGTGTCGAGGCGCTGCGCCTGTTGCGGTCCGGAGCGCTCGCGCTGGAGCGCCTCGTGATCCTGCTCGACCTGCGGATGCCCCGGATGTCGGGGCTGGACCTGCTCAAGGAGGTGCGCGCCGATCCGCGCCTGAAGCGGGTGCCCAACGTTGTCCTCACGACGTCGGATGACCCTCACGACCGCGACGCTGCCTTTTGCCTGGGCGCCGCGGGATACTTCGTGAAGCCGGCCGCCCCGGTCCGGTTCCGCCAGATCATGGATGCGATGCGCAGCTACTGGTCGGTGGCCGAGTTCGCGCCGCCGCCGCTCGAGGGCAAGCTATGACCGAACGACTCCGGCTCCTGGTGGTCGACGACGACGAGGTCGATCGGCTGGCGATCCGGCGCGCGGTCGAGCACAGCGACCTCGACGCGGAGCTCCGCGAGGCGGCCACCGCCGACGCGGCGCGCCTGCTGCTGGCGCAGCCCCTGGACTGTCTGCTGCTCGATCACGACCTGCCGGGCGTCACCGGGATCGAGCTGACCCGCAAGCTGCGCACCGCCGGTGACCTCACCCCGGTGATCCTGGTGACCGGCATCCACGACGACGATCTGCTGCAGACCGCGGCCGACGCCGGGATCACCGACTTCATCCCCAAGAGCGACGTGTCGCCGCGGCGGATCGCGCTGCGCGTCCGGTTCGCGATCCGGGTCGGCCGCGCCGAGGCCGAGGCCCAGCGCGCGCTGGCCGCCGCGAACCAGGCGGTGCGCGCCCGCGACGAGGTGCTCGCCGTGGTGTCGCACGACCTGCGCGGCCCACTGCAGAACATCCGGTTCGCCTGCGACCTGCTGCGCGGCGAGGTCTCCGGCGACGGGATCCGCCACCTCGGCGCGATCGAGCGCGCGGTGCACAACGGCGACCGGCTGATCACCGACCTGCTCCAGGCCAGCGTGATCGAGGCCGGCGGCCTGACCCTGGAGCGTGCGCTGGTCGACGCCGCCGCGATCGTGCGCCAGGCGACCGCCGATCACGAGCTGCGCGCCCAGGAGGCCGGCGGCGGGATCATCGCGAAGCTGCCGACCGGCTCGACGGTGGTGTCCGCGGATCGCGACCGCGTGCTCCAGGTGCTCAACAACCTGATCGGCAACGCGCTCAAGCACGCCAAGGGCACGCCGATCGAGATCTCGCTGGAGCGCGACGGCGGCGACGCGGTGATCGCGGTGCGCGATCGCGGCCCCGGGATCGCCGACCACGAGCTGCCGCACGTGTTCGACCGCTACTGGCGCGGCCGGACCAAGAAGGGCGGCTCCGGCCTCGGTCTCGCGATCGCCAAGGGCATCGTCGATGCCCACGGCGGGCGGATCGTGGTGGCGAGCAAGAAGGGCGCGGGCGCGGAGTTCTCGTTCACCCTGCCGCTCGCTCCGTCCGCTCCCGCGACCCGGTCGAGCTGATCGACCCGACGGCTCCGCCGACGGGCGGGCCGGAGCCCCGTGGGATCGTGCGGGTGCGCGCCGCGGGCCCACGGGCACGCTCGCCGGGTGAGGCCCGCGCACCGGCACGGCGCTGGACGGCGGTGATGTGTGGCACACGCGGTGCTTCGCCCTCGACCATGGCCGTCACGAGCATGTCGTCTCACGCGCTCACCATGCCGCCGTCGCCGCGGCTGACCGACATCGCGCCCCGCATCCTGGACAGCGTCGCCGGGGAGATCCTCGAGCTGGTGATCCACGTCGTCGAGGGCTGGCGCGATCGCCGCGACCGGATCGACCGCTGACTGGCATCCGGCTTGCTGCCGATCGCGTCATGCCTGGTACCCACGAACCCCTGGATGACACCGAGCTGCCGAGCGCGATGCTGCCGAGCGCGATGCTGCCGAGCGCGATGCTGCCGAGCGCGATGCTGCCGAGCGCGATGCTGCCGAGCGCGATGCTGCCGAGCGCGATGCTGCCGAGCGCGATGCTG
>JBGQCL010000667.1:0-5744 GCA_041495365.1 Kofleriaceae bacterium | reverse complement strand
CCTTGATGAGCTTGGCCCACGTGCCGAGTGCCTCCACCACGGCTTGTGCGGCCTTGATCGCGCCCTGCACCACCGCGCTCGCGACGTCGATGATCGCGTTGATGCCCTTCTCGAGCAGCTGCAGTGCCCGATCGAGCGCCGCGCCGAGTTGGTCGAGCGCCTTCTGCACCGCCTGCTTGAGCCCGTCGGCGATCCGGTTGACCGCCGCTGTCGCCTTATCCACGGCCTTGCGGATCAGTCCCTGGAACCGGGCCCTGAGCTGCGGGAACGCCGCGAGCACGACGTCGCTGATCGCGGTGAGCGCCTGGCCGATCGCCCGGATCGCGGCGTTGATGGTCTTGCGCGCGAGCTCGATCGCCGCCATCGCCAGTTTCTTCGCGCCCTCGATCACCGCCTTGACCGCGCGCCGGCACGCGTCGATCGCCGACGACACGGCTTTCTTGACCCCATCGAACGCCGCCTTGGCCTTCGACGACACCCAGCCCCAGAACCTCGACGACTTGTGCTTGGCCTTCTCCTTCGCGTCCGCGGCTTCCTTCTCGCCCTTCGCCCGCTCGTCTTCGGCCTTGCGCTTGCCCTCCTCGATGTGTCGCCTGGCCTCCGCGTTGGCCTTGGCTTCCTCGGCCTCGACCTGGGCCATGCCTTCGGCCACCTTCCGATTCGCCTGCTGTCTCGCATCGGCGCCGTGCTTGTCGATCTCGGCCTGCCACTGCGCGTGCGCCGCCCCCGCCTCCGCGTGCGCAGCGTCGCGCGCGGCGGCCTGGTCGGCGTCTGCCTTGCTCCTGAGCTCGTGGAGCTGGGCGTCCGACTCGGCACGCACGCGGGCCTCTTGCTCGGTGTGCTTGGCGCGCTCGGTGCCGACGTCGGCGCTTGCCTTCGCGAGCGCCGCGTCGACCTCGGCGCCATGCTGCTCCTGGGCGACGATGCCGACCTCCTCCGGGGCGCTCGCCAGGGAAGGCATCACCGCCGCGGGCGTCGCGGCCGGCATCCTCGCGACCGACATCGCGGTCAGCTCCTCGGGTGGTGCCGTGGCCTCGATCTGGTCCTCTCCCATCGGCGCGCGACTGTCCGCGCGGCCCTGGGCCTCTGCCGCCGCGGTCTTCGCCTCGAACGCCGCGCGATCGCGATCGGCGCTGGCCTTCGCCTCGCCCTTCATAGCGAGCTCGGGCGCTGGCCCGACGTCGGTTGACACCGCGGCGGCCGTCGTCGGGATCTGGTCGACCGAGCTCGCCATCTGGCGGCTCTCCTCGTCCGACATCTTGGCGCTCTGCGCGCTCGCGTCGTCGTGATGGCCGAACCACGAGCTCCACGAGCCGAACCAGGCCCCTATGGAGGTTGCGACGTGCGTAACGACCTCGCCGGCGAGCTTCTGCTGCTCGGTGGCCGCACCCTGCTTGGCTTGCTTCTCGGCCTCACCGCCGGGGACCTCCGCCTTGACCGGACGCTCAGCGGCCTCCTTGGCTCCCGTTGGCGCCGCGACCGCGATGGGTGCTGCTTCCGTGGTGGCTGTGGAGGCTGCGTCCTTGTCGGCGTGCTCCTTCGGTGGGGCGTTCTTCGGGGTCGCACCCTTCCCTGTCGTGCTCGCCGGCGCGGCATGAGCCGCAGCGTTTCCGTGCGCGCCTACGTGAGCGACGCCCGTGCTCATCATCTTCGGCGGGTTCGCGTGCTGCGCGGCGCGCGCCCCGGCGACATCGGCGGTCGCTGCAGCATGCACAGCGCCGAACACCAGGCCGAGCTGATCGGG
Organism: Kofleriaceae bacterium; assembly: GCA_041495365.1. Classification (GTDB taxonomy): domain Bacteria; phylum Myxococcota_A; class Polyangia; order Haliangiales; family Haliangiaceae; genus JABFXX01. The sequence goes on along the minus strand of JBGQCL010000667.1, from coordinate 4,000 downwards.
TCGCACGCCGCGGAGCTCGCTGAGTCCGCGCTCGGGCTTCGCCTGGGCAACGTTCGGCAGCTCCTTGTGTGGCTTGGCGGCCGGTCCACCGGCGACGTGTGGAGTCGATGCCGGTGCATCCTCGGCGGGAACCACCGCCGACACCGCCGACACCGCCGACTCCTCGACGCCGGACGCCTCGGCATCGGCAGCGTGGTGCTCGGTCGTCTCGCTGGCCGATGGTTTCTCGCTCGCCGCGCCCTCGGGGACACGCGAGCTCATCGGATGCGCGGACGGGTCGGCGCTCATCGCCTCCCCTGTGGCCGAATGGTCGAGCTCGTCGGCGTCGTGCTCGTGGTCCTCGCTGAACGCGTAGGCCGCTGTCGCTTCCGCGCGCAGCGCAATGCGCGCGGTCTGGCCCCGCACCGCACGAGGTGCCGCCCGCGCAGCTTCGCGCTCGATCTCTCGCCGGGTCCCTGTGCGCTCGCCGCGGCCGTCTTGCTGCGCGACGTGCGCAAGCTCGTGGGCGAGCACGAGCTCGCCGCGGGCCGCTGTCAGGTCCACAGCGCCCCGCTCGAGATGGATGTGGCGCCCCCGCGTCATGGCCAGCTGTCCGGCTGGCACTTCGGCGCTGTCGCGGTGGATCGCCACGTCATCGAACCGACGGCCGAACGCACGCTCCATCCGGCCTTGCAGCGATGCCGGCAGCCGCTGCGGTGTATGCGGTTCGTCGCCGCGAGCACCCGCCTGCGGAAGGTCCGTCCGCTCCGCGTCGTCGCCGATCGCCGCGCGCCATTCCGCGGAGCTCGGCCCCCAGAGCTCCCACGGCCGGCCACCGGCGCTCAGGTTGGGCAGCTTCGCGAGCAGCTGCTCGGCCGGACCTTCGAGCGCAGCGAGCTCCGCCGTCAGCCCCTCGTCATGTTCGAGACCGTTGGCGAGATGGCGACGTGCCGATGCGAGGTCTTGCTTCAACGCGCCGACCGCGACGACCGCGGCGTAGTGGTTGTGGGTGGCGATCGCGCGCTCGAGCTTGGCGCGCGCCGCCAGGCCGCCGTTCACGTAGCGGCGGAAGAACCCTCGCGACTCGGCGAGCAAGTCGACCTCCGGGGCCGCATGACTCGCGACCAGCGTCGTCTTGCCCGGAACCCCGCTGAACGAAACGCGCGAGCGAGCCGACGCCTCGGCCAGGACCAGCGTGGTCTTTCCAGGTACCCGCTCCGCGAGGGCGCTGTCGGACGGTACGCGACCCGACGCAACATCGATCTGCGTCCAGTGACCCGGCTCGGGGCCGAGCTGCCCGCCGCGCCTGGCATCGAGCTCGGCGAGCTGCACGAACCGCTCCCGCGCCGCGCGCTCGTCGCACACCCCCTCGCTGTTCGTCGCTTCCCGACGCACATGCTCCCAGAGTGCGATCGAGACCTCGGGAGCCAGGCCGTGCCGCTTGCCTTCAGCGATCGGGTCGAAGTCCTCCCGACGCGAGCGCACGTGCTCGAACCGGTCGCCCCGGAACAGGCGTTCCCTCATGTACCGCCTCGAGCACCCCGATCACGCATCGCCGTGCACCCCTGGCCGCGCCGAGGGTCGCGAAGCGCGCTGCGGGATGCAAGCGTGGTGGCTCGTCGGGTTGCGCCTCGCTCCGTTAGAACCGTCCACGAGGTCAGCAAGCTCACGTGTCTTGCTGCTTCTGATCGCGCGGACCAGTGATCGCAGAGCTCGATCTCGACCAAGCGCACGCCGGCGACTCCGGCGCCCCGCGGAGGCCGCGCCGGGAGTCACCGAGCTCGCGCGCCTCACGACTTCAATCCCCGGTGCTGAATCCACGAGTGCAGCGAGCCATGACGAATCCCAAGCAGTGCCGCACCCGGCCGCAGCCCCCACGTGCGCAGCATGAGCAGCCTCAACACGTCGTCTTCCACCTCCGCGAGGCTTCGGTACGACCACCGGGAGAGCTGTTCCAGGTCCTCCAACTCTGGCCGTGGGAGCCCCTTCTCCTGCGCGATCTCCCACGCGTACTCCTGCACGATGTCCTCGAGCTCGCTCGAACGCGACGCCAGCGGCGGCACCTGAATCACGGCCGGTTTCTGGAGGCCCCCTTTCAGCGTCACCGCGGCGGTTGGATCCGCCGTGCACAGCACGAGGTGGGGCCTCGCGGCGTATACGGTTCCGTGAACGCGCTCGACGATCGCCATGGCTTCCGCTTGGCGCTTCATCGTGTCGACGCACAGCGTTCCCGTCGCCGCAGCCTTCACCACCGCCGCGGGATCGGTCCCCTCGTCCGGCTCGCACCAAGTGAACGGCACGTTCGCCCCGATGACGAGGTTGTGCCAGCGCCGTATCACCGGCCGCAGATCGCCATCCCCCACGATGATCAGCTCGGCGCGCTGCGCCGCCCAATCGCGAAAGCTCTGCAGCGCCTGATCGACGTGCTCTTGTCGGTCCGCCGCCCAACCCAGGCACCGCCGCACGACCGACAGCAGGCCGACGAGCTCCCTGCTCTCCGCGATCAACCGCAGCACGCCGAGGTGAACCTCGAGCCCTGGCCGCAGGACGCACGCCCTCAGCGGCTCCCCGTCGCTGCATAAGCCGTTCTTCGAGTTCAGATCGATGACCTTCCAGGCGGTCCTAGGTCGCTTGCCGTCCCTATCCGGCACGTGACCGGCGGAACAGGCAGGCCGTACACTCGATCCGTGCCGCGCTCGCGCAGCCGCAGGACTGCATCTCGGATGCGCCAGCTACGCCGGGGAACGGTCATCGTCGAAACGTCGGACATCAGCGGCCCTCCAGGGCTCTTACGAGCACGTAGACAACAAGCGCAGCAAGAACAGCCGCCGCCGTCGCCAGCAGCGCGAGCTTCCAGGCGGGAGGTGCAGACGTCTCCCTCGCAGCCGTTGGCAGCGTCGACGTTGCGCTCGGCGCCGTCGCGCTCGCAGGCACGGGCGCCACGGACGCCGCGCTTGCAGGCACGGGCGCCGCTGTCGCCGGCCACGATCCCGATGCGGCTCCGGGCCACGACCCCGCCGGCCAGGCCCCCGACGTCGCCGCGGGCAACGTTCCAGACGCGGCGATCCACGCCCCCGAGATGGCCGCACGCCATGCCCCGGTGGTAGCGCTGCCCCGCAGCGTCTCATCGTTCGGCGAGACCGACGCCCACCGCGGAGCAGCCCCGCGAAGAATCTCCAGCCCGCTCTTGTACGGGGGGCTGGCCGCGAGCGCTACCGCGAGCGGATACACAAACTCCTGCATCGATCGCGGTCGCTCCTGTGGGTCGGGAGAGAGAGCCGACAGCACGGTCTCCTCCCACCCAGGGGGCATCGTCGGCGCAGGGTCGGGCCGCTCGCTCAGCTGTCGACGGTAAAGCTCGAACGCGCTGTGATCCTTTCCCCAGGGGTAGCGGCCCGTCACCATCGCATACACCATCACCCCCAGCGAGTAGACGTCCGACGCCGGAGTTGCCTCACTCGCCCGCTCGAACTGCTCCACGGCCATAAATAGCAGTGTGCCCAGCGGGCCGCGCCACGCCGTCGACGCGCCCGCATGCATCTGCTTCGCGATCCCGAAGTCAATCACCCGAATCTCCCACGGGTCGTCTTCCGAAGGCGTGACGAAGATGTTTGCGGGCTTGAGATCGCGGTGCACGATGCCGCGGCGATGCGCGTAGTCGAGTGCTCGAGCGATCTGCACCACGACATGCAGCGTCTCGTGAGGCGTGAGACATCCGCCGCGTTCCTCGAGCACCTGCTCGAGCGAGCGTCCCTCCAAAAAAGGCATCAGGATGCACCGACGACCGTCGACCGTGCCGATCCCATCGATCGGCACGATGTAGCGATGGTTCAAGCGCGAGACCGCTACCGCTTCGCGCTCGAACCGCTCGAACAGGAACGCGCGAGCACGCTCGGCGTTCGCGCGATCCAGCGGCGACGACGATGGATCCGGCGCCTCGATCAGCTCCGTCGCGATCACCTTGAGCACCTTGCGAACGTTCTGCAGCTCTCGGTGTCTGCACACGTACACCGCGCCCATG
>JBGQCL010000666.1:0-5774 GCA_041495365.1 Kofleriaceae bacterium | reverse complement strand
TGGAGCGACCGCGCGGCGCGCTTCACCCGGATCCACACCCAGGCCGACGGGACCGGTGGCGAGCCGGTAGAGAATTGGGCGACAGCGCACGGCGCGGCGACGGTGGACGTTGTGGCGAGCGCGATTGACGACGCTGCGCCGGATGACGAAGCATCCGAGGCGCACACGGACCAGACCGGTTCGGGCCCGGCGATCACCAGGGATGCAACGCACGACGCCGACCCGATCGCCGGGCTCGACGCCGAGCACCAGCGGATCGTCGCCGAGTTCGAGCGAGAGCTCGGCCTCGACGCGGAGCTCGAGGCCGATGACGACGCCATCGGCGGCCACGGCGCGCCGGGCGGCGATCCGCACGGCCGGACCGGTGCCGACACGGCGGTGGGCGGCACCGGCCCTGGCGGTCCCCAGGCGCGCGCGGGCGGCGATCACGAGGGCTCGGAGACGCGCGGCGCGGTGGAGGGGAGCCGACTCGGCTCGGCGCTCGGTGTGGAGGGTGGCAGCGAGGGCGGCCGGTTCGGCGGCGAGGGCAAGCCGGGCGACAACGGTGTGCGCATGGCCGGCGCGATCGGCGGCGGCGTGATCACGATCCCGGCGGCGCTGAAAGGCGTCGTCGAGATCTTGCTCCTGGCCGACGCGGGCGACGTCACGGGCGCGGGCGCCAGCGCCTTCAAGGCGCTGAGTAAGGAGATCGCTGGCGTGTCGGCGGCCGCGCTGCGCAGCCTAATCGCGAATGAGGCCCGGGCCGCGTGCGAACGCGAGCTGCGTGCCACGATCGAGCGGATGGCCCGCATGCCGAAGTGGCAAGCCCTCACCGCCGAGGAGCGGGTCCGGGCGGTGCGGATCGCGTACTACGAGCTGCAGCGGAAGTTCTTCCGTGGCTTCGCGAAGGCTGCCAAGGACGCCGAGCGCACCGCGACGAGGGCTCTGCGCGGCGCGACCGGCGCGCGCAAGATCGCGGCGCAGGAGAGCCTCGATGCGGCGCGGGTTGGCGCCGAGACGGCCGAGGTCGAGCCGGTCGCGGGTCGGCTGCCGCGCAACCACGAGTTCGCTGGCAAGGAGTTCCCGCGCGAGCAACTGCCGCCGAAGTACCGGCAGAAGGGCTTGCGGTTCAAGAGCACCGGCTACCCGGACTTCGAGCCGTACGCGATGTCGCTACCGAACGGGAGGAAGACGGTGAAGATCGAGCTCACGGGGAGCCGGCGCGCGGATGCGGTGCTAGCCAACAAGGCGGCAAGGCTCGAGGAAACGCCCGAGGGCTTCACGTGGCACCACGCCGAGGACGAGGGTACGATGATGCTCGTGCCGCTGGATGTCCATCGTACCGTCGGCCACACCGGCGGCGCAGCGAAGTTCGCGGACCGGACTGGAGTGCCCCATGGCAACTAGCTGGCCACCGATGGCCCGGCGCGGACACCAGGTCACCATCGACGCCGTTCGGCGCCTCGAGTGCCAGCTCGGCTACGAGCTGCCCGAGAACTACCGGCACTTCTTGCTCGAAGTGAACGGCGGTCGGACAGCGCGGTCTCATCGCACATTCATCATGCAGCGGGCAGGCAGGCATCGCGACGAGACCGTGCTCAACACGCTGTTCAGCCTCGACGACCCCGACGAATCACGCGATCTGGCTACGTGGCAGCACTACGGTGAGGACCGGTTGCCGGGCGGTCTGGAGATCGGCGCCGACGACGGCGGTTCGCCGATCGTGCTGGTGCTGGCCGGGCCGCACCGCGGCGAGGTCTGGATGCTCGATCGCGTCGATCCGCGGCCGACCGGCTCGAACCCGCGCGTCGAGTGGTTCGATCGGCGCGATGTGTGGAAGCTCGCCGACAGCTTCGCGGAGTTCATGGCGAGCCTGAAGCCGCTTGAGGCCGCGTCGTGATCATGCCCCGGTCGCAAGCCCTCGCGGCGGCCAGGCGCTCGCGGTGGTAGACCCGGCGCTCGCGGCGGGTAGGCGCTCGCGGCGGGCCCGGCGTTCGCTGGTGCTCGCGGTCGGCCCTGGGGCTCGCGGTCGGCCTGGCGGGGCGCTGGCGGTCGGGCCTGGCTCTCGCGGTCGGCCAGCCGGGCGGGCGCTCGCGGTCGCGGCGCGGCGGTAGAGTTCTCCCGGGCGCTACGCCCGTCGCCGATGCTGGCGCCGAAACCGTGCGCGTCACAGACAAGACGGCCATCACGCAGGCCATCCAGCGTTCGCGCGGCGCTCGGGCGATCGAGGCCGCGAAGGGCGCGATGACGAAACTCCGCGGTCCAGCGGCACGAGCCCAGGGAGCGAGCGTTGTCGAGCAGCTCGAGAGGCTCGCGAAGGCGTCGAAGATGGCAGACACCATCTATGCGGTGGCTCGGCGCATCGCCGAGGAATCCGACAAGGCGAAGCTCGTGGCGGCGCTCGACAAGCTGCTCAAGGGCACGGCGAGGGTGCTGGATGAGGAGGTGGTGGCCGGCGTGCTGCGACGCGCGGCCGATGCGGTCGACCCCCTGGCCTTCTTGGACAACGTCGAGTGGGTGATGGGGCGCAAGGGGATCAGCGCCGAGGCACGCAAGGCGCTCGTGCGGCAAGCGGTGCTCCGGGATAGCCCGCTCGATCTTCGATGGCTGCGCGAGCTCACCGAGCTCCCGGATGGCATGCTCGAGGGGATGGCGCTCGATCCGGCAACCAACTGGAAGTCCTTCATGAGGGTCTCCGAGAAGCCATCGGACTACTTCCCCAGCGCCCTCAAGAAGCTGCTGAAGGACTCGGCCTACGCGGACGCAGGGGCGAAGCTGCGCGGCGTCGCCGGTGAGCTGGTGTTCGTGCTCGAAGATGTCGAGCTTCCTGGCGGACTCAAGATCGTTGGACGTCAGGTCGACGCGGCGGGAAAGGTCATCGATTTTGCTTTGCAGGATGCGAGCGGTGCGCGCGCGTTGCTGGAGGTCAAGGCGTGGAGCCGCGACAGGTGGGCGAGCGAACTCGCGGCAGCTGCCACCCGCAAGCCGAGGCAGGCATTTAGGCGGATGATCGGACAGCTCAAGGCGGCCCAGTCCACCGGGCAGCCGGTTTACTTGGCGGTGCCTGATGCAATCGGAGCGCGATTGACACAGCTGAACGATCTGTTGCGACGTAATCAACTTGTTGTCAAGACGGTCACATTCCCCGAGGCCAAGCTCGTGGAGATCAGGGGAGCCTTGCAAAAGGGGCTAGCGCTAACGGCCGGGGTAGCAACTGTGTCTGCCGATCAGCTACTCAAGGAAGAAGGCGATGATCAAGATCTTCCGTGAAGATACGCAGTGGGGGCTAGCGGGCAACGTTGAAACCGAGGTGCTCGAGAAGCTCATGCGTCAACTGCCCAAGGAGCTGCAGGGTGATGGGTCGATGGTCGTCACCGGAAACGATGGCTTTGCTGCCCTGCTCGTGTTCGGTGACTTGCCGAGTGAGACGTTGGCAAAACGTCTGCTGACGACTGTGACGCCAGTCTATTTGCTGGATTTCGACGACGAGGCACCGGTAACTCTGAAGCTCGACCGCAGGAAAACGCGTGTTACAGAGACGCGTGTGGACAAGCATCCGGCCGACCTTCTCGAGGAACACGGCATCGTGGCGCCAGGCTATGCGTTGACGCCAACGCCGGTTCGGGAAGTTGGGGTCATCGAGGGGGTATCTCTTGACGAAGTGAAACGTGCACTACCATCAGAGGCGGGCGACGTCGAGTTACGCGATCATCCCCGAGGAGTGCTCATCGACAATGCGATCATCGGTGGCATGTTGGCTGATGAACTTGGGAGACGCGGATACCTCGTGTTTCGGAATCCCGAGGACAAGGGGGGGTGGTTCTGTTGTGTCGTGCATGAGCCGGGCAAGGAACCGGCCTCTTACTCACCCGTGCGGCCTGATCCCAACTCTCCGCCGCTCAACAACATCCTCGGCGAGACGACGCTCGAGGGGATCTTGCGTGTCCTCGAGATCCCGGGCGAGCTCCTCGGACTGTGAACGTGGGCGACGCCGGCGACGTCGACCGTGGCGAACAACGGACTCTGAGCACGCCGCCGCGACGGTTTTGGGCCGTCCGGCGCGGCCGGCAGCCACCAGTCGGCGGCGTTGAGCGGAACGCCAGTCCTGAGCCAGACCGCCGCTTCATCGCCGTCGGCTGCCGGAACCGCAGCACCCGGGTAACGTTCCCCGAGGCCCAACTCGTGAAGATCAGGGGAGGCTTGAGTAAGGGGCTGGCGCCAACGGCAGGGGTAGCGACTGTTTCTGCCGATCAGCTACTCAAGGAAGAAGACGATGATCAGAATCTTCCGTGAAGATACACAGTGGGCGATCGCGGGCAACGTTGAAACCGCGGTGATTGAGGATCTTGCGCGCGGACTGCCTCGTGAACTTCAAGGTAGTAGTGGATCAAAGATCGTCTCAGGGAATGAAGGATTTGCTGCCCTTCTGGTCTTCGGTGACCTGCCAAGCGAGCGGCTCGCGAACCAGCTGCTGATGTCCGCAACCCCGGTATACTTGCTTGACTTCGACGACGACGCCCCCGTAACGCTGAGACTTGACCGCAAGAAGATGCGGGCGACTGAAACCCGACTGGATGTACACCCGGCTGGTTTTCTCAAGCAAAAGGGGATTATTGCGCCCGGGCACGCTGCACCGATTCCCGTGAAGAACATTGGACTCGTGGAGGGAATCACGATGGCCGAAGCGGAAGCTGGAGCAAGAGAGGTGATACCCGGGGGGGAATTTGAGTTTCATCCGCACCCTAGAGGTGTGCTCGTGGACGACGCGCCGGCCGCTGGCAGCTTGGCAAGGCAACTTGGCAAGCGCGCCTATTTGATTTTTCGCAACCCCGAGGACGGCGATTTTCTCTGCATGGTTCAAGAGGCAGATCAGAGCGTCTCGTCCTACTCGCCGCAGAAGCCAAGTCCAAATTTTCGGCCGCTCGACAACGTTCTCGGCGAGACGACCCCCGCCGGAATCCTGCGGGCCCTTGAGATTCCAGGCGAGCTCATCGGACTGTGAACGTGGGCTGGCACGATACCAAATGGGCGATTGCCGGCGAGGCAACAACGAGCGTACTCGAAGACGTTGCACGCGGTCTTCCTCGCGACGTCCCCAACGAGACGATGGCCAAGAAGCTGCTCACGTTCGTGAGGGCTTATCACGATCTTGACGCCCGGCACTCGATAAGTGCCGGGCGTCAAGATCGTGACATTCCCCGAGGGAAAACTTATGGAGGTCTCCAGTGTGCTACGCAAGGGGCTGGGGTTGGCGTCTGGCACTGTCGCGGTAACCGCCGACCAGGTCACCAAGGAAGATACCGATGATTAGGGTGTTTAGCGACGATACACAGTGGGCGCTGGCCGGCAAGGTTTCTACGGCAGTGCTTGAGCAGATCGCACGCCAGCTTCCGAAAGAGCTGCAGGGCGAAGGTTCCAAGGTCGTGGCTGGTAACGAGGGCTTCGCCGCGCTCTTGGTTGGCGACCTTCCGAGCGAACGGTCTGCACATCAACTGCTGGCGACGGCCACGCCGGTCTATCTGCTTGACTTCGATGACGATGCGCCGGTGACGTTGAAGCTTGACCGTATGAAGGCTCATGTAACAGAGGCGCGAGTAAACAAGCATCCCGCCGACTTCCTCAAGGAGTACGGGATCGTCGCCCCTGGGTACGCATTTAGGGGCTGAACTTAAATAACTTGGTCATCTGACCGCGGATCCTGATACTGTCTCTTCAAGAGCCATGGCCGATAGAACTGATCGCGTTTGCAGATGCGAAGCGTGCAAGGAACACCCGCGGAGCGCGGAGGCCACGGA
>JBGQCL010000665.1:0-5787 GCA_041495365.1 Kofleriaceae bacterium | reverse complement strand
GCGGCCCTATCTCCCGCGGCCGAGACGACCGGGAACGGGACCGGGTCGTCATCGCCACGCAGCCCAACGGGGGGGAGAGCAGCAAGGAGCCGATCCTGGGCGGTGTCCCAGACGCGCGTGGTGCATTTCGGGCAGGCGATCGCAAGAAATCGCCCATCCGGTTCGACCCCCCCGAACAAGCCGAAAGCGTCGGAGATCGCTCCCGCGCTCCAGCGCCTGTATGACGAACTCGCATCCCAGACACGCGCCGAGCCGTCCCACGATGCAGCCAGAACACGGACTCCCCGTGGATCGAAGTGCGCGACGCGGAGCTGCTGGCTTGGGCCCTCGAGTACCGCCACCGGCGTCCCGCTCACCGCGTCGGCGATCACGAGCTCGCCCGATGTACCCGCGGCGGTGATACGCTGTCCGGTGGCGTCGAATTCGATCGAGGAGACCTTGGCGCGGAGGTGGTTCCTCTGGGAGAGCATGCGCCCGGTGTTGGCGTTGAACACCTGCACCGTGCCGTCCTCGCCGGCGACCGCAGCGAGCTGGCCGTCCGGGGAGAACGCGACGGCGGTGACAGTCTCGCCAGTCAGACGCAGAGGCAGCCGCTGCCCCCGCGTGATGCTCCAGATCGACGCAGCGCCGCCGCCGCTACCGGTGAGCAGCCGCGCGCCTGCCGGATCCCATGCGAGCGCGCGAACGTCGTCGCCGAAGCTAGCGACCTGCCAGCTCGCGGTGTCGATCATGCGCACTTCACTGCCGCCACTCACGGCGAGCCGCCGGCCGTCCGGCGAGAATGCGATAGACGGCCACTTCGCGGCGCGGAGATCGACCTCGGCCAGGACTGCCCCGGTCTCGGCGTCCCAGACCCCCGTGATCGAACCGGACAGATCCACGGCGGCGACGCGCTCACCGCTCACAGCAGCGACGTACCACCGTGGCGCGCGGTGACGCAGCCGCAACTCGCGCTCCAGGTGGCCCGTCTCCGGGTCCCATACCCTCAGCCTGCCATCGCCGCACGCAGTCACCAGCTTTGAGCCGCTTGCTATCCACACCGCGCTGTACACAGCGTCGCCATGGGGAAGTGACGCGACCAGCTGGTAGGTTTCCGCGTTCCAGATCTGCGCACCCCCGTCGTCGGCCGTCACGATCCGCTTGCCGTCCGGGCTCCAGCTTGCCGCCCACATACGACCGGAGATCACCGGGAGCCGGGCGAGCTCTGCGCGCAGCGGCTGCAACGCGCGCGCGAACATGAACGCGGTCGCGTCGCTGCGCTCGCCGCGGCTCCACGCCTCGCCTAGATGCTGCTGTGCCTCGACCAGGTCGTTGTGGAGCAGCGTGGCCCGGCCCTGCTCCAGCTCGGCCTGCGTGACGGTGGCCTCGCTGACTTCCCGAGCCGTGCGAGCCTGCTCCTCAGCCAGCTCGGCTTGCATGTTGGCGCGGTACACGAGCCCGCCGACCGCGACCATCGCGGCGAGCGTAACGAGTAACCGACGGATCCAGCGAGCGCGCCGGATCCGTCGCTGGCTCTCGGCGACAAACGAGCACTCCAGCGGGCCGAGCGTCTCCCGGGGCACACTGCGCAGGGCGTCCTCCAGCACGTCGGCGCCCCACAGCAGGCCCGACGGCCCGTGCTGCTCGTGCCACTGCTGCGCCGAGGTCCGGAGCTGCTCCCGCATGCTCGCGCGCAGTGCCCTTTGCAACGCAGCGGCCAGCTCCAGCGCGCTGCCGAAGCGAGCCCGGGGATTCTTGTCGAGCGCACACTGAATGACCCGATCCACGACAGGGGGGAAGCCATCGCCGAGCCGCGGCACAGGCGCGAGGTGCTGCTCGACATCGTCGTCGTCCCCCGGGGCCGCGGTAAACGGCAGGCGCCTGGTCAGCATCTCGTAGGCCACGACGCCAAGCGCGTAGATATCGGCCGCCGGCCCGACGCAGTCGGCACCGCATCGCTGTTCGGGGGCCATGTACGGAGGCGAGCCGAGACATCCACCCGGCGGAGTGAGCTGGCGCCTGATCTCCGAATCGTCCTGGGCGACAACCCGGCCCGCGCGGCGCGGCCGGACCGGCAGACGCTTCGTCTTCACGTCGTCGCGATCGGGATCGCGGGCTTCATCGGAGCTGGAGGCAGGCGCCACCGCGGGAGGGCGGTTCCACTTGGCGATCCCGAAATCGAGGAGCTTGGGGAGCAGCAGTCCCCTGCTCTCGACCACCATGATGTTCGATGGCTTCAGGTCGCGGTGGACGATCCCCACCGCGTGCACGGCGTGGACGACCTCGCAGAGAGCCTGGAAGAATGGCCCGAACAGCTCGTGTGGCATCCGCCCATGCGTGTTCAGCCACACATCCAGCGCGACACCCCGCACCCGCTCCATCGCGATCCACAGCACGTTGCCCTCGTCCTTGGCCCCGAAGCCATAGACGTGCGCCGCGTACAGGTGGTCGAGCTGCGCTGCCAGCTTCGCCTCGCGCAGGAAGCGCTCGCGCGCGTTGTTACCTGTCTGTTCCGGATGCAGAACCTTGACCACCACCTCGCGCTCCAGCAGCGGCTGCTCGCTGAGGTACACGGCTCCGTAGCCGCCCTTCCCGATGAGCTCGCGCAGAACGTACTCGCCCAGTGTAGCCCCAGAGAGATCGCGCTCCGCCATCAGCGTTGGCTCCTCCGTTGGGGGGAAGACTAACCGCCATTCCTCCAAGGGAAGTTGCCCGCGCTGGCGCATTTTGCTGCACCAGCGTTGGGCGTAGCTGTCCCGCAGATCCGTGGTTCCACGCTGACTCCCGGTACACCCCGAATGCAGCTTTCGTAAGCGAGCCCGCTCGATGTGGCGTCAACACCGCGATCCGCGTTCCGGATGCGAGCCGAGGTGTCCCGCGACATTCCCTAAAACGAGCACTCTGCGGTACACCCCTTGCGGCGTCTGGCCTCGGAGTGCTTTCTGATCCCATGGATCCGACCCACAAGTCCCACCCAGCCGCGCCGGCTCCGCCCGGCGCGCCCAGATTGCTCCCGGTCAGGTCGGTGGCGCCGCCGCCGCCGCCGACCTCGCCCACATCACCCGTGACGCCGGTCGAGACACCGCCACTTCCCGACGATGGGTTCGTGGCGTGGGATGCGGGGCCCGATCCGACCGTCGCGATCTGCGAGTACAACGTCGAAGGGGACTGGGAGCTGCATCGGAGTCTCGTCGAGCTCAGCCTCGGTGGATCAAGCCGGTGCACGATCTCGATCCCGGGCCGTGGGCTGTCGGCGCGGCATTGCCTGCTGGAGCGTCGCAAGCACATGCTGCGGCTGCGCGACCTCGATAGCTCGCACGGTACGTTCGTCCGGGGCCGCCGGCTCGAGGGGTCGGCGGATCTGAGCCCGGGGGACACGTTCACGGCGCGGCCGATGACCTTCGTCTGCCTGAACGACGAGATGCGGCAGCATCGGCCCACGCTGTTCGAGATCCTGGGACCGGGGGCTCCCCGATCTCCGGACTGGGTGATGGTCCAGGCGGCGACGGACTCGGGGCCGCTGCTGCTCACGGGCGAAGCCGGATGCGATCTCGAACGCCTCGCGCGTGCGATCCACGCGATGTCATTGCTGCGGAGCCGGACAGCGGTCAAGGTCGCCACGGTTCCCCTGGAGCGGGCGGCGCAGGTGGCGCTGGTGCAGCAAGCCTCCCGGACGTCGCTGATCCTCCCCCTCGAGGACGATGGTGCACCGCTCGATCCGCAGCTGGTGTCGATGCTGTTCGAGGTGAGCGCTGGCGTCCGGCTCATCGCCCTTGCGTCGAGCGAGGACATCGCGCGGCGCGCGTTGACCGGTGCCAGGATCGAGCGGATGCAGCACGTCGAGGTTCGCCCGCTCGCATACCGCCGCCGCGAGATCCACGAGCTGCTCGATCGCCGGTTCGCGGAGTGCGCGTTTGACCGCCGCGTGGTCGACCTGACGCGCGCGAACCAGGACGCGCTCAAGACCTATGACTGGCCAGGCAACTTCGACGAGCTCCGCGAGATCGCCGACGCGATCATTGCGCATGCCACGCTGGGAGGCTTGCGCCCGGCCGCGGATTCGCTGGGGATGTCGTCGCACACGAAGCTGGCGCGGCGCTTTGAACGCGTCGGTCTGAGCTTCCCGCTGTTCGGCTCCGACGAATAGCCGGCCGACCAGTCACACAAACAGGGGACGGTGGTTCAATCGGCGGGACACGTGGCAAAGCCCCGATGGCACGATCCCGGACACTTGCAGATGATCGCGTGCGCTCGGTTGTCCCGTGAAAGCAACGCGAATAGGGATTCGAGGAACACCCCTTTTCATCCGACGCGATCTCGTGTTCTTTAGCGACGTGCCGAGTCGTTCAACAAAGCTGCAAGCGCCCACGACGCTGGGATGGAGAAGGGCTGACCCATCGGCCTGGTTCGACGATCGACGCTCCTCGAAGGTGCGCGAGCCGACATTCGAGCTCAGCTGACCACCTGCTTGGCGGAGTTCCCTGTCAGGCCCCAGTCCATCGCATGGGCGATGAGACGCAGCCGCAGGCATCACTCGCAAAGTCGGATTTCTTTCGTTCGCTCCATCGTGTTCGGAATTCGCCATCGCAACCCGCGATCTCGACGTCATTCTTCCTATGGCAGGGTGCCCATGTCTTCAACGACAATCCACGATCACAAGACTGGACCAGCGCTCGACAAGGTGATTCAGCTGCGCGAATGGGGGACGGACTACACCCATGCGCTGCCATCGCGAGGCACTCGAAGTTGGCACATCGGCGCGTCCAACACGTGCGCGCTGCGGCTCACTGACCCGGATGTCTCGCTCCGGCACGCCGAGCTGTTCCATGAGCGGGAGCAATGGCACATTCGAGATCTGGAAGGAACGACTGGGGTGAGACAGGACGGCGAGCTTCGCAAGGAATTCGTCCTGGCACCCGGCACCGAGATCGCCATTGGCGCGACGGTCCTGATTGCGGAAAGCAAACGTTGCATTGCTTTGCGCGAGTTTTGCTCCCGCCTGCTCGGCTGGGGAAGTGATCGCATGTCGGTTGTCGATCACGCACTTCGTGCGATCCGCCTGGCAGCGGCACGGCGATCGACGCTGGTCCTCCGGGGCGAGGGGGACCAGGTGCCGCTCGCGCATGCGCTGCATCGCCGTGTCCTCGGCGAGGCTGCCCCGTTCATCGTCTGCGACCAACGCCGGCAAGACCTCCCAGCGTCGGTACGTTCGCCCGCTAACCAGAACTCGGCCGTGGTGGCCCTGCAGATCGCGACGGGAGGCTCGCTGTGCATACGGAGTCGACGCCGGCCGCACGATTTTCCAGAGTTCTTGAGGTTGCTCGAGGCGCGCGACCACCGAGTCCAGCTGATCGTCTGCATGAGCATTCATGAGCGCAGCAGCGCAATCACCTGGCCGATGCCGATCGAGGTACCGCCGCTCGACGTCCGGGAAGCAGAGTTGCCGCGGATCATCCAAGCGTATGCCGACGAAGCCCTCGCCACATTAGAGGCCTCGCCGACGTGCTTCTCCGATGAGGATCTCGACTGGGTGTCGAGGCACCGTGCGAAGTCGCTATCGGAGATCGAGAAGGCTACCCTCCGCATCGTCGCGCTCAAGAAGACTGGCACCGTCTACCGAGCGGCGGGAGTGCTCGGCATCGCCCCCGTGTCCCTGTCACGTTGGCTGGGCCGCCGGATGTGGTCCACCACCAGCATGCCGCAGGCGAGGAACTCATGAAGCCTCCCCACCGCGAACCCACTGCGCTGGGTCATGGTGGCGGTCCATCCGGTTCAACGCCGCTGTACGTGCGCGCGCTCGACGCATTC
>JBGQCL010000664.1:0-5809 GCA_041495365.1 Kofleriaceae bacterium | reverse complement strand
TGCTCCGGCTGGTCACCGCGCAGGGCACGCGGACCCGGCGGCCCAAGGCCGAGCTGCTGTCCGACGGCGCCGCGCGCGACGCCGAGCGCACCGCGCTGGAGGCGCTGATCCGCGGCCGCGTCGTGGTCGCGAGCAACGCGCAGGACGGTGCCTACGAGATCGCGCACGAGGCGCTGCTCACCGGGTGGTCGACCCTGCGGGGCTGGCTCACGCGCGACGCGGCCGACCACGCGGTGCGCGAGCGGATCGAGCAGGCCGCCGCCGCGTGGGACCGCATGGACCGCGGGCGCGATCTGCTGTGGGGGCGCCGCCAGCTCGCCGAGGCCCGCGCGCTCGATCGCGCCGGCCTGGCGTCGCGCGAGACCGCGTTTCTCACCGCGTCGGCCCGCGTGCTCCACACCCGGCGGGCGGCCGGCGCCGGGGGTGTCGCGGCGCTGGCGATCGGCGCGGTGGTCGTCGGCCTGGCGGTCCGCGCCCGGGCGCGGCGCGAGCTCGAGACGATGGTCGACGATCGGGCGACCGCGGCGATGACCGCGCAGCAGTCCGCGCGCCGGCTCGCCGCGCAGCGCGACGCCGCCCGCAGCCGCGCGATCGCGCTGTTCGACGGTGCGCACTGGAGCGAGGGCGAGCAGGCATGGACCGAGGTCGAGGCGATGGGCACGCGCGAGGAGCGCCAGTACCGCACCGCCTCGGAGGCGCTCGACAGCGTGCTGCTGCTCGATCCCGGGCGCGCCGCCCTGCGCGGATGGGCGGCGGACCTCGCGTTCGAGCGGCTGGGGCGCGCCGAGCGCGACCGCCGGCGCGATCTCGCCGACGAGCTCGCGTCCCGGCTGCTCGCGTATGGCGACGATCGCTACCGGGCGTCGCTCGCCGCCGACGCGCGCGTGGAGCTGACCGTGGCCCCGGCCGAGGCCCGGGTGTGGATCGAGCGGCCGGGCGCCGCGCGCCAGCTCGTGGATCCGCGGCGATCCGAGCTCCGCCTGCCGGCGGGCTCGCTGGTGCTGGCGCTGGAGGCGCCCGGTCACGTGGCGGCCCGGCTGCCGGTGCTGCTCGCGCGGGGCGAGACCCTGGCGATCCGGATCGCGCTGCCGGCGGCGTCCTCGGCGCCGCCCGGGATGATCTACGTGCCGCCGGGGCGGTTCCTGTTCGGCAGCGCCGAGAGCTCGGACTCGCTGCGCCAGGTGTTCAACGCCGCGCCGCTCCACGAGGTCACGACCGGCGGCTACTTCATCGCCCGCTACGAGGTGACGTTCGCCGAGTGGATCGAGTTCCTCGATGCGCTCGACCCCGACGAGCGCCTCCGGCGCAGCCCGCGATCCAACAACGCGGTGTCGTCGATCACGCTCACCGAGATCGCGGCGCGGCAGTGGCGGCTCAGCCTGACGCCGACGACCCGGACCTACACCGCCGAGGCCGGCCAGCGGCTGCACTACGAGGCCCGGGCGACGCGCGGCGATCAGGACTGGCTGCGGTTCCCGGTGTCCGCGGTGTCGTTCGAGGACGCCCAGGCGTTCGCGCGCTGGCTCGACCGCACGCACCGGGTCCCCGGCGCGCGCCTGTGCGACGAGTACGAGTGGGAGCGCGCGGCGCGCGGCGCCGATGCGCGGACCTTTCCAGCCGGTGACGCGCTCGCGCCGGACGACGCCAACATCGATGTGACCTACGGCCGGGAGCCGCTCGCGTTCGGCCCCGACGAGGTCGGCTCCCACCCCGGCGGGCGCAGCCCGGTCGGCGCCGACGACATGGCCGGCAACGTGTGGGAGTGGACGCGCTCGGTCCAGGCCGCGGACGCGCCGGTGGTGCGCGGCGGCAGCTGGTACCACGGCAGGCTCAGCGCGCGGAGCATGAACCGCGAGTACGGCGAGCCGACCGAGCGCACGCCGCTGATCGGCGTCCGGCTGTGCGCCACGCCCCCGTGACCGCCCGCTGCCTATCGAAGCTTCGATCACCCATGACCCACGGAGAAGACGTATGAGACATTGCATCGCATGGTTCGCCACGCTGGGGCTCGCGGGATGCGCGACCCAGGCCGAGTCCGTCGGCCAGCAGTCGATCATGGAGAACCAGGGCACCCAGCTGCAGGGCGTGCAGCTCCAGGGCAGCCAGGTTCAGGGCATGACGCTGGTCGGCTTCCAGTACGCCGGGGCGACGCTCGGCGGCACCGCGCTGGACAGCGCCCGCATCGAGCACGGCGAGCTGGTCGCCGACCAGGCCCAGGTCACGCTGCACGGCGCCGATCTGGTCGGCGCCCACCTCCACGCCCAGGCCCACGACCCGAGCCATCCGTCGTCGACCGCGCTGGTCGAGTACCGGGTCACCGCGGTCGAGCCCGAGGCGGCGATGTACGATCCGACCGGGACCGGCGCGACCTACCTCTACACGCTGGAGCAGAACGTCGACGGCGCCGGGAACTGGCAGGCGGCGTGCCTGGCCGACAGCGACGGCAGGCACGTCGCGATCCCGCTGACCGCGACGTGGGACGACCACGGCAACCGCGTCGCGTCGAGCACGCTGTTCACGTTCGGCTGCACCACCGGGGTGATCGGCAAGTGCTATCGCTGGGGCTACCGGCCGTGGGTCACCGGCCACGGCGACCTGGTGGCGGCGCACTGGACGTGCACGCGGGTCGCGCGCGCCGACTACTGCGGCAGCGGGAGGTCGCACACGCGCGACGGCACGGTGATCAACGTCTGGGACAACCTGTCCCCGGGGCCGATCCAGGCCCGCGGGACGACGCCGCTGGGGATGCTGTTCGAGGCCGGATGGGACACCAGCGGCGCGGTGTGCTTCTCCCACGCGCGCTGGCTGCTCGACGGGCCGTTGATCGCCGTGGGCTGCCCCGGCCGGTTGATCGCGCCGGGCCTGCTGATCCTGAACGCGACCGTGTGCGACACGGTCGCGCAGGTGCTCGGCCAGGCCCACGACGCCCGGATCTTCAACGAGTCGAACCTCCACCTCAACCTCGACCTGTTCTGACCCCGCGGCCGGCGCGGACCAGCTTGGCGAGCTCGACCACGGTGACCGGCAGGACGCCGAGCGCGAGGCACAGCGCGGCGTCGCCCGGGGTCAGCGCGATGATGTCGAACAGCCCGCGGGTCAGCGGCAGGCTGTGGATCGCGAGCTGGAACGCGATCGAGGCGATCACCACCGCGAGCAGCACCAGGTTGGAGAACGCGCCGACCTGCCAGAACACCCGGGTCGTGCTGCGCGACGCGAACGACCGGAACAGCTGGACGAACACCAGCACGGCAAACGCCAGGCTGCGCGCGCGGGCCAGGCCGTCGCCGAGCGCCCACGCGTACACGCCGAACGTCACCGCGGTCTGCAGCGCGCCGGTCCACGCGATCTCGCGCCACTCGGCGCGGCCCAGGATCGGCTCGGCCGTCGGCCGCGGCGGGCGGCGCATGACGTCGGCCTCGGGCGGATCGACGACCAGCGCGAGCGCCGGCAGGCCGTCGGTGACCAGGTTGATCCACAGCAGCTGGAGCGGCAGCAGCGGCAGCGGCAGGCCGGCGAGCGCGGCGATCAGCATCACGGCGAGCTCGGCGGTGTTTCCCGACAGCAGGTAGACCAGCGCCTTGCGGATGTTGTCGAAGATGCCGCGGCCCTCGCGGATCGCGGCGACGATGGTCGCGAAGTTGTCGTCGGCGAGCACGATGTCGGCCACCTCGCGGGTCACCTCGGTGCCGGTCCTGCCCATCGCGATCCCGACGTGGGCCTCGCGCAGCGCCGGCGCGTCGTTGACCCCGTCGCCGGTCATCGCGACGATCGCGCCGCGCGCCTTCCAGTCGCGCACGATGCGCAGCTTGTCCTCGGGCGTCGCCCGGGCATGGACCCGGCCGTCCGGCGACTCGCCCGGCCGCACGATGCCGAGCTCGCGCGCGATCACCTGCGCGGTCACCGGGTGATCGCCGGTGATCATCACGGTCCGGATCCCGGCGGCGCGCGCGGCGGCGACCGCCGCGATCGCCTCGGGCCGCGGCGGATCGGCGATCCCGATCAGCCCGCGCAGGGTCAGCGCGTCCGGCGCCTCGCCGACCGCGATCGCGAGCACGCGCAGGCCGCGCGCCGCGAGCTGCGACACCGCCTGCGGCGCGCCGGCGACGCCCGCGGTGCAGCGCGGCAGCACGACCTCGGCCGCGCCCTTCTCGTACCACACGCCGTCGGCGCGCCGGATCGCCATCCGCTTGGTCGCCGGATCGAACGGCTCGACCTCGACGCGCGGCCGGTCGCGCTCGATCGCGTCGCGCCGGATCCCGCGGAGCTCGGCCTCGGCGAGGATCGCCAGCTCGGTGGTGTCGCCGGTTCCGGTGCCCGGCTCGGCGCCGAGCTCGGCGTCGCAGCACGCCGCGGCGGCGTCGAGCAGCGCCGCGTGGTCGGGGCCCCACAGCTCGCGCACCGTCATCACGCCGGTGGTCAGCGTCCCGGTCTTGTCGGTGCAGATCACCGTCGCGCAGCCCAGGGTCTCGACCGCCGGCAGCTTGCGGACCAGCGCGTGGCGGACCACCATCCGGCGCACGCCGAGCGCGAGCGCGATCGTCACGATCGCGGGCAGGCCCTCGGGGACCGCGGCGACCGCGAGCGACACCGCGGACAGGAACACGTCGAACGCGCCGAGGCCGCGCACCACGCCCGCGACCGCGACCACGCCGACGATCGCGACGCTGGCGATCAGCAGCATCCGGCTGACCTGGGCGAGCCGGCGCTGCAGCGGCGTCGTGGTGTCCTCGGCGGTCTCCAGCAGCGACGCGATCTTGCCGAGCTCGGTGGCCATGCCGGTCGCGGTCACCACCGCCCGACCGGTGCCGGCCGCGATCGACGTGCCGAGGAACACGCGATCGTGGCGCTCGGCGAGCGGGGCGTCGTCGGGCGCGGGCGCCGTGCACTTGTCGACCGGCGCGCTCTCGCCGGTCAGCGGGGCCTCGCCGGTGCGCAGCGCGTGGGCCTCGACCAGCGCGGCGTCGGCGGCCACGATGTCACCGGCCTCCAGCACCAGGACATCGCCCGGGACGATCTCGGCCGCCGGGACGCTCGTGGTCTGGCCGTCGCGCACGACCCGGGCGTGCGGCGCGGTCATCGCGCGCAGCGCCAGCACCGCGCGCTCGGCGCGGTACTCCTGCAGGAAGCCGACGATCGCGTTGAGCACGATGATCGCGGCGATCGCGATCGCGTCCGCGGCCTCG
Source organism: Kofleriaceae bacterium (assembly GCA_041495365.1). Lineage (GTDB taxonomy): Bacteria > Myxococcota_A > Polyangia > Haliangiales > Haliangiaceae > JABFXX01. Next base: position 626 of record JBGQCL010000664.1, on the reverse strand, counting down.
CGCAGCAGGCCCGAGACCAGCGCGGCGCCCAGCATGAGCAGCACCACCGGGCTGGTCAGCTGGTCGGCGAAGATCCGCCACGCCGACGTCGCCTCGGCGCGGCGCAGCTCGTTGACGCCGACCTCGGCGAGCCGACGCGCGGCCTCGGGGCTCGACAGCCCGGCGCCGGGGTCGGCGGTGGTGGGGACGGTCGTCGGGGGACACCCGACCCCGGCGGTCATGATCGACCTCGCGCGCGGCCGGTCCGGGGATCCCCGCGCCGCCGGGGGCGTGCCCGAGTCTGCCAGCGGCGGCCGGTCGCGGATCGCCGGGGCATCGCTCGACGTGGTTCCTGGGGTATGCCGCACCCGGGTGCCGGCCCCCGGCGCGCACGGCCCCCGGTTCGCGTCGCCCCCGGCCGATCGCGCAGGATCTGCGCGGGCACCGCGGTAACTGTCGCGATCGCGGGCTCAGACGATCCATGATTCGCCGTGCGCCGGGGCATCCTGCTGAGTGTCGCGTTGCTCGTCGCCGGGTGCGGGGGGATGCCGATCATCACGAGCCCCGGGCCGTGCAACGACGTGGTCGTGTGCGGCTGCGACGGCAAGCAATACCCGACCGGCTGCGACGCCGAGCGGGCCGGCGTG
>JBGQCL010000663.1:0-5810 GCA_041495365.1 Kofleriaceae bacterium | reverse complement strand
CTGGACCGAGAACTGGATGACGCGGACGTCGAACCGATCGCCACCGATCCGGAGCGCCGCCTCGATGACGCGGAACGAGCGCCGGCTGCGCAGGTTGTAGACGTGCGGCGCCATGCGCAAGGTGACGTGGAGCGGCATCGGGCGGGTCCACTCGCCGCGTGCGCGATGCGCCACGCCGGCGCGCGCACCGCGGGGCTTGCGGCCCGCGCCGGCGCGCTTGCCACCCCAGGTCCGGAACTCGAGACCGAGCTGACGGGGGCGAGGACGACGGCGACGCCGGGGCGTGGGTTGGGGGGACGCCGACATCTTGATTGAGCATATATGATAACCCACCGGAAAACGCAAGGGCTCTCATCGCCGTACTCGAGCGCGATCGCCTGTCTCACGTGGGCCACCTCGACCGCGATCGCCGTGCCCACGCCGGCGGCGCACGCGACTGTCGCCTCGACAGCGCCGCGACGTGATGGGACTTGCCCCACGCTCTGCTCGGTGACTTGCGCGGATTGACTCGATTCGCCGGCATCGCATTCCAGCTGGAACGTCCTGCGAGGCCGGGTTCAACCTCCGAACTCTCGAGCCGCGGCCCGGCCCGCGCCACTCGTGTCGCTCCTCGCACCGCGCCATGACCTCGGGAGATCGCAGACCACCCTGGCGGAGCTGGACCGGGCGCGGCGCGCCGCGCGGATCTCGCGCGGCCAGCCCTGTCAGCTGCTCGGCGTCGACCAGCAACGCCACGCGCCGGCTGGCCTCGGGCCCGACCTGGCCATGGCGCTCCGCCGGGTCCCGGTAGGCTCCAGGGCGCGATCCCGAGCCTTCCAAGGCCACCGGCGGCTCCGTTTTTGGCTCACGATCCTGGCGCGTCGAATCGTGCCCAGGCTCTCAGATCAGATGAACGTCCTTGAACGGGTCGTACAGAGGTACGCCGAAGCCTCGAACGTGGCCGACGTTGCGTGTCGCGATGCCGATCGCTCTCGACTTGGCGATCGCCAGGATGAAGAGATCGCGGGTCTCGATGGTCTGGTGCTTGTGCCGTGCCTCTGCTTCGAGTGCGGCACACGCGAGCGCGGCTTCGCGGTCGAACGGGATGACGTCGCATCCAGTGCCCAGCAACTCTGCAAACCACTCTTCCAGGAACGCCCGCTTGTCGCCCGGTGGCAACCGCTGGATCCCGGATGCGATCTCGTAGATCGCGACCGCGGGGAGCGTCAGCGAAGGCAGGCTGCCGACCCAGGCGAGCACTCCCGGTTCGGGCTTCTTGCGCGCGGTCTCCGAGATGACGTTCGTGTCGAGAAGGTAGGGCATGACGCGCTCACCCGTTCTGCGCGCGTCGCCGCGAGAACGGATCGAGCGCTCGGAAGCCCATCGGCGCAGGCTTGAAGTCGTCGACCCCACCGCCGTGCCGGCGCTTGACCGCGTCGATCCGACCGAGGAAAGCGCGTCCGGTCCCCGGGCCGTGGGACTGCTCCGCAACGAGTTGCTCGTAGTCCTCGATCGCGAGCAGCACGGCGAGGTCGCGCCCGCGGCTGTGGATGAGGGTCGGCCCCTGGGCCGCGCCGCGCAGGACCTCGGAGAACCTGGCCTTGGCTTCGGCGACCCCGACCCGGCGATGGGACCGCGCGGCGGACTTCGTGACCTCTTTCATGGTCATGATAGCCTACAAGATGACCATGAGCAGGGCAACACCGGGCTGCCGTAGGTCGGGGGTGGGAGATGCTCGCCATGGTGCGCGGGGGTCGGAGTTCACGTTTGCTGAGACTCGCACCCCGCCGAGCTTCAGCGCGCGGTCACTGACCTCACTGGAAGACTGGGATGGCCATCGTTCGGCCTACTGACCCACGGGCAGCAGCCCGAGGTCGTCTTGCTGCTCCAGTCGACTACCGACGGCGGAAACGAACTCTTCCAGTACATCCGAGTGATTGATCTGGACAAACATCCGCGCATTCTTCTCGATCGTCCAGCCGTGTCGTAACAAGTAGCTTGCGAACTGGCCGTTCTCGTCCAGCGGTGATGCGGCCTCGAACATCAGCTTCGCGCCGGTTTCCCATGTCGGGTCGGAGGACGCGAGGAGGATCCGCGGGTCTGCAACGTCGCGATTGGTGACGTAGCAGGAGACGATGGTGACGCCCGCATCTGATAGTGTCTTGAAGTGTGGCTGAGGGTCACCATCCGTCGGTTCCCCGTCGGAGATGATCAAGAGCATGCGCGCTTCCTCCACGCCCTGTGGAGCTGGAATGCTCCGGAACCGCGCTGCGATCTCCGCCGCCGTCGCTCGCAGTGGTGTCGAGCCATACACGAGAGCTTCGAAGTCCCCGAGACTCGCGTCGCGCGATGAGTCAAACAGGTCGGAGAACTGCTTCAAGTTCAATACCGTTGACCCGACCGTCGATGCCTGCTGCCGCAACAGGTGAGCGATCTCTCCTGTGATTCGCTGTCGAATATCGCGCTCCGCGGTGTTGCGCAGAGACGCAACGATGCCGCCCCCCAGAAACCTCGTGGCGAGCGACTCCAGCCCGGAGTACCGGGATGCTTGAGCTCGAGCCTCTGCCTCGTACGTGCGCTTTCGTCGCTCGACCTCGGAAGCGACGTCGACTTGGCGCGCGGCCAGCATGACCCCCAGCAGGTCGTCGAATCCGGGGTCGATCCGGGTCCCGAAGCAGCAGGCGAAGATCCGCACGCGCTCATCGTCGAGCGCCTCGATATCTCTGCGGCGCTCTTGCGCCGAACGATTGATCACACCGCCCAGCCGACCGAGCGCATCCTTGGCACTCTGCAGTCGCGAACGCGAGGCGCGCGTTCGATCCGCGATGCTCTCCTGCATGGACCCCGATACGTCGAGTGCGATGCCGAGCAGCAGCGTGCGCTTGTCGTCCGCCGCAGGAGTGTCTGGCTGGGAGGCGGGAACCGGGCGTCCGGCGTGCCGAACACCATCGGGCAGCAGGATTGCCGAGATCGAGAAGTTCTTCAGCTCGGCACAGTCGATGCCTTCCTGGAAGGCGCCCGGCACGTCATCGCCGTCACCGATGGCGTCGTAGAAGCCGCGGCTGAACTCGATCGCCGCATCATCGGCAATCGGCCCATCCATGGCGATCGTGTACTTCGTGCCAATCGGCGTGATGGTTCCAACATCCAGCGAGTAGCAGGCGTTCAAGATCGCCGTCTCGATCCCATGCTTTGCCACGAGCCTGGCCAACGCCTCGGATTTCGCGACGACCAGTCTCCCCGACTCGTCCTCGAACACGAGACCGCGGCGGGTACCGTGCCCCGAGAAGTGGATGATATCGTACTGCGCGTGCCGCAGCCCGCGACGAAGGTCGTCCAGGGTTGCCGCTCGGAGCGTATCGATCTCGACCGAACCGCGGAACTTCGAGAGCCGGATCGATTCGCGAAGAACACGCTCTTCGCGATCGGTGCGAAGCCGGTCGGTGCCGCGTGGATTGGGGCAGACCAGGAGGGCCCGGATCTTGGTTCTGGGGCGCTTGCTTCGGTTCACAGGTGGCATGCGTCTCGACCTCACAGGCAGCTCTGCTGCCGTTGCTCAGGCGATGCGACCCCCGCCGCCACGACAAGGATCCCTCATGAAAGCAAAGCGCCGAGAAACGCGCTGCCATGACAGTCTAGAACGACTCGCTTTCGATGCGGCCTCCACACGGGCGCGCCGAGGTGGATTCCCGGCTCACCGGCCGCGGAGCTTGACGACGCCGGCCCTCGCCAGCAGGTCGATCCACTCGGCGACCTCGGCGAGCGGCACCGGCGCGTAGCGACCGGTCAGCAGGTCGCGGATCGCGCCGACCGAGCGCTTGCCGTCGACCAGGTTGAGCGCCTCGTAGGCGAGCATCTCGTCGCGCTTCTCGAGCGCGACCTGGGGCCGCGACTCGCCGAGCACCGTCGCGAGGTGATTGTAATAGTAGACGTCGAGCGGGCCGCGCACGGCCGCGGTGCGCTCGGGCACCCGGGGATCCCGGCTGCCGGCGGCGCGCGGCTGCGACGCGGTGAGCGCCGCGCTGACCCGCCGGACCTCGGCGGCGGTGGCGGGCCACATCGCGGCCAGGCTGGCGAGCTCGTCGACGCCGACCGCGACGGCCTCGCGCTCGGCGAGCCGGGCGTCGTCGGCGGCGACCCCGCGGTCGAGCGCGGTGCGGCGGGCGGTCGCGACGCGCTCGTCGGTCGCCGCGTGCGCCAGCGCGACCAGCCGCGCGGCCTCGGCGTCGGGCAGCGCTGCCAGCGTCCACGCGATCCCGGCGGTCATGTACGCGACGCGGCCGAGCTTGGTCGCGTCGAGGTTGTCCGGCACGTCCTTGCTGGTGTGGATCGTGACGTCGGGCCAGTCGTGGAAGTAGACCATCGGCACGCCGAACGCCTCGAACACCTGGTGATCGCTGCCGAGCTCCAGGGGCCGCAGGTCGGTGACCAGCGCGTCGCGCCCGCCGGGCGGCCAGATCAGGCCGTCGCCGGTGGCCTTCTCGGCGAACTCGGTCGACGCGCGGTCGACGTCCGACGTCCACGCCCGGGCGATCTGGTTGACGATGTGCGGCAGCGAGCCTGCCGTGCGCGACAGGTGCAGCGCGGCGTGCGTGATGTCGGGCCGGCCGCCCACCATGTCGAGGTGGATGCCGGCCCGCAGGTTGCGCGCGAGATCGGGGTGGCTGATCAGCCAGGCCTGCGATCCCGAGATCTCGGGCAGCCAGAGCAGGCGGATCGTGCGGCGCGGCGCCGGCAGCGTCTTGTCGGCGACCGCCGCGCGCAGCGCCCGCGCCACGCCGAGCAGCGCCGCGCTGCCCGACGCGTTGTCGTTGGCCCCGGCGAGCTCGTGGCACAGGTGCGCGGTCAGCACGATCTCGCCCGCCGCCGGGTCGGTGCCCGGGATCGTCGCCGAGACCACGTCGAAGCTCGCCGGCACCATCTTCGCCCGGACGTGCGCGGACAGCCGCACGGCGCCGTGCGCGAGCTCGCGGCGCAGCTCGCCGGCCATGCCCGGCGAGATCATGAACGCGAACCGGTTCGCGGTCTGGTACGGCGACAGGTGGCCCCAGCGCACGAGGTCGGGATCCAGCCCCGACCACGCGGTGCGCTGGTTGGGGAAGTCCGACACGATGCCGGCGGCACCGCGCTCCTCGACGGCGAGCCGGTGGACGGCGGGGAGCGCCCCGTCGGCCAGCACCAGCTTGCCGCGGACGTCCTGGCCCTGGTACGCGGCGGCGTCGGCCCCGGCGCCGACGTCGACCAGCTCGGCGCTGACGTCGGCGTCCTGGCTGTAGTCGGCGAGCGCGACCGGCTGGGTCGCGAAGTCGCCGAGGCGGCGGAGCTGGGGCATGACCTCCTCGAGCCGGCCCTCCGTCGCGGTCCACCCCAGGTAGCTGCGGAACTGGGCGTAGCGGGTCTTGCCGTCGGCCGGCAGGTGCTCGACCGCGGCGTCGGCGAGCCCGCGGCCCTTGAGCTCGCCGACCAGCCAGTCCGCCGCGGCGCGGAACCCCGGCGAGCCCTGCACGCGATGGAACTTGCCGAGCGAGCGGACCGCGCCGAGCACGTACGCGCCGTCGACGTGGCGCTGGATCGTCACCGGCACGGTGTCGGGCCAGAACGCGATCCGGCGGGGCTCGGCGGCGGCCGGCGCCGCGAGCGCCAGGGTGAGCAGGAGGGCGGGCACGCGCATGGCCGGAGCTTACGCCGGGTCACACCGCGACCGGCAGCACGCGGCGCCGGACCAGCTTGATCGACAGCAGGCGGTACAGCATCTTCGACACCTCGAACGACCCCATCCGCGACTTGCGGATGATCTCCTTGACGGTGTTCTTGCCGTTGACCAGCTCGAG
>JBGQCL010000662.1:0-5838 GCA_041495365.1 Kofleriaceae bacterium | reverse complement strand
CGCGACCGGGTAGTTGGTCAGGTACTCCTGCCCGAAGCCGTGGAGCTCGGCGCTGACCAGCGCAGCGCCGAAGTCGGCCGCGGCCTGGAATCGCAGGCCGTAGCCACCGGTGATGCTCACGATCGCGTTGCCGATCTCTTCCTGGGTCGGCCCGTCCTTGGCCAGCTTCGCGATCTCGCCGATCATCGCCTTGGTGGCCGCCACCGCGTCGGCGTTGCGGGCCGCACTCGACGCGACGAACGAGCCGCGATCGCTGTTGCGGTCGAACCCGGAGCCCGCGGTGTATCCCTTGCTGCCGTCGCCGCGCACCGCGCGCGCGAGCCGCGAGCCCGGCCCGCCGCCCAGCGCGATGTTCCACACCAGCGTGTCGAAGAACCGCGGATCGTCGTGCTTGATCCCGAACTGCGCGACCCGGATCTGGGTCTGGGTCAGGCCCGGCCGGTCGACCAGCCGGATCCGGGTCCCCGACAGCCCCTGCTCGGAGTAGCTCGGAGCCGGCGGGACCGGGCCCTTGCGCCAGGCGCCGAACGTGCGCTCGAGATCGCCGCGCAGCCGCTTCGGATCGATGTCGCCGACCACCACGAGCATCGCGTTGCCCGGCACGAACCACGCGCGGTGCCAGGCGACCACGTCGTCGCGCCGGATCGAGCCCATCGACTGCGGGCTGTTGACCCAGCCCCGGATGTGATCGTTGCCCCACAGCAGATTCTGGGCGTGCGCCGCGGCCAGCGCGACCGGATCCTCGCCGCGCTGCTGGATCTTGCCGACCAGCGAGTCGCGCAGCGCGGCCAGCTCGGCGTCGGAGAACGCCGGCTGGGTGACCATCTCGCTGACCAGGTCGAAGCAGGTGCCGGCGCTGCGCGCCATCACGCTGCATGACACCACGGTCGCCTCGAACGTCGAGTCCGCGGCGATCGTGCCGCCGACGAAGTCGATCGCCTTGGCCAGCGCCGCCGCATCGTGGCTCCGGGTGCCCTTGACCAGCATGTCGGCGGTGAGCTCGGACACCCCGAGCCGGGCGCGCGGCTCGTGCATGCGGCCGGCGCGGACCGCGAGCTGCATCGCCATGACCGGCAGCCGCGCGGTCCGGACCGCGTAGACCTGGAGCCCGTTGCCGAGCTTCCACTCCTCGAGCTTGGGCAGCTCGATCGGCCCCGGCGGATGCACCGTGGGGACCGCGATCAGGTCGCCGCGCCCGGCGTACAGATCGGGCGGCGGCGGCGGCCTGGGCGGCGGCGGCTTGACCACGTGGGCATCGCCGTCGCCGGGCAACATCGGGATCGGCGCCGGGGCGGGCTTCGGGCCGCAGCCCGCAACCAGCGCCGAGACGGACGCAAGAACCAGGAGCGTGCGCATGTTCATCGTGCCTTGGGAGGGATGACCACCACGGTGGCGCGGTCGGGGGACAGATATTGCTTGACGACGCGCTGGACGTCGACCGTCGAGACCTTCTCGAGCTCGTCGGCCTCGTACAGGAACCCGCCGGGGTTGCCGGAGAAGATCCACGACCGGCCGATCGCCTCGCCGAGGCCCTGCGCGTTCTCGAGCGAGAACACGAAGCCGGCCTCGACCTGGTTCTTGGCCTTGCGCAGCTCGTCGGCCGTCGGGCCCTTGGCCGCGAGCTTGCCGACCTCGTCGACCAGCGCGGCCTCGACCGCGTCGGCCCTGGCCGGGTCGAGGTAGGCGCCGAGCGCGAACACCATGCCGGGGTGCTCGCGGATGACCGCGTCCATGCCGGCGTCGAGCGCGAGCGGCTGCTTGGTCCTGGGATCGGGCGCCTTGAGCCGCGCCTTGAGCCGCGAGCCATCGCCGGTGCCGAGCACGTTGAGCGCGAGCTGCAGCGCGTAGACGTCCTTGTCCTTGGCCGCCGGCACGTGCTAGCCGATCAGGGTCAGGCCGACCGCACCGGGCTCGAGGACCTGATGGCGCTTCTCGGTCTGCGCCGGCTCGGGGGTGTCCGCGGCCGGGCGCGGCGGATCGGCGCCGCGCGCGATCGGACCGAAGTACTTCTCGACCGATGCCTTGACGTCGGCGGTGGTGACCTTGCCGACCACCACGAGCAGCGCGTTGTTAGGCTGGTAGTAGGCGTCGTAGAACTTCTTGAGCTCGTCGGCGGTCACCGCGTCGAGCTCCTTGGCGTTGCCGGTCGCCATCGACGCATAGGGATGTTTCTGATACGCAACCCCCAGGCAGCGCATCAGTCCCTGCGCGAACGGCGAGGCGTCCTGCTGGCGGAGCTCCGCCTGGATGATCTGGCGCCCGGTGTCGATCGCCGGCTTCGTCAGCTGCAGCCCGCGCATCCGATCGGCCTCGAGCTGCAGCGCGTAGTCGAGGTGCTCGGCCGGCAGGGTGTCGACGTAATGCGTCGCGTCCTCGTCGGTGGACGCGTTGACGTAGCCCCCGAGCCACTCGATCGACTGGGCGTGGACCTGCGGGCGGACGCGCCCGGTGCCCTCGAACATCAGGTGCTCGAACATGTGCGCCGTGCCCCGGCGGGCCCGCGGCTCGTCCTTGGAGCCGGCGTGATACCAGAGCTGCACCGATACCACCGGAGCGGCATCGGTGCGCAGCACTGCTACCTGAAGGCCGTTTGTTAAGCCGAACGTCTCCAGCGCCGGGAGCTTCCCGACAATTTTTGGCGGATCCGGAGCCGCGGGTGCAGGAATTGCGGAGGCAACTCCGGCTAGAATGACGACGTGCTTGACGAAGCGCGATCGACGCATGCCTTCTCCTTCAACGCGCGGACACTACCAGGCCCGACGAGGGTTGCATGTGGGTCGGTCACGGCTTCAGGCACTTATCAGGAACGGTCCCTGCGTGGGCCGCGTTGACGTCGTTACCCCAGGTGTTCAACATTATCGGAATAGTACCGATTGACTGAAACCATGGTTAGCGCCAGAGTGGTGGGACCCAACAAGCCCCAAAAATTGGGCGCATCTCAGACGGAGGGTGCTGTGGCTCGTTCTCTATCAAGTGTTTCGGTGGATGAAGGCCGGATGATCGACGTGACCGGTGTGAAGGTATTTTCAGCGACGAAGGCCAAGGAGCGCGAATTGCTCGGTGAGCTCATCACCGACTGGATCCGCAGCCACCCCGACCACGAGATCGTGGACAAGATCGTCACCCAGAGCTCGGACTCCGAGTTTCACTGCCTGACGATCACGCTGTTCTACAAGCACAACAAATCGTAGCCCTCGCAGCGCGAGCGGCAGCGCACGGGGCCGGGTTGATCACTGTCGCACTCGGCGGCCGCCGCGGGTCGGGTGTGAGTCACGCCTGGCGGAGCGTACCGGTACCGGTCGCAGCCTGCAGCCTCGGCGTACGAGCTTGACCGTACCTCCCCGCGCCCGCCTCCCCATCGCTGCTCGACCCACTCCCGGTCCCTGCTTGACCGCGCCTCCCCGATCGGGTACCCACTTCGTTCCCCATGGAGAACTCGTTCGGAAAGCCCGTCGAAGTCGAGGTCCGCGACAGCCTCGAGAAGGCGATGAAGATCCTCAAGCAGAAGATGTCCAAGGAAGGCATCCTGCAGGAGCTCAAGCGTCGTCGCTTCTACGAGAAGCCGAGTGTCAAGCGCAAGCGCAAGACCCGCGAGGCCCGCAAGCGGCTGCGCCGTGAGATGAAGCGGCGGGTCGTGCCGGCCACGCCGCGCTGAGCAGGCTCTCCGTCCGGTGGATCTGTTCGAGGTGTCCGAGACGAACGGGACCGGCGGGACCGGGAACTGGGCCGAGGTCGTGGTCCCCGTCGGCGCGGCCGATGTCGATGACGTCGCGGCGCTGATCGCCTCCGAGGTCACCGCCGCCGCGGCGGGCACCGAGCAGCGCGGTGACGAGGTCGTGTTCTGGGTCGCCGCGAACGCGGCCGCCGGGGCGCTGGCCGAGGTCCGCGATGCAGCGCGGCGCTGGCAGGCCAGCGGCCTCGCGGTCGACCCGGCGCGGATCCGGCTCGCCGCGGCGATGCCCGAGGCCGAGTGGCGCGACGCCTGGAAGCGCTACTTCCGGGTCAGCCGGCTCACCCGGCAGTTCGTCGTCGTGCCGAGCTGGGAGCGCTTCACGCCCGGGCCGGACGACGTCGCGATCCAGCTCGACCCCGGGATGGCGTTCGGCACCGGCACCCACGCCAGCACGCGGCTGGTCCTCGAGGAGATCCAGGCGCTCGCCGACGCCGGCGCCGCTCCCGCGCGGGTGCTCGACGTCGGCTGCGGCTCGGGCATCCTCTCGATCGCAGCGGTCCGGCGCTGGCCGGGCGCGACCTGCGCCGCGGTCGACGTCGATCCGATCGCGGTCGCCGCCACCGCCGACAACGCGGCGGTCAACGGCGTCGCCGGCCGGATCGCAGCGTCCGGCCGCGCCCTGACCGAGCTCGGCGAGGCGTTCCCGCTGGTGCTCGCCAACATCCAGGCCCACGTGCTGCGCGTGCTGCGCGACGAGCTGATCGCGTGCACCGCTCCCGGCGGCGCGCTGGTGCTGTCCGGCCTGCTGACCCCGCAGGCCCAGCCGCTGGCCGACGAGTTCGTCGCCGCGGGGATGCGGTGCCGGCACGTCCGCGCGAGCAGCGAGGATCTCGAGTGGTCGTGCGCCGTGCTCGTGCGATGATTCGCGCGAGGCGATGATCCGGGTCTTCGTCGATCCTGTCGTGCTGGCCGCCGGCGAGCTCGTCGTGCGCGGCGACGAGCACCATTACCTCGCGCACGTCCGGCGCGCCCGGCCCGGCGAGCCGGTCGAGCTGGTCGACGGCGCCGGCCGGCGCGCCGCCGCGACGATCGCGCGGCTGTCCGCCGGCGAGACCGCGCTGATCGCCGGCCCGCCCGAGCCGATCGCGCCGGCGCCGCCGCGGGTGCGCGCGCTGGTGCCGCTGATCAAGGGCGACCGGATGGACGCCTGCATCGAGAAGCTCGTCGAGGTCGGGGTCGACGCGATCGTGGTGTGGCCGGCGGCTCGCTCGGTCGCGCGGCTCGACGACGCCCGCCGCGACGCCCGGCTCGCCCGGTACCGCGCGATCGCCCAGGCCGCCGCGCGCCAGTCGGGCCGCGCGCAGGTCCCCGACGTCACCGCCGCCGCGAACCTGGCGGCCGCGCTCGCCGACCTGCCCGCCGGCCAGCGGCTGGTGCTCGATCCGTCCAGCGACGCGCCGCTGCAGCTCGACGCCAGCGCCGACGACGACGTCACGATCGCCAGCGGCCCCGAGGGCGGGCTCACCCCCGGCGAGCGCGACCAGCTGGCGGGGTTCGCGCCGCTCGGTCTGGGGCCGCGCGTGCTGCGCGCCGACACCGCGCCTGTGATCGCCGTCGCGCTGATCCGCGCCGCGACCCGGAGCTGACGGTGGCGCGGGAATCGCCAGCTGCGATGCCGGGATGGCGCCTTGATCGGGCGCGCGATCGGGTGCGCGCGGGCGCCACGTGCGCCGGCGGTGACCGGCCGGCGTGCCACGAACTACGCGTATTTGCGTTCCTGCCCCGGCGCGCGCTATCAATCTGCGATGTCCGATCGCGAGCCTGCCCTGCTGCGCGACCCGAGCCGCGACGACGGCTCGGGGTCTGCGGCAGGAGGCAGCGATCCAGCGATGGACCAGATCGCGAGCGCGAGCGCACCGGCGGTGCCGACCGCTGCACCGACGACGCCCATGGCCGCCGCACCCTCGGCGCCCGTGGCCGCTGCTCCGTCGGCGCCCACGGCACGGACCGCGGTGCCATCGACCCGGCCGACGACGCCACCGCCCGGGACGCTGCCGGTACTGCCGCCGACCGGCCGGCCGACGACGCCGCCACCCGGGACGCTGCAGGCACTGCCGCCGACCGGCCGGCCGGCGACGCCGCCACCCGGGACGCTGCAGGCACTG
>JBGQCL010000661.1:0-5892 GCA_041495365.1 Kofleriaceae bacterium | reverse complement strand
TATTGGTATGGCTGTATCCCCACCATGCGCGACGAGTGGTTCGATCGGCTGATGGCAGCGTATGTCGACATTCTTCAGGAGCATCGCGACATGTTCGAAATCGTCGGAGCAATTTGAGGGGATGCTTCAGCTCCCGGGCACGAGCCCCCCCATGGAAGGGACTGCGAGCCGGACTACGCGACCGCAGAGGCCGCCGCACAATGCCGCGCCCGGCGAGCTCGGGCTTGGCCGGCTTCGAGTCGAGCTCGGTCACGACGGGATCGGTGGGGCCTGAGCGCGCCAGGGCGCCGAAGTTGCATGCGGTTCAACGGGTTGCCATCGATTGCCACCCCCCGCTTGATGGTCCCGTAGGCCGGCGGCACACCCGGGGTGACGGGTCTCGCCAACTTTCGATCAACCCTTCAATTCGACACGGACCCCGGAGAATCGCCCCGGGTCACCAGCGTAGGATGCACGAAAGCATCCGTCCGAGGATGCTGGTCGATGCTGTCGACCCACCGGGTATCCCTGAGCCCGGTGCGATATCAACCAAGCCATCGTAACTGCTAGAGGAGTAGCCATGGGCGGTGGATCCGAGCGAGAGCATGCGAAGCACGGCCCTTCCCGCGATGGTGTCAGCATCAGCAGCGTGAGCACGCCCGCGCTCGCCCCTGGCAAGCGCACGCTGACCGAATCGCTCGGGGTCCAGCTCTCCGCAAGCGCTCAGGGAGCAGCGCACGGAACCGACAGCCGCGCGGTCCAGGAAGCTGCCGCCCAGGGTGTCTCCGGCGGAGGTGGCCCGCTGCCGCACGCCGACACGATCCAGCGCCTGTTCGGCCGCCACGACATCAGTGGCGTCGAGGCGCATGTCGGCGGCACCGCCGCGACCGCGAGCCACGCGATCGGCGCCGAGGCGTACGCGACCGGGCACCAGGTCGCGTTCTCATCCGCCCCCAGCCTCCACACGGCCGCGCACGAAGCGGCCCACGTCGTCCAGCAGCGCGGCGGGGTGCAGCTCAAGGGCGGCGTCGGCGAGTCCGGCGACGCGCACGAACAGCATGCGAACGCTGTCGCGGACGCCGTCGTGCAGGGCAAGAGCGCCGAGGGGCTGCTCGATCGGTACGCGGGTGGTTCCGCTGGCGGTGCGGTGCAATCGGCCGGCGTCCAGCGCTACGAGGCCGGCGAGCACGCGAAGACGGGTGACACCCAGGACGAGCTGAAGAAGGCGTACGCGCCGATCCAGTACACCGTCGTGAAAGGCGACACCCTCGACAGCATCGCTGCAAAGTTCAAGATCACGGTCGCCGAGCTCACCGAGGCGAACCACGACAAGATCAAGCATCTTCCGGCCGAGAAGGGCGGCAAGAAGCACGACGGATTCACCCCCGGCGAGCAGATCGCGATCCCGCAGAAGCTCAACGAGATGGCGCGCGACGCCATCAAGGACACGTCGGTCAAGGTCACGGTGAACGGAGTCGTGCTCGATTACGGCACGCTGATCGCGATGGGCGGTGACCTCTTCGGATCACCGGAGGAGTTGGCCAAGGCGTCGCCCGACGAACTGAAGGCAATCGCCGCGCTGATCATCGAGGAGAAGCAGACCGGCAAGCTGATCAGCACGGACCGCTGGCAGAAGGCGACCAACGGGCGATACCTCGGGCTGGCCGCAAAGAACGAGCCCCACTTCGCACCGCCGAACGCCGACCTCGTGACCGTCTCAGGGCAGTCCACCGGAGACCACAAGCAGAGCTGGGAGGAGAACCACCGCAAGGCCATCGCGTCTGCGCGCGCCGGGAACAAGGACCAAGCGTGGATGCAGAACGCGTTTGCCAACCACTTCCTGACCGACGCGTTTTCGGCCGGGCACTTGTTCAACAAACGCGACGTGATGGAGAAGTTCAACAACCAGCTACCAGCGACCGGAAAGGGCAACGACCGCGAGTTCACGAAAGGTTCCAAGAGTTTCTTCGACTCGATCGCGAAGGCGGCTTTCGTCGGGGACGTCGACGCAGAGTTCTCGAAGTACGAGACCGCCGAGACGCACTACGGCTTTCATCCGAACATCAACTCGGCCAGTCGCTTCTCGGCGCTCCTGCAAGGCATCCACATGGAGAAGCCAGAGCTGCTGGAGAGCGCAGTCGCAAAGGGCGTCCACGACAACCTGAACACCCACCCTGGGGGCATTCCGGTCGAGAATGCGCTTAGTGAGCAGTGGCCGCTGTCGGGCGACGGCACCCTGAACGCTCAGACGCTGGCGGTCGCGCGGCGCGCCGTTGCGCAGTCTCAGCAGAACGTCATCGGCTCGTTCGGCAGCGCCGCCGAGCCTGACTTCGCCGCGCTGTTCAAGCGCGTGTGGGACTTCACCCCTCACCCCACCGCTGAGGGTCGCAAGCTGGTGACCGGCGCCATCGCGAGCGGCAGCGACGTGAACAGCAACGCGCTGCACATCGCTATCGTCAACCTCATCAAGGCCAACTACCTGACCATCATCGCCGAGCTGGTGAAGCTCAACAAGCTACGGAAGGCGTGATGACGAAACCAACCACCATCCTCGTCGTCCTGCTTTCACTGCTGGGAGGTTGCGCGATGCGAACCGAAGAACGCGCACTCGCCGTCGGCGGCGTGCATGCACTTGAGGGGACCGATCCGTGCCGCTTGACGCAGGTCGAGCCGGCCTCCGCGCTGGAGGACCTGCACTGGAAGGACGCACTGGTCGTCCGCGCACGCGGCGAGGGTCATGCGGAGCTGGCGTGCGGCAGCCACCGGGCTCGACTGCGGATCGTCAAGCCGGACCGGCTCGATCTCGTGCTCGTCGACGACCATGTGACGGTGGGCCAGCGGTTCCATGTGCGCGCGATCGCGCGCGACGGAGCGGGACACGAGCTCGAGATCGGCAAGTGGACCGAGATCGAGTGGCGCGGCGACAACGTGGTCGTGTCAGACGAGGACCAGTCGGCTGGCGAATTCGGCCTGGGCGGAGGGAGCTTCGGGGTACACGGGTTCAAGGCCGCGACGACGGCACCGGGCACGATCGAGGCGCGCTTGGGCGAGGCGGTGGGGACGTTGCGCGTGACAGCGCGGCCGTAGGTCGTTCGGTGCGACGCACCCGAGCGATAGGTCACCACGCCGCGGGGTCGCGTCCCGCCACCGCTACGCCTTGGCCTCCGGCGCGAACCGCTTGAAGTACTCCCGCGCGAGCTCCTCAATCGCGGGCGGTAGGGGGTTGGGCGCCGGGCTCGCCGGTGGCGCCCGGGCGCCTTGCCCTCCGCGCAAGCGACGAGGAGCGGGCGCAGCTCGGGGGGCACTTCGATCGTGCGACGGCCGGCGGCCGTCTTCGCGCACGGGATCCATAGCAAGTCGCCAGGCGCCGCGTCCTCGTCGAGGTCACCCGCGCGCCGCGACACGATCTCCCCCGCGCGCATCCCCAGCAGCAGCGCGACCAGCGCGGCGATCGCGCCCTGGTCCCCGCGGTCGCGAGCTCCAGGGCCTTGTGGTACCAGGCGCGGGCCTGCTTCACCCGCAGCTCGGCGCCGGACTTCCCGAGGCTCTTGCCGCGCGGCCGGCGCTTGCCGATACCCTCGACGTCGGCGAGCGGGTTCGCGGCGAGCCACCCACGCTTGACGCACCACAGGAGAAAGGATCGGGTGCGCGCCAGGACGTTGCGGTGGGAGTCGACGGCGAGCGGCGCGCCAGTCCGTGGACTCGGCCGGGTGCGGAGCTGGTCGTACAGCGCCGCGGACCGTTTGGCGTCGAGCGTGCGCAGCGGGAGATCCTCGGGCAGCATCTGCGCGATGCACCACAGCGTGACGTGGAGCGAGGTGGGCTTGTACCCCTTGGCCTTGAGGTGATCGGCGTACTCGACGAGCGCGGTCGTGGTCGTGTGCGCCTCGGTGGCGAGCGCCGCGGTCATCCCGTCGATGTAGCGGCGCGCCATGTCCTCGGTGGCGAGCAGCCGGGTGGTGCGCGTGCCGTCGGCGTGCACGACCATGACGCGCCAGCCACCGCGTTGCTCCCAAGGTCCGAGGACGCGTTCGGCGCGCTTCGTCGACATGGCTATGCTCCGTTGGACGTTGACTGTTGAAGGTAGCGCAGCGGTCTGACGTTCAGCCGCTGCGCGCGCCCCGCTTCCGGGGCGGCGGGGCCTGCGCGGTGCCGGCCGCAGCGTCACAGACGCGCTGGACCCACCGATTCAGCGACGGCTCGTCGGCGGCTGCCTTCGACCACGCCTCGTACTGCTCGGGTGTGATGCGAATGCTGATTGAAATCTTCGCTGTAGGCATGCGTGCATGCACTTGTACCACGGGCCCGGTCGCCTCCTCGCGAGGCGACCGGGCGGTGCTCACGAGATCACCGCCAGCTGATCGCGGCGCCATCCTTCATCGCGGCGCATGCCGCCGGTGGCCGGGTTGGTCTGGCAGGTCACGTACCGGCCATCCCAGGGGCGGCCGATGCCGCAGTCGGGGTAGGCGGTAGCGAGCGAGCCATCGGGGAGGCGGACCTTCGTGCCGCCGGGGATGCGGTCGGTGTTCGTCATGCTCTGAAAGGTAGCTGCATGCATGCATGCCGTCAATCATTGACTGCATGCGTGCGCGCATGCACAGTGGTGATGCTGTTCAACGACTGCAACCACCCCGGGGGTCACCATGCAGATCACGACCGAACAACCACCGCCGACCGGCGGAACCTGTGTGAGGCGAACGACTGCGGCTCCGAGCTCGCCGACCGCGATCATCATGGTCGGCGACGACCGCGCCTGGCGTCGGCGGTACATCCCCGGGGAGGCTCGCTGATGCGGGCCCGGAAGCGACAGCCGGCGCGACCGGTGCCGCGACCGGTGTCTCGGGCCGCGTGGAGGCTGCGTCGGTGGGCGGCAGCGGGGCGAGAGCTGGAGCGGTGCGACCCGCGTCGGCTCGGAACGCTGCTGGTGCTCGCCGAGCAGATCCTCCGCACGCACCGCAAGCGCCGCGAGCGCGACCTGAAGGCTGAGATCCGGCGGCGGTTCTGCCGTCGGTGACAAAGGGAGCGCCACCCGCTGGCGCGCAACCACAGCGGCCCGCCGGCGGGGTTCAGCCGTCGACGGGCCTAGGAGCTACGATGAGTAACCATCGCAACCCCCGACCGAGACTATCGAAACGAGCAACCCCTGACAACCGACGCCCCGCGCTACCGCCACCGCCACCAGCGCCGGCGCTCGAGCCCGAGCCCGACGAACTCGACGGCCTGATGTACACCCTGCGCGACAACCTGCGCAGGGCGGACGCCTTCATCTCCACCGCAGAACGCCAGATCGAGGAGAACTGGCACGATGACGACGAGAGCGACGACGAGAGCGACGTGGAGGCGGAGTTCGATACCGTCCTGCGCCACCGGATGCGCATCGAGTACCTCGTCGAGGCTGGCAAGAATGCCGTGCGCGCGGCGCTCTTCACGACCGAGCAGATCGACGCCGAGATCGCCCGCCGGAGGAGCGCATGACGCGCGTGACGAGCACCATGCAGGAGATGGACGCGATGCGCCTCGCGATCGGCGAGGTCGAGGCGCTTGCCGCGGTCCTGCTCGAGTTCTTCGATTCGTCGGACTGGTCGGGCGCGGACTCGCAGCTCGTCGACCGGACCGGACACGTCCTCGGTGTGCTGGCTGCGAGCGCAACGACCGCAGCGGGCAAGTTCGAGCGGTTCCAGATCGCGTACATCGACAGCCGGCCGGTGTCGACGCCGGTGGAGCGCTGGGACGACAGCGAGGGCACGGCGTCGGGGTCCCCGGACCACGGGAGTCATCGATGATCCGATCCATCCTCTGCCGGATCGGCGGCAAGCCGCGCATGACCTATCTCGACAACCCCAGCGACGGTTACGCGGCGGCCGTGGCAAGGCTGCTTCGCAGCCGGGGCCCTGTCGCACGCCTCCCGCTGGT
>JBGQCL010000660.1:0-5901 GCA_041495365.1 Kofleriaceae bacterium | reverse complement strand
CCTGCCCTTCGTGCCCCGGGTCCGGGGACGCGCCATCCGCGCGAGGAACGCTTCCTGGTCAGCAGCCGTCGGAATGCCGCTGTCGCCCCAGCTCGCATGCAGCGCACGCGCCGCGTCGATCCGGCGCTGGTCCTCCAGCTGGTTGCCGAGCGCTCGCGCGATGTAGGCGGACAGGCTCAGCCCTTCGGCCTTGGCCGCCGAACGCGCGCGCTTCAGCTGCTGCTTGTCGAGCGCGATGCTGACCTTGGCCGTCCGCACCGACCAAGCATACGCGAGACTGCTACCGCCGCGAGGCGCCGGGGACGAGGTCGAACGTTCCATGCCCGCCGGCCGCCCGCGAACGCGCGGCTATCCGTGGCGTAGCTCGCAGCGGCGCCACGGGGCGCACAGCATCGCACCGCGGGTCAGTTCAGCCGACGCGGCGGATTGGCCTCGTCGTACCAGTCGGCGGTCTCGCCGCTGGTGTTCACGGTGACCGCGCGCGGCTCGGTGAACTGATCGAACGACTCGATGCCGGTCTCGCGGCCGACGCCGCTGTCCTTGAAGCCGCCCCACGGTGACGCGGGATCGAGGCGGTGGTGGTCGTTGATCCACACCATGCCGAACACGAGCTGGCTCGCCACGCGGTGCGCGCGGGCGACGTCGATGGTCCACACCGAGGCGGCGAGGCCGAACTGGGTGGCGTTGGCGATCCGGATCGCGTCGGCCTCGTCGTCGAACGGCAGGATCACGGTCACCGGGCCGAACACCTCGTGCTGCGCGATCTCGGAGGCGGGGTCGACGTCGTACAGCGCGGTGGGCTGCAGGTAGTAGCCGTCGCCGGGGACCGGGGCGCGGCCGCCACCCGCGAGCAGCCGGGCGCCGGCCTGCTGGGCGCGCTCCAGCATGCCGAGGATGCGATCGCGCGAGCGCGCGGAGATCACCGGGCCGAGCTGGGTCCGCGGATCGGCGGGATCGCCGACGCGGATCGCCTCGACCTTGGCGCGGAACCGGGCGAGGAAGCGGTCGTAGATCGAGCGCTGCACGAGGATGCGCGCGCCGCACACGCAGGTCTGGCCGGCGGCGATGAACGCCGCGAACGCCGCGCCGTTGACCGCGCGGTCGAGCGCGATGTCGTCGAACACGATCACCGCGCCCTTGCCGCCGAGCTCGAGCGTGGTCGGTGCGAAGCGCTGCGCCGCCGCCGCGGCGATCGAGCGGCCGACCTCGGTGCCGCCGGTGAACACGATCTTGCGGATCAGCGGGTGGTGGGCGAGCGCCGCCCCGGCCTCGCGGCCCTCGCCGTTGATCAGGTTGACCACGCCGTCGGGGACGCCGGCCCTGGCGAGCAGGCGGACCAGGCGCAGCGTGGTGATCGGGGTCTGCTCCGAGGGCTTGATCACGACCGTGTTGCCGGTCGCCAGCGCGGGCGCGAGGCTCTTGGACAGGATCATCAGCGGGTGGTTGAACGAGGTCATCAGCGCGCACGGCCCGAGCGGCACGCGCTGGGTGTAGACCAGGTACGGCCCCTCGACCGGGATGACGTCGCTGCGCCGGGTCAGCGCGAGCGCCGCGAAGTACCGGTAGAACTGGGGCAGCCGCGCGATCTGTGCCCGGGTCTCGCGGATCGGCCGGCCGTTGTTCAGGGTCTCCAGCGGGTAGAACTCCTCGAGGTCGGCCTCGAACAGGTCGGCGAACCGCTGGAGCACGCGGGCGCGGTGGTGGACCGACGCCTGGCTCCACGCGCCGCCGTCGAACGCGCGCTGCGCGGCCTGCACGGCGCGGCCGACGTCGGCGGAGCCGGCCGCGGCCAGCGTGCCGATCGCGCGGCCGGTCGCGGGGTTGACGATCGGCAGCGTGCGGCCGCCCTCGGCGGCGGTCTCGGCGCCGCCGAGGATCAGCGGCACGTCGAAGCTCTCGGTGGATCGGGTCATGGCAGCTCCGGTGGCGCGGTCCCTCAGCGTGCCCTCAGCGTACGGTGACGTCGGTCGCGAGCGGCAGCGGCCGGCGCGCCGCGTCGGCCGCAACGTCCTCGAGCGTCCGGCCCCGGGTCTCGATCCCCCAGCCGGCCACCGCCGCGATCTGCAGCACGAGCAGCGCGATCATGAGCGCGAGCACGCCGGTCACACCCTGCCGGCTGAACAGCGCCACGACGAGAAACGGCGTGCCGATCGTCGCGGCGCGGCCGAACGTGTTGCAGATGCCCGAGGCCCGCAGCCGGATCTCGGTCAGGAACAGCTCGGGCACGTAGATCCCGAACAGCAGCGCGACCAGGACATAGATCGGGACGACCAGCGCCACGCCGCACACCAGCAGCAGCGCGGGGTCGGCGACGAACGGGTACACCGCGCCGACCGCGATCGCGACCACGGACGCGACGACGATCACCCGCCGGCGGCCCCAGTGGTCCGCGGTCAGCGCGCCGATCGCCGAGCCCACCGGGGCGCCGAGCGACATCACCAGCGCGAAGCCGAGCGACTTGACGATGGTCATGCCCTGGCTGAAGAAGAACGTCGGCAGCCAGGTGATGAAGCCGTAGATCAGCGTGTTGATCACGATCAGCAGCAGGGAGCCGAGCACCACGCGGCGCAGCATCGCGGGCACCAGCAGCGAGTCGAGCGAGCGCGAGAACCGCGGCGCGTCCCCGGCGGGCACCGCGGGCAACGCGCCGCGCTCGGCCGCGACCTCGGCCTCGATCGAGGCGAGCAGGGTCTCGGCCTCGGCGTCGCGCCCGGTCGCCGCCAGCCAGCGCGGCGACTCCGGCAGCGCCTTGCGCACGTACCACACCGCGATCGCGCCGAGCCCGCCGATCACGAACATCACCCGCCAGGTCGCGACCGGGACCAGCACCAGCCCGAGCAACGCGCTGACCGGCAGGCCGGTGACGACGAACACCGTCATGATGCCCTGAATCCGGCCGCGCGACGCGGGCGGCACGAACTCGGTGAGCGTCGAGTAACCGACGACGTTCTCGGCGCCGAGCCCGACCCCCATCACGAACCGGCAGGCGATCAGGAACCCCATGGTCGGGGCCAGCGCCGCGGCCAGCGACGCCAGCCCGAACACCATCAGGTTGACCTGGTAAGTGAACCGCCGGCCGAACCGGTCGCCGAGGAAGCCGGTGGCGAGCGAGCCGATCGTCATCCCGACGAACGTCATCGACAGGAACAGCGCGTTCTCGGCCAGGGTCGAGAACTTGCTGGCGACCGTCGCGCCGAGCACGGTCGACGCGATGTAGATGTCGAACCCGTCGAAGAACATCCCGATCCCGATCAGCCACAGGATCCGGCGATGAAACCTCGACATCGGCAAGCGGTCCAGTCGTGCGCCTGCGTTCACAGTCATCGCATTACCTCCGGCGAAGGGAATCGAACAGGAGATCAGCCGCGGCGCGCCAGCAGCTGCACGGTGCGCGCGGTGAGCAGATCGGTGGCCCGGGCGAAGTTGTCGTCGAGTGCGCCGCCGTGCGCGGCCTGGAAGTACGCCTTGCACTGCCGCACCGCCTCGGCGTCCATCGCGAGGATGCGCCGGACGAGCTCGTCGACGTCGCCGCGCAGCGCGTCCGGCCGCGCCAGCTGGGTGACGAGCCCGAGGTCCTGGGCGTGCGCGGCCGAGAACTCCGGGGCCAGCAGGATCAGCGGGAAGATCCGCTTGGGCAGCGCATAGCGCCCGAGGTACGCCATGATCGCCGCGGGCGGCAGGCCGTGGCGCATCTCGGGGAACGACAGCTTCGCGGTGTCCGCGACCACCGTGAAGTCGCACAGCACGGCGAGCCCGAGGCCGAACCCCGCCGCGTCGCCCTGGACCTCGGCCACCGTGATCAGCGGGCTGGTCATCACCGCGCGCTTGAGCGCGATCAGCCGGGTGACCTCGGCGCGGATCGCGGCCTCGTCGCGGCCCGCCCGCTCGCGGCCGAGGCAAAACACCTCGCCCTCGGCCCGGATGTGGAGCACCCGCGCCCGCGGCGCGACGGCCTCGCGGCGGAGCGCGTCGAGCATCGCCTCGAACATCGCGCCGGTGATCTCGTTGCGCGGCGGATGGTCGATCGTCATCACCAGCACGTCGCCGGCGTGCTCGATGCGAACGCCCGGCGCCGGGCCATGGCTGGTCGTGCTCGCGGGCCCGCTCATCGCTGCGGAGTCTATGCGTCGCGCGGTGCCCAAAGCAAGACAGCATATCGACCATGCGCGGCCGCGTCCGACTCCCGATCTGCGCACAGCGGTCGGTCCGCCCGGCTCCGCGCTGTCCCGGCAAGCTCGGCCCGCGGCGACGTCGCGGCCCCGATGGCGCGCCGAGATCAGCCGCTGGTCCCGGCGCGATCGCGTTGCCGCGCTCGGCCGCGGCGGGTCACCGGGGATCGCCGAGCTCGCCGCCGCCGGTTACACCGCCAACGCGCGCCCGCTCGACGACCACTGGTGGGCCACGGCGCAGCTGATCGACGCGCGTCCTCGACCGGCGAGCTGATCGCACAGGCCGGCGAAATCGTGTCCGTTTCCGCGCCCACCGGCTACCGGCCGGTGCCATCATCGCAGCGTCCCGGCCGTGGTGGCCGTGCTCGCCGGCATCCGCGTGCTCGGCCGCGTCTTCGGGTGAACCATGGCAGCTGTCATCCTCTCCGGTCGACGCCGGGCGCGGGGGTGGCCGGCTCTACCTCTATGCCCACGCGGCCTCGCGCAGCCGCTCGGCGGTCAGCGGCAGATCGCGCACGCGCAGGCCGGTCGCATCGAAGACCGCGTTCGCGATCGCCGCCGCCGTCGGGCCCTGCGACGCCTCGCCGGCGCCCAGCCACGGCTCGCCCGGCCGGTCGAGCAGCACGGTCTCGACCTCGGGGACCTCGCGGAACCCGAGGATCGGGTAGCTCTGCCAGTCCGTGCTGGTGACGCGCATCCGATCGAACGTCACCTGCTCGCGCAACGTCCAGCTCGCCGCCTGGACGAAGCCGCCCTCGAGCTGGTTCGCGATCCCGTCGGGATCGACGATCTGCCCCGCATCGGCGGCGATCGCCGCGCGCTCGAGCCGGATCGCCGCGCCGCCGTCGACCGTGAGCTCGACCGCCACCGCGCACCACGCCTTCTGGTTCTTGTAGCGCGCGAACGCCACGCCCTGCCCGCGGCCGCTGCGCCCCGGGCGCGGGGCGGACCGCCAGCCGAGCCGCTCCGCGGCGGCCGCGAGCACGTCGCGCGCCCGCGGGTCGGCGAGGTGGCGCAGCCGGAACGCGAGCGGATCCTGCCCGGCCGCGGCCGCGAGCTCGTCGAGGAACGACTCGATCGCGAAGATGTTGCCGTGCGCTCCGAGCCCGCGCAGCGACGACGTCCGGAACGGCGATCCGGGGACGAAGTGCTTCACCACGCGCCGGCGCGCGAACGCGTACAGCGGATCGGCGTTGCGGTGGATCCCCATGTGGTAGGTGAGCATCGGCCGCGGCGCCGGGGGCTCGAGCGGCGCCGCGCGGTGCCACGCCGCGAGCAACCCCGACGTGCCCGGGCCGTGCTGCATCGGCCGCGACACGTGGGTGAAGCTCCGCACGTCGTGGTTCCAGTCGATCACGCTGCCGCTCGCGTCCAGGCTGGCCTGCAGATCGATCACCATCGCCGGGCCATACGGCTCCCAGGTGTGCTCGTCGGTGCGGGTCCATTGCACGTGCACCGGCCGCCCCGGCAGCGCCCGCGCGAGCAGCGCGGCGTCGAGCGCGACGTCGTCGGCGCCGTTGTGACCGTAGCAGCCCGGCCCGGCGACGTGGATCAGCCGGACGCGCCCGGCGTCGATGCCCAGCGCATGGGCGAGCGCGACCCGCAGCACCGACACCCCCTGGCTGGCCGTCCACACCGTGAGCTGGCCGTCGAGCTCGCGCGCGAGCGCCGCCGACGGGCCGATCGCGCCGTGCAGCAGGAACGGCCGGGTGTAGCTCGCCCGCACCGTGTG
>JBGQCL010000659.1:0-5918 GCA_041495365.1 Kofleriaceae bacterium | reverse complement strand
TCCACCACCGATCCCGACGCCCGCGTCATGAAGATGCCCGACGGTGGCTTCCGCCCGGCCTTCAACGTCCAGCTCGCCACCACCACGGACGCCGCTCGCACCATCGTCGGCGTCGTCGGCGTCAGCGTCACCAACCGCGGCTCCGACCAAGGCCAAGCCACCCCCATGCTCGAACCGATCGAGCTCGCACCGTCGTCCGCCCCACCGATCTGCTCGTCGATGGTGGCTATCCTGGTCACGACACCATCGATCAAGCCACCGCCGCGGGCGTGACCCTCTACGCGCCGGTGCCCAAGCCGCGCAGCAAGGCATCCGAGACGCCAGACCAACCACCGATCGACCCTCATCTGCCCAAGCCTGGCGACAGCGACGCCGTCGCCGCCTGGCGCGTCCGCATGGGCACCGACGACGCCAAGCAGATCTACAAGCAGCGCGCGGCGACCGCCGAGGCGGTGAACGCCGACGCAAAGGCCCATCGCGGCATGGCCACCACCGCGTTGCGCGGCCTCGACAAGGTCACCGGCAGCGCCTGTCTCTTCGCCCTCACCTTCAACATCCTGCGCTTCATCACCGTGAGCGCGTAGCGACCCTCACGCTCGCCGTCGAGCGATCGTCATCCCGGTGCGCTCGCAGCCGACCCGCGCCGGCCTACACCCACTTCATCCCGACAGTCGCCAGCGGCGAAGCTCTGCCCGGCGCGCTCGCAGCCCACCCGCGACCGCCGCCTCGTCGACGTCGCCCCCACCGCCCACTCGCGGTCCCGTGCGGTGCGGCGAACCGTGCCCAAGCTCTGAGCTCCGGAGGCGCGGGCTCGGTGTGGACGCGGGACTGCCTGGTGGACGGAGCGTCAGCGCTTCGTTTGGCGCGTGGGCGCCTCGTCGATCCAGAGCTCAATCAGTCGCCTCGTGTGGGATGGGACATGGAGGTGAGGAAGCAACCGTGCAAGGGTTTCGGCGGGGAACTTTCGAAACTGGTTCCACAGCCCACCTTCCAGGATGGTCTCCAGCACAGGTACGAGCGCCTCGGGACGAGCGTCGAGGTCGATCTTGCGCTCGCCAGCGTCCCATGTCCATACCGGAACCGCGCGAGGCATGCGCCACCATAGCACGCCGTCGTCCGTGCGATTCGAACTACGCGTTGACGCCTTCCCGAATCGGCTGCCGGACTACATGAAGTTGCGGGTGTGCAGCGCCGACAGCCGGGCCGCGTCGTCGGCGGAGAACCCGAGGCGGCCCAGGCGGAGCCGGCGGCCGTCGTCCATCTCGCGCGCCAGCGCGACGACGGCGGCGTGGCCGAGCCTCACGGCCGCAGGATCCCAGCCGCCGGCGGCGAGCACGACCAGGGCGTCGAAGACTTCCTCGTTCAGGCCCGCGGTGCGGGCGAGCGCGGCATGGCGGCGCTCGATCGCGGCGGCGAGCCTGCCGCGCAGCGACGGATCGGCGGCGAGCTGGTGGGCGACGTGGGCGAGCCCGAACGCGACGTGGCGCGCCTCGTCCTGCGCGGCGAGCCGGGCGATCTCGCCGGTGCAGGCGTCGGGGGCGTGGTCGCGGACGAACCACAAGAGCGATAGGAAGCTGCCCTCGCCGAGCACCGCGAGCAGCATCGCGGCGACCGCGAACGTGCGCGCCCTCGTCGAGGCCGAGGTCACCGAGGTCGAGCATCGACGGCGCGCTCCAGCAGCGCATAGCCCGAGGTCCGGCCGGGCAGCCACCGGGTGAGGCCCTCCATGTCGAGCAGCGGGCGCACGACCGGATCGTCGTACGACATCGCGAGCAGGAGCTCGCGGAGCCTCGCGATCGCGGGGGTGTCGGTGAGCACGGTGAAGTTGCAATGATCGTACGGCGCGGTCTGCAGCAGCACGCGGAGCTGGCTGGGCGCGAACAGGCCCTCGCGCGCGAACGCGAGCCGGTTGCCGTCGAGCACGCACGCGGCATCGACCATGCCGGCGAGCAGCGCCTTGACCGCGTCGCGCTCGCCGCCGACGTGGTCGCCGTGCTTGCCGACGAGCACGTCGTGGTGGACGACCTCGACGCGGGCGCCGGCGTCGGCGAGCGCGAGCAGCGGGATCAGGGTCGCCTGCGGAGAATCCCGGGCGCCGACGCCGACCGCGCGGAGGTCTCGGGCCGTCTGCACCGGCGAACCGGCACGGACGAGCACGACGCTGGTCAGATCGCGATCGGTGTCGCGCATCGCGATCGCCCGCGCGCGATCCGGAGCCACGCGCCGGGTGTGGACCCACGCCAGCGGGGAGTTCCAGGCGACGTCGATGTCGCCGCGGTGATGCGCCGCGACCTGGCGCTCGTAGCTGGAGTACAGGACGAAGTCGAACGGCAGGCCGTGCGATTCGAAGTGGGCCTTGAAGCCCTCCCAGATCGGGACGACCTTCGCGTCGTAGGCGACGGCACCGAGGACGATCGCGTTCATCATGAAGCTCGGGGTCAGAACAGGGGGAGGCCGCACGCGGCCTTGCCGATGAAGTCGAACAGGACGTCGGTCGTGGGTCCCATGACCGTCGCCGCGCGCGCGTCGCGGAAGATCCGCTCGACACCGACCTCCTTGCGGAACGCCGCACCGCCGCACACCCGCATGGCGATGTCGGTGACCTCCGCGGCGGCCTCGCCCGCGGCGGCCTTGCTCTCGAGCACGCGCAGCGTCGCGTCGGCGCGTCCGGCCGCGATCGCCGCGAGCGTGTCGGCGAGCAGCGTCTGGGCCTGGTCGGTCTTGATCCGCATCCGCGCGATGTAGGCCCGGATCGTCGGCAGGTCCGCGATGGTCGAGCCGGCGTGCTGGAACTGGCTCCCGGTCGCGTGGCTGCAGGTCCGCTGGGTCGCCGTCTGCATGAGCCCGACCGACACCGCGGCGGCGAGCACGTTGAACCACGGCAGCACCGTGCCCATCATGATCGCGAACCCGCCGCCGTCCTCGCCCAGGCGGGCGGTCGCCGGGATCCGCGCGTCCTCGGCGATGATCGGCGACGAGTCGTTGCCGCGCAGGCCGAGGCCGTCGAACCCGGCCGGGGGCACCCGCACGCCGGTGGTGGTGCGCGGGACCAGCCACAGCGTCGACAGCTCGCCGCCGGCGACCGGCTTGCTCGACCACACGTAGCTGTCGGCGTGGCCGGCCGAGGTCGCGAAGCTCTTGCGCGCGTTGAGCTTCACGAGGCTGCCGTCGGGCGTCGCGGTCGACAGCGGCACCCAGAACTGGCTGCGCGAGCCGGCCTCGGACAGCGCGAGCGTGGTGAGGTGCTTGCCGGAGGCGATCGCCCGGCGGATCTCGACGGGGCCGAACGCCTTGATCACCGCGGTCGCGCAGAAGTGCATGCAGACCACCATCGCGGTCGACCCGCACTCGCGCGCGAGCCGCTCGACGACGGCCGCCGCCGCGGACAGGCCGAGGCCCTTGCCGCCGACCTCGACCGCGCTGATCAGGCCGAGCAGACCGGCGTCGCCGAGCTCGTGCAGGGTCTCGGTGGGGAACGCGCCGCGATCGACGCTCGCGGCGCGCTGGGCGGCGTTGGCTGCGATGGACTCGAGGAGCGGCTCGTATTCGAAGGTCATGGCGTTCTCCAGACCGGGCGTCCAGATGCCCGCAGCGCGAACCGCCAGGGCCGGGAGTTACCGGTCTCGGTTATGCGACCCGGACACGCCGGGCCTCAGGGTGACTCAAACTTGGAACATCACGCGCACGCTACCTGATCTGGGGCGCGGTCGCGGGGGGGAATCGCCAGAAAATTCCGCTGGCGCCGCTCGCCACTCGAGGATCGCGCCGGGGCGTGTCGGAACGGGCCGGGTCCAGTCGCCCAACGACCGGCAGCTCATGGTCGACGCGAGCCGCGGATGTGGATCACGCGCGCCTGACGTCAGGACCACTTCGGTGCTGCCGGACTCCCGCAGCGCCGTGCTAGCGTTGACCGGTGGTGCTGGTGCCGGGAGCGATGGTCGGGACGTATCGGGTCGTGAACAAGCTCGGAGAGGGCGGAATGGGCACGGTCTACCTCGGCGAGCACACGCTGCTCGGCCGGCCCGCCGCGATCAAGGTGCTCCAGCCGTCGCTGGCGACCAGCGACGAGGTCGTCGCGCGGTTCTTCAACGAGGCGCGCGCGGTGACGCGGATCGCGGACCCCGGCATCGTCCAGGTGTTCGACTTCGGCCACCAAACCGAGGTCGGCGCGTTCATCGTGATGGAGCTGCTCGAGGGCGAATCGATGGACGGGCGGCTGCGGCGGACCGGCGCGGTCGGCGTGATCGAGACCGTCCGGCTGGCGCGGTTGATCTGCGGCTCGCTCGGCGCCGCGCACGCCAAGGGGATCGTCCATCGCGATCTGAAGCCCGAGAACCTCTTCATCGTCAAGGACCCGGGTGTGCCCGGTGGCGAGCGGCCGAAGATCCTCGACTTCGGGATCGCCAAGCTCGCCGGCGACGAGCCGGGCGTGATCAAGACCCGCACCGGCGCGCTGATGGGCACGCCGATGTACATGTCTCCCGAGCAGTGCAGCGGCAGCAGTGTCGTCGATCATCGCTCGGACATCTATTCGATCGGCTGCGTGATGTTCGCGATGCTGACCGGGCGGCCGCCGTTCCATGGCCCCGGCGCGGGCGACCTGATCGCCGCGCACCTGCGCGAGCCGGCGCCGCTCGCGGCGTCGCGCGTCCCGGGGTTGCCGGGCGCGATCGACGGCATCCTGCAGCGCTGCCTGACCAAGTCACCGGACGGCCGGTTCCAGTCCATGGCCGAGCTCGCCCAGCACCTCGCCGCGGTCGAGCATGCGCTGCTCGCGTCCGATGCGGTGATCCCCGCGGCGCGGGGTTCGGACCGCTTCGCGCGGGCGGCGACCCCGGGGCTGGGCGCGCAGAACCCGACGCCCGGCCCCGGCCTGTCGGCGACGCCCGCGCCGGCGTGGTCCGGCACGAACCGATCGAACCCGACGACGCTGGGCGAGGCCAGCGGCCAGGCCAGCGCGCGGATGCGGGCGTCCACCTCCGCGCCACCGAGCCGGCGCCAGGTCGCCGTCGCGGTCACCGCCGTGCTCGCGCTCGTCGGGGGGGTGGCGGGGATCGTGTCGTGGCGCGGCGGCAAGGACGGCGGGCAGCGGGTCGAGACGGCGGACGCGCCGCTGCCGGCGCCCGCGAGCGATCCGGCGCGAGCGCCGCTGCCGGCGCCCGACGCTTCCGCCGCGCCGGCGTCCACGATCGCCGACGCCGGGATCGCCGACGCGCCGCCGCCGCCACCGGCGGTGGATGCCGCCATCGCGCAACCGCACAAGCCTGGCGCGGGAGCACATCACTCGACAGGGGGAGACCATGCAGGTTCGGCTGGAAGCGCGGCGCGGCCGCGCATCGATCGCAGCGACTAGCGTCGCGTTCAGCGTCGTGCTGGGGGTCGTCGGTGCGCGCGCGCACGCGCAGGGCGCGACCGCGCAGCAGCGGTTCGACGACGCGGAGCGCTGGATGGCGGAGGGTAGGCTCGACGAGGCGTGCGCCGCGTACGAGGAGTCCAACCGGCTCGACGCGCGCGCCGGGACGCTGATCCGCCTCGCCGAGTGCCGCGAGCACAATCACCAGCTGGCCTCGGCGTCGGCGGCCTACCGCGACGCGCTGGCCCGCGTGAAGGATCCCCGCAAGCGCGCGTACGCGCAGCAGCAGCTCGCCGCGATCGAGCCGCAGCTGTCGTACCTGACGGCGGTGGTGCCCGACGACCGCCGCCTCGAGGGCCTGGCGGTCAACTGCGACGACCGGCCGCTCGACGGCGCGCTGTGGAATCAGCCCCAGCCGATCGACGGCGGTGACCACGTGATCGCCGCGCAGGCCGACGGGCGCGAGGCGTGGCGCACCACCGTGCAGGTGCCGGTCGAGCGCGGCCAGATCCGCGTCGAGGTGCCGCGGCTCGCGGAGCTGGCCAGGCCGGCGCCGGCGCCGCGC
>JBGQCL010000658.1:0-5921 GCA_041495365.1 Kofleriaceae bacterium | reverse complement strand
TGGTCGATCATCGACAGGTCGGCGCTGCCGAGCGTGGCCGACCACGTGAGCGCGAGGTCCGCGAGGCCAAGGGCGCTCGAGGTGGCGGTCATGGCGCCTTCAGGATGTCGCGCCCGACGATGCTGTGCGCGTCGCCGCACGTGAACGCGATCGACTCGATGACGTGGCCGGCTGTGGTCGAGCGCTTCATCTCGTCGACCAGCGCCTGTGCCGAGGCGATGAACGCGGTCCCCGGCAGCGTCGGGTCGCGGTAGATGAAGAATCGCCGGATCTCTCGCGCGTCGCCGAGCGCGGCGGCCTGCGCGACCGAGCGCTCGATGACCACGACGTCGGCGGGCGCCTGCACGAGCAGCGGGGCGAGCACCTGCCGGAAGTCGACCGGGCGGAATCGCTGCCGGCGGACCCGACGCGCGGCGATGTTGGCGCGCCGCTCCTCGATCGTTGGCGCGGCGGCGATCGCGAAGTCGCGCTCGTACTCGGGCAGGAGCTCGGTGGCCATCGTCGGGTCGGCCTCGTTGAGCATGTCGGTGGCCCGGTCGTGCAGACGCGCGAGCTCGTCCGCGCAGCCCTGGAGCAGCGCGTACAGCGTGCTCGCCCCGGGGATCAGGCGCCAGAGCTTGCCCGGCGGCAGGAGCGCCGCCAGCATGGCCGTGTAGTCATCGGCTGTCTCGCCGCCACCACCGAGCGGGAAGTCGAGCGGCGCCTCGAGCGCGCTCACGCGATCGCCCCCCACGGCCGCCATACGCCCGGTGTGCCGTCCTCCACGCACACCCACCCGATAAGGCCGTTGGCAGCCGGGAGCGCGTTCAACAGGAGATCGCCATGTTGCGACGGTCCATCGGCCGGCGGCGCCGTCGCCCATCCGCGGAACTCACCACCGAGGCCGAAGTCGGATGCGAGCGGTGCTTGGAGCGCGCTCATTGCACCAGCCCGAGATTCGCCAGCGCGGTACGGATCGCGTTGACCTTCGCGGCGAGGTCAGCGAGGTCGTTGCGGATCGCCGGGAGGGCATTCGCGACGAGATCGTCGCGGAGGGCATCCGCGCTAGCGGGCGCATCCGCCGGGTCCGGAATCGCCTGCAGCGTGTCGTTCGCGGTTCCGCTCGTGCTGTCGGTCAATGCGACGATGGTCTGCCTGGCGACAGTCGTCGCGCCGTAGAATCCGAGCTTCGTGGACAGGTGACGGAAGCTGCCATCCGAACCGAGATCCAGAATGCTGGTGCCGCCCGTCCGGTACGACACGCGCATCACGTTTCCGCCCGGGAAGCTGAAGTCGTAAAGGATGCTCTTGTCGTTCGGCGAAAAGCCGATCGCTCGCTGGTTCACGGGATCCGCGTTGATGGCGATCGCCCCGCCGAACCCGTGACTGCCGGACATCCAATAGTCCTTGTCGACCCACCAATGATCGATCGGCGTCGCGTCGTGAATCGCGAGCACGCTTCCGGTCTGAGCCGACGCCCGACGCAGCCGCAGCGTTGCCATCGCCGGCTCTTCATCCGAAGGCGAGACCTGCAGGCGGGCCAGGCCGTCGGGCGGCGTCACGCCGACGCCGAGCGTTGCCGGCAGCCCGCCGCGATGCTTCCAGTACATGAGGTCGGTCGACGTGTTCCGGGTGATGGTGACCGTCACGCCGGAGGCCGTTGCCGTCGCGTTCGCGGACATCGTTAGGCTGGTGGCGCCGCCGACCGCCAACACCGTGGTCCCGTCCGGGATGCCCGAGCCGCTGATCGCTGAGCCGATGAGCGCGGTCGTGAAACCTCCGCCGCTCGCGCTGGTCAGCGTCGGCGATCCGCTCGTGGTGGCACCATCGTTGAACGCGTAGGTGCCGCGCTGGCCAGTGACCACGAAGTCGCGCGACGTGGGGGTGTTTGCGACGTCGATGCCGATGAACCAACGCGCGCGATTGCCGGCCAAGTCGATCTCGGGACCGACGTTCGGCGATCCGTTATTCACCACATCTAGATCCGTTAGCGTGGTCGTGATGGCTCCATCGAGCAGCCCGCTGCGGAGATAGGTCTGAATGTCGAGCAGTGCTTGGCGAAACCGCTCGTAGTCGACGGCCGCGAACTTCTGCGAAGCCGGGATGGCCGTCGTGCGGTAGTCGGTCTTTGCATCGCCGGGCGAGGTGTTGTCGCGAATGAAATTGGTCATTGCATGACTCCAATGGATCAGATCCAGGTGATGGCGCCGACCACCGCGAGCTCGCCCGTCGCCGGAACGACGTTCGCGGGGGGCACGGTCAGCGTGAAGTCGGTGACGCCCGCCGCGTCGCCGATCGTGGTCAGGATCTGCGAGAGCAGAACGGTGCCCTTGCCGGCGCCGTCGCCGGGCTGGGCGACGCGCGCGAGCAGGTCGGTCAGCTCGGCGGTGACCGCGGCGCGGGTGTCCGCGTTGTCGGGCACCAGGTGGATCGTGAACGCCACGGCGAGCGCGGTTGGCGCGACCACGGTAGGGGCGTCGGTGATCCCGCGCTGGCCGTCGGTGTAGGCTTGGGCGGCCGCGACATCGCCGCCGCTCGGGAAGATCGACGACAGGTTGCCGTCCTCGACGAATCGGACGACCACGGTCCCGAGCCCGAGCTCATTGGCGAACGCCCACGCTCGGGTCGCCGAGATCCCCGGCGTCGCAAGGATCCACCCGACGTAATCGTGATCGGCGCCGCCGGCCGGGGGCTCTTGCAGCCGGAGCGTGTAGCGCGCCCTGATCCGCTCGGTGCCCGCGTCGCCCGCGTCCCCGTCGTTGCCGTCGGTGAGCCCGCCGGTCGCCACGACGGCGCCGGCGTTCACCCCCGCGATCGGGTTCTCGAAGGTCACCGCGGCGCCCGCCACGAGGTTCCCAGCGGCGCCGGCGAGGACGGCCGCCACCGGCAGCGTCGCGACCCCGCCGGCGATCACCTGGCCGGTGACGACGCGGTAGGTGGTCGCGACGTCGAGCTTGAGGATCTCGCCTGCGAGGATGCTCGCGCCGTTCGTGCCGGTCGCGGTGACGTTGCCCGCCGCGAACGTGGCCGCCGCGGGAAAGATCCCGTAGGGCGCCGCCTGCCTGAGCAGGGCCTCGCGCTCGGCGGTCGAGGCGAACAGCTGGCGACTCAACCAGTCGAGGAGCCCGTAGAGCTCGTGGATGCCGCCGGCCCAGACCGCCGAGAGCGCGTCGGCCATGGCCCGCCGCAGCAGGGGGCCGGAGACCTCGAGCCGCCCGCGCAGGTCGGCGCCGATCCGGGTGACCAGGTCGCCGACCGCGGGTCTCGTGAAGGGCACACCCCGTCAGGATCACGCCCGACGTGGGGGGTCAAGGATGCGGGTCGGCGCGCCGGACGAGGAGCTCGCCGCCGGTCGTCGGGCACCGTGTAGCGGGCGTCTGGAGCGCCGTGCGGGTCAGGCACCGCGACCAGCCCAGGGTGGTCGAGCTGGCAGCACGCGCACCGCCGGACGTCGATCGTCAGGTCATCCATGCCGCCAGCATCGCACGCCGCGCTGTCACTCGCCCTCGAGCACCTTGGTCCCGATCGGCCATGTCGGCGGGCTCGGGGTCGGCACCAGCGCGGCCACCAGTACATCGGCGGCCGGACCGATGGTCGCGGCGCCGCCCACCCCGAGCGTGATCGCCGCGGTCGAGAGCGCCGCTCGCAGGATCGCCAAGTCCTGCTTCGTGGCGACGGCAGTAGCGGTCCCGCCGTCGTGCACCAGCACCTTGCCGCCGGGCGCCGGGTGGATGTCGATGTCGCCGGTCGCGAGCAGCGTGATCCGCGCGCCGGCCGCATTGTAGACCGTGACGTCCCCCGCGGCGCCGCCGGTCGGCCGCGATCTCCGGTCCGCCACCGCGACGACCAGCGGGTGCCCGCGGTCGCCGTTCGGGAAGATCGCGCACGCCGTGTCCGCGCCGGCGAGCGGCACGCTCGAGAACCCGTACGGCTGCAGATGCTCGCAGTCGCCGTAGGGGCCGCCCGCGACGTCGCCGAGCTGCAGGGTCTGCATCTGGCCGCTGTCGTCGACCAGCTGGACCGTCGCACGCGCGACGAGGTTGGCGACCTGCACGCGCACGGGGCGCAGCAGGTGCTGCGAGATCTGGGCGAGGTCGTCGGCGGTCACGGGCCCTTGAACTGGTCGGCGAGCGCGTTCGGATCGAGGTCCCGCTTGGCCATCAGGTGCTTGAGCTCCGCCATCTTCGCCCGTTCCTCGAGCGATGGGAGGCCGGCGTCGGCGAGCACACCGTCGAGCCAGCGACGCTGGCGCTCGATCGCGCGCTCGTAGGCTTCCCGCTGTCCGAGCAGCACCTGCTCCAGCATGCGGACGCGCTCGCGTGTCGCGAGGTGACAGAACGCGTCGTCGTGCGCGTTGAAGACGACGACCTGACCGCACGACTCGAATTCGAGCGCCGTGTCGCAGTGCGGGCACTTCTTCGTGATGGACGGGTCCGGACCGAACGAGAATGGGTTCATCGTCGACATCATACCCCGCCTCGCAGCTCGTCCCACCCGCCCTGCCCGCTCGTGACCGCGGTGGGCTCGGGCTCGAACGCGTCGGGCCGCACGAGGTGCATCTGCGTCACCTGCCCGCCGTCGCCGATCGTGTACTCGACCTGCGAGATCAGCATGTCGCCGTCGACCCGCAGCGCCTTCACGCGGGTGAGCGCGTTGAGCGGCCAGAGTTCGCCGTTCGGCTGGAGCCAGCCCTGCACGCCGATCGTCACGGTCACGGCGCGCGCGGCGCGGTTGCGAGCTTCCCAGTCCGCACGCTGGCGAGCCTGGGCCGTGGTGTAGCCCTTGTCCGGCAGGATCATCAGGATCCGGCTCGCGCGCCGCACGTCCTCGTCCGTTGCCGATGCCTCGATCTGCGTCGCCGCGCCCGACGCCTGATCGGTGCCCGGCATCTGGGTCGAGACGACGTAGGTCCGGTAGCGGTTCGTCGCGTCGCGCTTCACCGAGCCGCTCAGGATGTTGTGTCCCTCGGTGAGCTGGGTCGCGCGCGCGGTACCGGCGCGGGTGATCCGGATGCCGCCGCGCCCGTCGCTGATCACGAGCACGCCCGCGGTCTCGGCCACGCGCTTGAGCGCGTCCCACCCCTTGTCGCCAGGCGAGATGACGATCTTGGCGACCGGCTTGAACGAGAGCCCCGGCTGCACGCTCACAGGGATCCCGAACGGCCGGCAGACCTGGCGCGCGAAGTCGACCACGTCGAGATTCGCGAACGTGTACTTCGCGGAGTCCTTGCCGTGCTTCGTCGGGTCGAACGAGGGCGACTCCTTCGCGGCCGGCGTCGCGATCGCGCTGCCGCCCTGCAGGACGGCTGAGCACTCGACGATCGCCGCCGCGCGATCCTTGCCGGTGATCGACAGCGTGCGCGAGCTGCCAGAGACCGCGATGTCCGCGCTGTCGACGAACCCGGTGATCAGCGTCTTGCCGCCTATCTGCACCTCGCACTCGTCCTCTTCGACGATCGGTAGCGGGTCCTCTTGTCCGCCCCAGCGATCGCTGACCTCGAGCGCGAACGAGCCGCAGAGGCTCTCGATGGAGAGCGTCACGCGGATCGACGTGAACCCCTTGTACCGCCGGCCGTTGACGATGAGCGCGATGTCAACGGCCACGGGGCACCGCCGGATGTCCGCGCCCGCCACCGCCGTAGGCCGCACGTGCAGCACGGAGCCATGATCGCTCGAGGGCGATGCTGGCCCGCCCGTGCTGGCGTCGGGTGCACCGCGACCAGCCCCGGGCAGCCAGCTTGCGCGCGGTTCGCAGCTTCATCCCTTCACCCTACCTCGCTGAGCACGCGCAGGTCTCCGGCGATGAACCCCGGGTGACGCACGCGGTTACGCGCGATCACGTCGAGCTCCTGGTCGACCGATCCGTACAGCTGGTAGGCGAGCACGAGCGACGGGGTCGAGGTCCGCCGGGTGACCGTGACGACGCGGGCGAACGCCTGCCCG
>JBGQCL010000657.1:0-5934 GCA_041495365.1 Kofleriaceae bacterium | reverse complement strand
GCGTAGCACCGTTCGGGCCGAGCCAGAAGATCCATCCGATCCACAAGCAGGGATCCAGACGAAGGGGTTACACCCGACGAGGGGATCCAGACGGCGCGTGCGAGTGGATCACTATCCCGCCGCCGCGTGTCTCACGCGTGGATCTACGCCGCCGCCGAAACTGGATCCGTCCAAGGGCGCCGCCAAAGCGAGCCGCTCCACCTCGATGCACGCTTTGTCGACAAGGCCGTAGCCCGCGCGGGCGGCAACGTGCAGCACGCCGTGCAGCTGCGAAAGCGGCTGGCGGTCTTGCCGCGCGAACAGCGTCGCGTGGAGGACATCCCGCGGGGCCTCGCCGCGCTGATCGAGAAGACGTGGGCGCGCGTCGCGGCGGATCCGGCGGTCGTGGCGGGCCTCGGGATCCTGTGCGCCGCTCGCGAGGCGCTCACGCTCGATGAGATCGCCGCGGTGGCTGATTGGGGCGGCGACCCGCAGCGCCGGACGTGGGTGCGCGCGGCGAAGGAGCTGCTCGTCGAGACCCAGCGGCCGGGAGGGCAACTCGAGTACCGGCTGCACCACGACGCGATCCGCGGATACGTCGCACAGACCATCGGAGACGACGCGCTCCGCGCGCATCATCGAGCGCTGGCGCGACGGTACGCAACGTGGCCAGCGTCCGGGCAAGGAGACGCGCGGCGGTACGCGTTGCGCCATGCGCTGATCCATCGCGCCGAGGCCGGCGACTGGGCGGATGCGTGGCGACTCGCAGGCGACATGAGCTTTGTCGAGGCGAAGTGTCGCGAGCTGGGGGTGCACGAGACCGAGGTCGATATCGCGCGGATCGCCGAGCGCTGCCGGGCGAGTGACGACGCAGCGATCACGCGGCGCCTGGGTGACCTGGCCCGGGCGCTGCGGCGAGACTCGCATTGGCTCAGCGCCGCGCCGAAGGCAACGGCGGGGCTGGTGTGGAATCGTCTGCGGCGGTCCGGCTGGAGCGCGGACGAGCTCGACGAACAGCTGCGGGTTCCGGACGACGTTGGCTTTCTGCGTGTGCGTCACGCCGTGACGCGCGAGAGCCCCGCGCTGGTGCGCGACTTGGTTGGGCACGCAAACGGGGTGAATGCGTGCGCGGTGACGCCAGACGGTCGGCGCGTGGTCTCGGCGTCGGCGGACAGGACGCTCCAGGTCTGGGACCCCTTGAGCGGCCAGTTTTTTCGTCGCCATTTCCGCTGCTTGCAAGCAGTGCAGCGAACCGCAGCGGATCACCCCCGGATCCGGCCGCGATCGGCTGCTCGGCCGCCGAGCTCCGGCCGCCGCGGGTGATGCGAAGCTTCGAGACCTCGGCGCACGTTCGCTCCCACTGCAGGCCCCGATTGTAGCCGTCGAACGCGCTGCGCGACTTCCTCGTGTGCGTCACGCGGGTTTCGAGCACGTCGGGATCCGCGCCATCGTCGATCGCGAGCGTGATGAACGTGGCGCGCATGTCGTAGTGGCGCCGATGCCGCCAGCCCAGCGCTGGTAGGTCGTCCTTCCTCCAACACTTGCCCGAGTAGTAGGTGGTCCTGAACGGCTCGCCCTTGCGCTTGTAACGCCGCTCGGCAGCCTCCGGGGGCAGCGGTACGATCAGGTCGTCCGGGCCCGGTGCACGGCCCATCATCGCGGCCCACCCGCCGAGCTTCCACGCGGCGAGCATCGCGGCGAGCGTGGGATGAACCGGCACGTGCTTGACCGCGTCCGTCTTTGTCGTTTTCTCGCCGACGCGGGTGCTGTACGACTTCGCCACCAAGAGCTTGCCGAGCGGGCGCACCGTCGGATCGTAGTGGCGCCAGCGCAGCGCCGAGGCTTCCCCCGGGCGCACGCCAGCGAGGAGCTCTATCGCGTAGGCCATCTGGCGATCGGGCGGTATCCTGGCGTCGGAGATGATCGTCTCGGCTTCCTCGTGCGTGAACACCGCGGTGCTGCGCCACTCGGGATCCTTGTCGATCAGCGGTCCGAGATGGCGCTCGTCGAGCACGCACGGCGATTGCTCGATGAGGTCGGCGAGCTTGGCATCGCGGAACACGGCCGAGACCACGGAGTAGATGTTGTAGATCGACCTCGGCGCGAGGTTGAGATTCGGGTCGGTCCGCAACTTGTGGAACATGTCGACCAGGTGGCGTGCGCGTACCTCGGCGATCGGCAGATCTCCGATGTGGGGCAGCACGTGGCGATTGAGTCGGCCCTCGTCGGCCTTCCAATCCAGGCCACGCTCGCGACGCTTGGGGAGCCACTCGGCCACGAACGCGCGCACGGTGAGGCCGCGGGCCGGCGCGTGCTTGACGGTGCGGGTCGCCGCCGCGACGCGCGCCACGGTCTCATCGTGCATGAGTTGCGCGAGCTGCTCCTGACCCACATCGAAGCCCGTGGAGGAGTCGCGCCACTTGCCGGCCGCATCGCGGAACCGGATCCAGAGCTTGCTACCGCGTCTGTAGACTCCCATCATCGCGCCTTTCGCTTGGGTCGTCGCTTCCGAGCTTCGCGCCGCACGGACAATACCGGCGCGATCGTGGGCTCACCGTTGCAGCGCCGCACGATCCACGCCGACAGCGTGCGCCCGTCGGCCTTCGCAGCCGCTTCCCACGCCTCGCGCTCGGCCGCGGTCATGCGGATCGTGGTCTGTGCTGTCTTCTCCATCTGTCACACCGCCGTTTCGTCGTCGATCGCCATCGCGTTGCACTGCATCGTAGTTCGCCGCGGTGCACGCATCAAGCACGAACGTCGTGGCTTTCGTCGGCCCGGCATCCGTCGGCACCTACCTGGGGTGCGTCATCGCCGCGATCACGTCCTCGTCGCTGCGGTTCAACACCCGCTTGTTGCGCTTGAACAGCTCGATCAGCTCCTCGTCGGTGCCGCCGTCGAAGCGGCGGTCAGGGCACCGCGTACGGATGCGCCTGATGATCGCGGCGTCCTCGGCGGACATGCCCTCGCCCTTGTCGGTCCGCGGCTCGCCCGGCGGTGCGGGCTGCGCGTCTGCCACCACTCTCTGCAGCCGGTAGAACGCGCCCATGGCTGCGAACGACGACTTCTCGATCAACCCGAGCAGGGTGGCGATCGCCTCGACGACAGCCGTATCCGGCTCGGTCCAGTCCGCTTCGTCGTAGGTCACTTTGGTCATGGCCGCGAGGACGTCCACTTCGGACATC
The DNA here is from genome assembly GCA_041495365.1 of Kofleriaceae bacterium. GTDB lineage: Bacteria > Myxococcota_A > Polyangia > Haliangiales > Haliangiaceae > JABFXX01. The sequence continues at coordinate 2,773 of JBGQCL010000657.1, read as the reverse complement.
GCGATCCGGAGATCGCCGAGCTGCGCCTCGATGTCGATCACCCGCGCCCCCGGTGCAGGTCGAGTTCATCGCCCGCGTGCATTGCTGCTCGCACTGCGAGGCGGGCCGCTTCGAGGAGGTAGCTGACGTGGTTCCGGCGGCGGGTGAGGCTGTCACCGTTGCTGCTGCCGCCGCTCCACAGCTGGACAATCACCTCGTCCGCCTGGGTGACCATGGCGTCGGCGCGCCCGAGGTTGTCGCGCAACACGTCGAGCACGCCGTCGTAGTCGAAGGTCGCCCGCGGCGGCGGTAGCGCGCGTCGGTTGTCAGGCGATGGCCGCTTCGCGGTCGCCTTGCGCTTCACGGGGCACCTCCCGCGATGGACGTGAGCATCGGTACGGCTCTCGGGCTGTTGCTCCTGATCATGGTTCGGGTGACCTCCTTGCCGACGACGCTACGGAGGCCGAGATCGCGTGTCGCTGCAGCGAGTGAAGTAGCGACCGAGCATGCATTAACCGCGCGATTCCACAGGTGCGGCGTCGGGTTGAGCACCCGAGGGCGCCGCGATCACCCGTCGGGATCGGGCAGCGGTCGCCCATGAGGCACAGCTGCAACCTGGTGCGGTCCGGGTCGGCCCGGGTCGGGACATCCCGGACGGCGCCTATAAAGGCGCGCGTCCCGACGTCCCGGTGTCCCGGTTGGGACGTGTCCCCGATTTGTCCCGGAATGTCCCGAATGTCCCGATTACGGCGCACGGTGTTTCTCCGGTTCAGGAATTCGGATCTTGCGGTTGATGATCTTGAGGCGTCCCGATTCGATCAGCCTGTCCAGCGCGGGCCGCATGCGCCTTTCGCCGAGCGGGGCCTCGTCGTAGTCGCGCAGCGCGGTCTTGGACAGGTGCTCGCCCCGCATGGCCAGCATGCGGACGAACCCCAACACCAGGTCGTCATCGGCCGCATCCTGGGCGATCTCGGTGGCCTCAGCGGCCTCGGCCTGCTCCTTGGAAGGCTTCGGCTCGCCTGCGTCGCGGCTCACCTTCCAGGTCGCGCGAACCGCCTCGCCAGAGGAGTCATCCTCGATCTTCAAATCGAGCGTGAAGGTTCCCGCGGACCGTGCCCCCTTGATCTCGGACTCCACCTTGTTTTTGAACGTGCTCACGCCATCGCCATTGCACTCCAGGAAGTAGATCCCGGAGTCGACAGAGCCGTGGATCGAGCCGGAGCCCCGCAGCCGCTGCCCGCCGCCGCGCTTTGCGTTGGCCTCGCTCGGCTTGCCGGCGTGGTGCACCGCGAGCACCGTGCAGCCGAGGATCTCGCCGAGGAGTCGCAGCCGGCGCATGACCTCGCGCATGCTGTCGCTCTTGTCTTCCTCGCCGCTGTGGATGTCACGGAGCGGATCGAGCACGAGGAGATCTAGCTGTCCGCCACGCCGACACGACGCGATGATCCACGCGAGTTCTTCGTCTCGCATCACATCGATGAACGAACCGCGCGGTTCGAGATGCAGGCGCCCGACGGGCATATTGCGATCGGCGCCCGCGAGTAGCGCACGGATCCGGTTGCGGATCTGGCGCCGTGTGTCCTCGGCGTAGAAGTAGCGGACGGCTCCGCGCTCGGAGATGAACTCGCCGCACACCTTGGTTCCCGTCGCTACCGCTGTCGCAATCTCCGTCGCGAGCCACGTCTTTTTCGCGGCCTTCGGAAGTCCGCCGATCACAGCGGTTCCGCCGCGCGTGATGAGCTCGGTCACGAGCCATTGCGTTTGCGGAAACTCCTCGCAGAGTAGGTGCGCCGCGTCGACACCAAAGAGCGGCGTGCGTCTCTTGGCCTTGTCAGTACCGAGCGCGGCGCGCACGTCCACCAGTGCGCGCTCAAGCTCGGCCTGGAAGGGATCCGCCACGGTCTCGCCATCCTGCGAGTCACTCGCGACACGGGCCGCAGTGCTCGCCACCGTCGCCTCGATTTCCTCGACGGCCCTGCCGGCCTTGACCGAGGCGCTCATCGCGAACCGCCTGCCAGCTTCGCGGCGAGCTTGCGCGCACGCTCGATCGCCAACTCCCTACCGCTCGCCGCGCGCTCCTCGCGTCGGATCGGCTGGATCGGTGAGTCACGACGCACGCGCCACTGCCGCTTGCCGATCCGGACCGCCTCGATCCGGCCGTCCTTGGCCATCTGGCGGACCGTGGCGGGGTTGAGCGAGTGTTCGCGCGCGAACGTCGCGATCGACACCATCTCGATGGCTGCTGGGGCGGTGGGTACCGCAGCGCGCGCCTCAAGCTCCGATGCGAGGAGCTCGAGCGCCGATGGGAGTTCTCGCGCGAGCGTGCGCAGCGCATCGGCGATCTTGGGCGTGCTCATCGGCCGCCTCGCGGTCCGGCAACGCACACCAGGTCGGCGACGCTCACCCCCTGGCGAGTCGCGATCGCGCGCCAGCTATCGCGCTGGCCGGCGGTGAGCCGCAGCTCGAAGCGCCGTGCGGCAGGCTGGTAGGCGCCGGCCGGCGGGCACGGCAGCTCCGTACGGACGGTTTCCGGCGCACCGTCCGTACAAACCCCCGGCAGCTGCCGATGGCCCATGTCGGCGCCCAACGCGGTCACCGCGCGCCGCGGGTGGACAGGGGCGCGATATCGCCGGACGGCATGCCGAGCCCGGGGCCCCGCGAGGCGTCGCGGATGGCGCCGGCGCGGTCGGCCTCGGCACGGCAGCTCCGTACGGACGGTTTCCGGCGCACCGTCCGTACAAACCCCCGGCAGCTGCCGATGGCCCATGTCGGCGCCCAACGCGGTCACCGCGCG